>DAINSN010000001.1:0-32837 GCA_036741295.1 Gaiellaceae bacterium
CGTCGACGATCACGAGTGGCAGCTCGAGCGTGATCCCGAGCCCGATCGTCTCCTGTTTCAGCACGATGCCCGGGCCGCTCGAGGTAGAGACGCCGAGCGAGCCGCCGAAGCTCGCGCCGAGCGCCGCGCCGACGGCGGCAATCTCATCTTCCGCTTGAAATGTGCGCACGCCGAAGTTCTTGTGGCGCGCAAGCTCCTCGAGAACGGACGATGCCGGCGTGATCGGGTACGCGCCGAGGAACAGGGGCAGGCCTGACTTGACGGACGCCGCAATGAGCCCGTACGCGAGCGCCTGGTTGCCCGTGATGTTGCGGTAGAGCCCCGGCTTCATCGTCGCCGGCTTGACCTCGTATTGCACAGCAAACGCCTCGGTGGTCTCGCCGAACGCGTACCCGGTCTGGAACGCCTTCACGTTCGCCGCAGCAATCTCGGGCCGCTTCGCGAACTTCGACTCGAGAAAGGCGATCGTCCCCTCGGTGGGACGCCCGTAGAGCCAGGACATCAGCCCGAGCGCGAACATGTTCTTGGCGCGCTCCGCCTCGCGCTTCGTGATGCCCTCGATCTCCTTCAGCGCCTCGATCGTCATCGACGTGAGGGGGATCGCATGGACCTCGAACGACTCGAGCGATCCGTCCTCGAGCGGATTGCCGTCGTAGCCCGCCTTCGTCAGGTTGCGGTCGGTAAATGCGTCCTTGTCGACGACGAGGATCCCGCTCGGCGGCAGGTCGTTGAGGTTCGTCTTCAATGCGGCGGGGTTCATGGCGACGAGGACGTTCGGCTGGTCGCCCGGCGTGAGGATGTCGTGGTCGGCGAAGTGGAGCTGGAAGCCGGAGACGCCCGGGAGGGAGCCTGCCGGGGCGCGGATCTCGGCCGGAAAGTCCGGATACGTGGCCAGGTCGTTACCGACCAGCGCCGTCTCGGAGGTGAAGCGGCCGCCGGTCAGCTGCATCCCGTCGCCGGAGTCCCCGGCGAACCGGATCACGACGGAATCGAGCTGCTCGACGGGCTTGGAGGCCACGTCTTAGTTGTAGCGCAACCGCCCGGCGGAGATAGGTCCCAGGGACTGTCCCTGGGACCTATCGGTTTGCTCAGCAGGACGGCGGCGTGACGAGGCCGGGCGTCCAGCTCTCAGCGTCGTAGAAGCAGAACGATTCGACCTCGCTCACCGATCCGGAGAACCCGCCCGGCGGCTGGAGCAACAGCACGGACGAGGACGTCGTCCACGAGCCCCCGTCCATGTCGATCCATAGGGCACCGGAATCGACGAGAAGAGATGGCGAACGATCATGCCTCGCCCGGAAGCCGGATCGTGGATCGCGAACCACGTCCCGTTCCAGTTGGATACCGCGCAGCCGAACTCGCAGTCGTTCCCAACCTCTGTCGCCAGCGCGGTGCCGGCTCCGTCGGGATGGATCACGACCGAGTAGCGGTCCCGTGGGTAAAGACGCGGGATGTAGGGACGGAAGTCGTGAATGAAAGGTGTCGACCCGAAAGAGAACTTGCGGTGGACGAGAATCCGGTCGACCCCGCTCCCTTGATCGAAGAAGCGGTACTTGGTCTGAACCGGTATGCCGCTCGTCCCGAAACATCCCGAGGCCGCCGAGTCGACGCGCACACCTTAGCTGCCCTGGTCTGACCACGTGCCCTTCGTTCCCCAGCCGACGGGCGAGACGAAGTCGGCACCGCCGCTTGTTCCCCAGCTGTTACCGAAGTACTCAGAATCGCCGCCGGGGCAGAACGGATGCTCCCAGGAGTTCGTGAGGTTTGGCGATCCGTTCCAGGAAAGCTGGGAAATCTCCTCGGGAATCGACGAGCTCCACTGAACCTGGAGCCGTCCCGCCGTGACGGTACGGGTGCCGCTGTCCACGCCGGCCCGAATGAGCCCCGCTGAAATGAGCCCGATCGGCCACGACGGCCGCCAGTGAGAAAAGTGCTCGAACGGTCATTGGGTCTCCTTTCCGAAGACCCTGAGATGAGCTGAGGCAGCCCTAACCGCGGCCTAATCCTCCCGATCAGCGCTCTGCGTCGAGCTCCAGGCCGACCGCCGCGAAGTTGTAGAGCAGGAAGTACGCGAAGCTCAGCGCCAGGGTGAACACCAGTGTCACCGTGATCGCCTCCTGGTAGGCGAAGGGGTCGCGCGCCACGGTGTGAAGGATCCGCGGCAGGACGCTTGGATGCTCGACCGCGTCCCAGCTATTGAGGCGCAAGAAACGGCCGAGATAGATCCCGAGCGAGCCCAAGCCGATTGCGAAGAACGCAAAGACCCAGCCCGCGACCGCGCCCCGCCACTGACGGACGACGGTCTGCATCAAGTACAGGGAAGCAAAGCCCAGGATCACACCCATCCAGGCGAACGCGGCGATCGTGACCGCGTCGTACCAGTACGGAGCCAGCGGGTCGTGCTGCAGGTGGACGAAGTCGGTCGCGATGTACGGCGCGTTCGGGAAGAAGAGCAGCCAGAACCCGCCCAGCACCAGGAGCAGCATGCCGCCGCGACGGCGCCGCCAACGGTCGTAGACGAAGACCGCAAGCGCAAACGGAATCCACGCGAGGAAGAGATTCCAGATCAGGTAGCGGAAGTCGACGTTCCCTGTGTGCGCGTCGCGCACGAGGACGAGTGCGACGCAGAAGAGCGACGCGAGGAAGAGGCCCAGGAAAGTCGCGAGTCGACGGCGACTGAAACGCATCGTCAGTCCGCTTCGGCCAGCAGCGTCTGGAGGTCGAGCGGCTCCGAGACCATCGACATGCTGCCGTCACCCGCGCGCGGCCACTCCTCCTTCGGACGGTCGCGGTAGAGCTCGATGCCGTTGTCGTCGGGATCCCGGAGATAGATCGCCTCGCTCACGCCGTGGTCGGTCGCGCCGCTCAGCGGGATCCCGGCCTCGACGAGCTGCTTCAACGCCTGCGCGAGCGCCTTGCGGTCCGGATAGCGGATCGCTACGTGGTAGAGGCCGGTCGTGCCGGGCGGTGGCGGCGAACCGCCTTTCGACTCCCACGTGTTGAGACCGATGTGGTGGTGGTATCCACCGGCGGAGATGAACGCAGCTTGGTCGCCGTAGCGCTGCATCTCTTCGAAGCCGAGGACGTCACGGTAGAACGCCAGCGCGCGGTCGATGTCGCTCACCTTCAGGTGGACGTGGCCGATGTCCACGCGCGGATCGATCGCCATCAGCCGGCAACGCTACCGGTGCAAGTGCGATCCCGGCCAGGGCCCAGAGGCAATACGCAATCCATGGGTCGCCGATGACATCCGTCTGGACAGCGAGCACGAGGGACGCTCCGAATGCTGCCGCGATGCCGCCGGCCGCCCACCAGCGCGTGCGGCGCGCAGTCGTGACGAGGCCGGCGAAGATCGCGAGCCCCCACCCGATCCAAAGCAGCGCCCCGAACAACCCAGTCTCGGCGCCGATCTCCGTGTAGTTCGACTCCCCGGCCTTGATCGCCGTCCCGGTGCGCGAGGCCGTCTGGCCCGCGTTGCCGAGCCCGAAGCCCTGCGGATGGTGGACGACGGTGCGCACACCTTCGCGAAGGCTGACCCAATGGCTATGAATCGAAGGCTCGTCGATGCTGCCGGCACTGCCGCTCGCACCCGGTTGTTGCTTCGCGTTGTTGCGTTGCTGCACCAGGTCCTGCTGCGTCCATTTCCCTTGCGGCGCGACGTGCGGGAAGACGTGCACCCAGGCAACGCTGACGGCCAGCGTCGCGATCACGGCAGCAATAGGCCACCAGCGCCGTGTGACGAAGGCAAGCACGACGAAACCGGCGGCGAGCGCAAGCAGTGACGAACGCGAGAAGGTAAAGAGCAGTCCCGCAAAGATCACCGCACTCAACGGGATCAGGATGCGGGGCCGGCGCAGGAACGCGGCGCCGAGCAATAGCGCCACAACGAACGCGTACGCGCTCGCGAGCGGCCCGAGGAAGGTCGACACCAGCCGGCGGTAGAACCCCGCCGCATCGCCGCCGTTGTTGAACACGAAGTTCTCCGGCAGGCGGCCGGTGCCGTGGTAGTCGTAGCCGAGGTGCTTGTGGAAGTAGTCGACGACCGCGGAGTCGCGCCACCACGAGATCGGAACCAAGAAGTCGTCGAGGAGCCCGAGCACGGCGACGGCAGCTGCCGTACCGACGACGGTCCAGACGAGCCGGACGAGCTCCTCGCCGCGGAGGATCACGGAGCGGCCGAGGAAGTAGGCGCCGACCGGAACGAGATCGTGCTTGAGCGCGAGGCCGACCGCCGACCGGTCGGCCGTTCCGCCGAGCCAGTCTTGCGGCAGGACCGCGTACACGCAGACGAGTGCCGCGAACGCGAGGGCGAGAACGTCGGCGGGGTGAATCCGAAAGGCAAGCCGGCTGGTGCGGAGGACCTCGAGGGCGACCCGCGCGAGCGCGACGCCGAGCAGGATCTCCTTCCACGCCTGAACGGCGGTCAGAGTCGCGCCGCGAACGCCCGCGCCGTAGAGCGTTGCCATGACGGCGTTGTGGGCGGCCAGGCCGACGATCCACGCGTAGAGCGCGAAGACAGGCCGCCGCCAGACCAGGACCGCGCCGGGCACGAGCAGGAGCCCGTAGAACGCGACCGCGAGCCCTGAAGCCATCAGGCGGGTAGTAAACCGGGCGGGGAACGCCACAGGCGCCCCCGCCCGCTAAACGTCAAATCAGTCGCCCCAGGGATGCATAGGTTCCCCTCCTCCCAGACAGAATCCGCAAATCGAGGGGCTTATGTTGTCATGAGGAAGCGCCGATTGACAGAGCGTGGCCCCAGAAGGGAATTTGACTTATGTCCGAGAACTCCTGATGATCCCATTCAGCGTGACCGAGGGCGACACGACAGAGGGCATAGGAGCCCGCCTCAAACGCTTGCGTTTGGCGCGGGGCTTCTCCCAGCGGGATCTCTCATCTCCCGGAGTCTCGTATGCATACATCTCGCGGATCGAAGCGGGCGCCCGCACGCCGTCGGTCAAGGCACTCCGCAAGCTGGCGCAGAAGCTGGGGGTCTCGGTCGAGTATCTCGAGACCGGCCGTGACATTCGCGAGGTCGACGACCGCGAGCTCAAGCTTGCGGACGCAGAACTTCAGCTTCGCCTCGAGTCCGACACGACCTCGGCCGAGCAGAAGCTTCAGGAGGTCCTCGCGGACGCGCACGCGTCGGGCGATCGGATCTCGGCGAGTCGAGCTGCGATTGGGCTCGGGCTCGCGGCCGCCCAGCGCGGCAATCACCTCGACGCGGTCGAACGGCTGGAGTCCGCCCTCGAGTACAAGCGTGTTCCCCCCCATCTTCGCCCCGACGTGTACTCGACTCTCGGCCAGTCCTACGCCGCTCTCGGCGCACCCGACCGCGCCGCGCGGCTCTTCGAGCAATGCCTCGAAGACGTAACCGAGTCGACGCCCGAGGACGTGACGCTCCAGGTCCGCTATGCAACGTTCCTGAGCTATGCGCTGAGCGATGCAGGGGACTACGACCGCGCAGCCGATGTCGTTCGCGAAGCGTTGGGCCGGGTGGGCGATTCTGCCGACGGCTACACCCGCGTGCGGCTCTACTGGTCACTCGCTCGTGTGGCCGCGATCGAAGGTCGTTCGGCGGAAGCGCTCACGCAAATCCGCAGGGCGATCGCGCTCCTCGAGGCAACCGACAACACGCTACAGCTCGCGCGCGGCTACCTCCTTGCGGCCGGCATCGAGTCAATGGAGGGGCACGTTGAGGAAACGCGGCAGCAACTCGAAATCGCCGCACGGCTCCTGGGCCCCTCTCCGGAACCTGTCGACCTCGGAATGCTGCGCATCGGCGAGTCTCGCCTGGCCGTGCTCGAGGGCGACGCTGGTCGGGCGGTCGAGTTCGCGAGGGATGCGCTGGCGATCTTCGGGGACTTTCATGGGCCGGAGCTCGGGTCGGCCTGTTGGGCACTGGCTCGCGGACTGGCGCTCGACGGCGACACCGAGGCCGCAATCCAGACGTATCGGCGTGCAGTCGATCTTCTGACCGTGCACGGCCGGAGACACACCGCGGGGATGGCCTCGCTCGACTGGGCTTCGCTCCTCCAGGAGCAAGGGCAAGGCGACGAGGCGGAGCCGATCCTCCGCCGCGCGTACGATCTCGGCGTGGACGCCGAGACCGCAGCACACCGCAAGAGTTGAACCTCGAGCGGGTCGTTCGCCCCGCCGGCCCGTACACGCTCGCTCTCTGCATGAAGCACGCGAGCGATGCAACGCGGCACGTCCGTGACGGGACGCTGACGACGGCGCTGCGTGTCGGCGAGCGCGTGGAGGTTGCGACGGCGAGGCAGACGCTGGATGGAAGCGTGGTGCTGGGCGCCGCGAGCGAAGAAGGTCTGGAGCGTTTGCGGTTCGTCCTCGCCCTCGACGCCGACCACACCGAGTTCCTGCACCGCTTCGCGCGTGATCCGCTCATCGGCGAGACGGCTTCGCGGTTCCAGGGCATGCGGCAGCTTCGGCTGCCGACGGTGGCACAGAGCTTGCTGCGTGCGTTCTGCGGGCAGCTGATCGACTCGCGCAGAGCGCGGCAACTCGAGCGCATCGTCGTGCGCGCCGTCGAGTCGCGCGTGGACGGAACCGATCTCCATGCGCCGCCGACGTGCACATCGCTGGCACGGTTCGCGCCGGTGCGGCTGCGCCAGCTCGGTTTGCACGCGAGTCGCGCGGCGGCGCTCGTCCGGATCTGCCGCTCCACCGATCTGGAGCGGCTGCACGCGCTGCCCACGGCGAAGGCGGCGGCGTTCATCGAGCGGCAGAGGGGCCTCGGGCCGTGGTCGGCCGGCGTGGTCTGCCTCGAAGGGCTCGGACGCTACGAGCGTGGACTGGTCGGCGACCTCGCACTGGTGAAGCTGATGTCGCGGCTGCGCGGCCGCTGGGTGGAGGCGCACGAGACCGCCGAGCTGCTCGCGCCCTACGGCGAATGGGGCGGCCTGGCCGGCCTCTACCTCACGATGGGTTTCGCACACGGGCTGATACCGCTGCCCGAGGAACGGCCGGTCCGTTTCCCGCGGCCGGCGTACGCGTGATCGAGCTCGTCCTCGGCGACATTACGGAACAGGAAGTCGACGCGATCGTCAACGCGGCGAATCCCAGCTTGCTCGGCGGCGGCGGCGTGGACGGCGCGATTCACCGCGCGGGTGGGCCGTCGATCCTGGAGGAGTGCCGCCTGCTCGGCGGCTGCGACCCCGGAGACGTGAAGCCGAGCTCGGGCGGGGCGCTGCCGGTGAAGTACGTGCTCCACGCCGTCGGCCCGATCTGGCGCGGCGGCGGCGAAGGCGAGGCCGAACTGCTCGCGTCGTGCCACCGCCGCGCGATCGAGCTCGCAGACGAGCTCGGCTGCGGGTCGCTCGCGTTCCCCGCGATCTCGACCGGTGCGTACGGCTACCCGGTGGAGCTCGCGGCGCCGGTCGCGATCGCGGCCACGAAGGCGGCCCTCGCTGAGCATCCCTCCGTCGAGCTGGCGCGGTTCGTCTTCCGCGACGAGAAGACACTCGGCCCTTACCTCGCCGCTCTGGGTTCTTAGACTGCGGAGATGGCTGCGAACCGGAAGATCGCGATTCTCGGCGCCGGGCGCATCGGCGAGTCCCTGCTGGCAGGGTTGCTCAGCTCGGGCTGGCGGAAGCCGGGAGACATCGTCGTCACCGCGCGGCGTGAGGAGCGGCTGAAGGAGCTCGCCGACCGCCACGGTGTCAAGGCAACCCTGTCCAACCCCGAGGCGGTCGCCGATGCCGGGCTGGTTGTGATCGCGGTCAAGCCGCAGGACTTCGACGTCCTGCTCGGCGAGATCGGCGGGCTGCTCACGCCCGAACAGACGGTCCTCTCCGTCGCCGCCGCGATTCCGACTGCGCAGATCGAGGCACGTCTCGCAGCGGGCGTTCCGGTCGTGCGCGCCATGCCGAACGCCCCCGCTCTCGTGCACGAGGGCATCGCCGGCATTTGCGCGGGCGCACACGCCGACGACGAGCAGCTCGACCTCGCGGAGGACGTGCTCGCACATCTGGGCAGGGTCGTGCGCGTGCCGGAGCGCTACATGGACGCCGTCACCGCCGTGTCCGGCTCCGGGCCCGCATACTTCGCGCTGCTCGCGGAAGCGATGATCGACGCGGGAATCCTGCTCGGCCTCGGGCGCGAGACGTCGACGCAACTCGTTGTCCAGACGATGTTCGGGACCGCCAAGCTCCTCCGCGACGAGGAGATGCACCCGGTCGAGCTGCGCGAAGCGGTGACATCACCCGGCGGGACCACGATTTACGCAATCCGGGAGTTGGAACAAGCGGGTGTACGCGCTGCGTTCCTGAACGCGATACAAGCAGCGATGGAAAGATCGAAAGAGCTCGCAGCCGGCGATTCGTGAGCGACGACATCGAGCTCGTCATTGTCGAGGACGCGGACGAAGTAGCCGCAGCGGTCGCGGAGCGACTGGCACGCGCGGCGCGTGAAGGCGGACACATCGCGCTCACGGGTGGCAGAACGCCCGAGCAGGCGTACGAGGAAGCAGCGAAGCGCGAGCCGGATTGGAGCAACACTGAGATCTGGTGGAGCGACGAACGCTGCGTTCCACCCGATGACGACCTCTCGAACTACGCACTTGCGAAACGCACGCTGCTCGACCAGCTCGAGCGCGACCCGCGCGCGGTCCACCGCATCAAGGGTGAGCTCGGGAAAGACCAAGCCGCCGCCGACTACGAACGAGAGCTCGGCGACACCGTGTTCGACCTCGAGCTCCTCGGCATCGGCAAGGACGGTCACGTCGCATCCCTGTTCCCGAGTGCACCGACCCTGCACGAGCGCAGGCGGGTCCTGCCGGCGGCGCCCGGGCTGGAGCCGTTCGTCGACCGGGTCACCCTCAGCATTCCCGCGCTGAACAGCGCGCACGAGATCGTCTTCGCGGTCGCCGGCGCCGAGAAGGCCGACGCTGCACGGCGTGCCTTTGCCTCGAAGCCGGGCCCCGAGACGCCCGCCAGCCTCGTCCGTGCGCGGAACGGCAGAACCATTGCAATCCTCGATCGCGCTGCTGCAGCCGACCTTCGAGCTTGACAGGCCCGCGTCTATATGTAGAAGTGCCCCCGGACGACAAAAGGGGCGGGCTGTTCTTTGCAAGAGACGCTGGTACTCGACAAGCCTGAGCAACTAAAGGCGCTCGGCCACCCGCTGCGGGTGCGCGTGCTCGAGATGCTCGGTCAGGAAGGCGACTGGCAGCTCACGAACCGAGAGCTCGCCCAGCAACTCGGAGTCGATCCCGGCCATCTGCACTTCCACGTGCGCATGCTGCTGAAGGCGGGATTGATCGAGTTGGCCGACGAGAACGGACGCGGACGCGAGAAACCGTACCGCGCCGTGGCGAAGGTCTTCCGCGTCGCGCCCGAACTGCTCGCGGCAGGCGGTGCCAAGGACATCCAGGCGGCGATGATCGACCAGGTACAGCGTGCGCACGCGCTCTATTCGGCCGACGGCACGTTTCGGAGCGCGCAGCTCGAGCTGAAGCTGACGATCGAACGCGCGCTCGAGCTGATGTCGACATTCCTGAGCGCTGCGCGAGACCTCGAAGACGACGACGCGGACAAGATCGTGCTGACGATGTTCGCGCATCCACCCGCGCACTAAGGCAGCAGCGGCGAACTGAGCTCCGCGGCCATGTCGCGGCGCGCCGCGAGCGCCTGCAGCACGACCACGGTGTCCGCGGCCGGCAGATCCTCGAGGTAGTCGTCGCGCGTCTCGAAGGATTCGAGCACGGCCTCGATCGCCTCGATGTACCCGAGCGGATCCTCGGCCGCGATGAACGCCAGTGCATCTCCCACAGGTGCGGGGAAGTCTTCGTGCGTTCGCAGCCCGTCCGCGAGTACACGCGCTTCCTCGTCACGGCCGAGCACGAGCAGAGCGAGTGCGCCGGCGTAACGCCCGATCGGCGATTCCGCGTCGGCAGCGCCCTGCTCGAGCGCCCAGCGCGCGTCGGCCTCCGCCTCGTCCCAGTCGCTGCTGAGAATGCGCGCCTTCAGGATCGCGATCGGCCGGCCCCAACTTCCGGGCGGCGCGAGCTCATAGCTCTCCCGGTAACGGCCGACGGCCCTTGCGAACCATTCCCGCGCTCCCTCCGTATCGCCACCCATGAGCTCTGCCAGACCCACGCCTGCGGCGGCGTTGCCCATCCGCGTCAACTGGCGCTGGCGGGCGTCCTGATCCTCCGCGTCCGGCAGTCGCACCTCGCCGTCCCGGTAGCGTTGGTCTTCACGCCGTGCGTGCTCCGCCCAGTCCACCACCGCAAGAGCTTATGAAAACATCCTTCTACGGCCTCCCGCTGCTGACTGCACCCGGACAGGTGTTCACTCCCCGCGCATCGACGGAGCGGCTCGTCGACGAGGCCCTGCAGCGGATCGACGGAGTGCCGATGCGCATCGCCGACGTCGGCACGGGCAGCGGCGCGGTGGCGATCGCGCTCGCGGTCAACCGCCCACAGGTCGAGGTGTGGGCGACCGACACGAGCGCCGCAGCGGTCGAGCTCGCCCGGGAGAACGCAAAGCTCCACGGTGTCGAAGATCGGGTGCACGTAGTCCAGGGAGACCTGCTGGAGCCGCTCACCGAGCCGGTCGACCTCGTCGTCGCGAACCTGCCTTATCTCTCGGCGAGCGAGCCCGACCCGCGCTACGAGAACGAGCCGCCCGAGGCGGTCTACGCGCCCGGCGACGGGCTGGATCCGTACCGACGGTTGCTGAATGCCTGCCGCGACGGCAAGCTCGAGACGGGCGGCACACTCCTGATCCAGTTCCACCGCGACCCGCTCGCGGCGAACTGCTGGGAGCTCGAGGACCTGCGCGAGCAGCTCGAAGCCTCCGCGTAGACTCGTCAGGATGGAACGTCGGGAGGTCGTGTTCGTCGACGGCGTGCGCACGGCCTTCGGCCGCGCGGGGCCGCAAGGCATCTTCTGGAAAACGCGCGCCGACGACATGGCGGTCAAGGTCGTGCGCGAGCTGCTGCGCCGCAACCCGGAGGTTCCACCGGAGCGGATCGGCGACGTCATCTACGCGGCAACGGCCCAGGTCGGGGACCAGGGGCTGACTCTTGGGCGTGACGTCGCGCTGCTCGCCGGCATCCCGCAGTCCGTTCCCGGCTTTGCGGTCGACCGCATGTGCGCCGGTGCCCTCACGGCCGTCACCGCCGGGGCCGGTGAGATTGCGTACGGCGCGTGCGACATCGTGCTCGCCGGCGGCGTCGAGCACATGGGACACCATCCGATGGGCGAGGACGTCGACTTCAATCCACGTTTCGTGTCCGAGCGTCTCGTCGACACCAGCGCGGTGACCATGGGCGCGACCGCCGAGAACCTGCACGACCGCTTTCCGCAGATCACGAAGGACGACGCAGACGCCTTCGCAGTGCAGTCCCAGCAGCGTGCCGCGGCCGCCTGGACGAACGGCGTCATGCGCGAGACCGTCGTCCCGATGAGCGTCTTCACGGACGAAGGCTGGAAGCTCGCCGACAACGACGAGTTTCTCCGCCCGAACACGACGCTCGAAGCGCTTGCCGCTTTGCGCACCCCATTCCGCGCGGGCGGTCGTGTCACAGCTGGGAACTCGGCGGGGCTCACCGACGGGGCAACCGCCTGCTTCCTCGCCGCGGAGGAGACGGCCGCCGAGCTCGGGCTCGAGCCCAAGATGCGACTCGTCGCATTCGCGTTCGCGGGCGTCGAGCCGGAGCTGATGGGCATCGGCCCGATCCCGGCGACGAAACGCGTGCTCGACCAAGCCGGGCTCACGCTCGACGACGTCGGGCTCTTCGAGCTGAACGAGCCGTTCGCCGTGCAGGTGCTGACCTGGTGCGACGGCATGGGCGTCGACCCGGAGGACCCGCGCCTCAATCCGTACGGCGGGGCGATCGCCTGCGGGCACCCGCTCGCCGCCACGGGTGTGCGGCTGATGGCGCAGCTCGCGTACGGCTTCAAGGAACGGCCCGACGTGCGCTACGGGCTGACGGCGCTCTGCGTCGGGATGGGGATGGGCGCAGCGCTCTTGTGGGAGAACCTTGGCGCCGGTCACTGAGTTCAAGCTCACGCGCGCGGGCGATGTCGCGCTCGTGACGATCGACAACGGCGAGGACTGGACGAAGCCGACCTTCTTCGGCCGGCAGGCGCTCGAATCGTTGGAACGCCTCCTCGTCGAGCTCGAGAGCAGCGACTTTCGCGCTGCGGTGATCACCGGCAAGCCGCACGTCTTCGCAGCCGGCGCAGACATCACCGAGTTCCCGGACATCACGCGCGAGCGCGCGATCGAAGGCGCGCGGGCAGGACACGAGTTGTTCGGGCGACTCCGCTCGCTGCCGTTCCCCACTGTGGCCGCGATCAACGGCGCCTGCCTGGGCGGTGGTGTCGAGCTGGCGCTGCACTGCACGGCCCGCACGATCTCGGCCGGCGTCCGCCACTTCGCCTTCCCGGAGGTCTTCCTCGGACTGTTCCCGGCCTGGGGCGGCACGCAGCTCCTGCCACGTCTCGTCGGGCCCACGACCGCGATCAAGGTGATCGTGTCGAACCCGCTGAGGCAGAACCGGATGCTCACGGGCCCGCAGGTCGCGGAGCTCGGCATCGCTGACCGCCTGCTCGTGCCGGCCGAGTTCGTCGACGAGTCGCTGGCATTCGCGCGCGAGCTAGCCGAGCAGCCGCTCGACCGGCCCGAGCCCGACTGGTCCGACGCAGAGACGATCTTCCGCCGAGCGCGCACGGCCGTGGACGACACGGTGCACGGCGCGGCCCCGGCGCCGTACGCCGCCCTCGATCTGATCGAAGGAGCGCAGCATTGGACGATCGAGGAGGGCTACGAGCGCGAGCAAGAAGCAATCGGCGAGCTCCTCCCCGGCCCGCAGGCACAGGCGTCGCTCTACGCATTCCAGCTTGTCGAGCTGCGCGCGAAGAAGCATCCCGCTCGTCCGACCGCGCCGCCGCTCCAGGTGAGCAAGGTCGGCATCGTCGGCGCGGGCCTGATGGCGCGGCAGATCGCGGCGCTATTCCTGCGCCGCCTTGAGCTGCCGATCGTGATCCGTGACGTGAAGCAGGAGATCGTCGACGACGCGCTCGCCGACATCCGCGCGGAGATCGACAGCCAGGTCGCCAAGGGCCGCTACGAGGAAGGCAAGGCGCGTTTCCTTTGTTCACTCGTCTCGGGGAGCACGGACTACGACGGCTTCGCCGACTGCGACCTCGTGCTCGAGGCGGTGTTCGAGGAACTCGAGGTGAAGAAGCAGGTGTTCGCGGAGTTGGAACGGGTGGTGCGCGACGACTGTGTGGTCGCGACGAACACGTCGGCCCTTTCGATCACAGACATGGCCGCCGATCTACGCCGGCCCGAACGCGTCGCCGGCATGCACTTCTTCAATCCCGTGGGGGTGATGCCGCTGCTCGAAGTCGTGCGCGCCGCCGAGACAGACGACGTGGCGCTCGCGACTGTGTGGGACGTCGGCCAGAAGCTGCGCAAGCGACCCATCCTCGTCAACGACGCGCCGGGCTTCGTCGTGAACCGCGTGCTGACGCGCATGACGCGCGTGATCATGGACGCCGTCGAGCACGGCACCCCGGTCGAGGACGTGGACGAGGCGGTCATGTCGCTCGGCATGCCGATGGCGCCTTCCGTCCTGCTGCAGATGGTCGGCCCGCGCGTGGCCAATCACGTGCTCGAGCGGATGCACGAAGCGTTCCCGGAGCGCTTCCCACTCTCGCCTGCGCTGGCGGCGATCGCCGACGGCGGCGAGCCGGTCGTCGTCGAGGATGCGCCGCGCACACGGGAGCAGATCGTCGAGGACGTTCTCGAGGCCGTCGCCGACGAAATCCACCTCCTGCTCGAGGAAGGCGTTGTCACCGAAGCGGCCGACGTCGACACGGGCCTCCTGCTCGGAGCCGGCTGGCCGTTCTTCCTCGGCGGGATCACGAAGCACCTCGACCAGATCGGCATGTCGGAGCGCCTCTTCGGCCATACCTTTGCCGACCTGGCGGCTGCGGCCCCCGCCTGAGCGGACCGTACCGGTGCCAGGCACGGGTACGAACCTGTGACGAGAGCCGCGCGAAAGTAGGCTCCCGCCATGGCGCAGGACGATTGGCGGGTTCGAATCGAGCTTCCCGACGAGGGAGGCGCGCAGGACTTGCTCGGCCGGCTCGGCTTGCGGCAGAGCGGCGCGGAGGAGCTCGCGGACGAGCTGCGCGAACACCGGCTCGCCGTGTCGCAGGACGGCGACACGGTGTTCGTGTACGCGGCCACCGGCATGCAGGCCGAGCAGGCAGCACGCATCGTCGAGAGCGAGCTGAACGACCTGGCGCTGACGCCGTCCCGCTTCGTGACCGAGCGCTGGCTCCGCGACGAGGAGCGCTGGGACGATGACCCAGAGCAGCCGGACGTCGAGGAGGAGCTCCTGCAACGGGGTTACGCGCCGTGGGAGGTACGGGTCGAGGCAAACAGCCTCCGGGAGGCCCACGACCTCGCCGAGCAGCTCCGGAGCGAGGGCTACGACGTCTCCCGCACGTTTACGTACGTGATCGCAGGCACCAGGAGCCGCGAGGAGGCCGTCGAGCTGGCCCGCAGGATCCACGGGGAGGTCGAGCCGGGCGGGGAGCTGGTCTACGAGGTGCTGCCCCAGAACCCGTTTGCCGTCTTCGGGGGTCTCGGCACCTAGCCGACTTAGCCAACCAGTCGATATACTGGTTGCACGACGCCCGCCTTGGGGATTCGCGGGGTCGCCTTTTCTTACAAGTGCAGCGCTTTTAGACGCTGCGTCCATGCAGGAGATCAAAGAGCAGCCGACTACAGCGTCGGAGGCGACGGACGGCCTGATGGCCGACGCCCTCCGAGCCGAAGCCTGGGCGGGAGAGCCCTTCATTCGTGAGGGCGAGGATCCCGCCAAGGTCCTGGCGCCCGCTACATCTCGCCGGCGCGCGCTCAACGACGCCCTCGCGGAGATCGAGGGAGGACGTCGCACACCGTCATCCGGCTGGAAGGTCGAGTATGGCCTCATGCTCGGTCTCGAGCGAGTGCTCGCCGAGGAGAAACCGCACCTCGCCTCCGGTACCGAGCTGCGCCGCCACCAGATCGACGCGCTCGCCGGCATGCTCACAGAGCTGATCGCTTCGCACGAGAAGGAAGCGGAGCCGAACGGAAACGGCGCCGTCGTCGAAGTCGTCGAAGCTGAAACCGAAGACGAGGACGAGCCGGCGGAGGATTCCACCGAGGACGTTCTCGACGAAGAGATCGAGGAGGACGAGCACTACAAGGGCCCGGACCCGGGTGCGGTGCGCCGCTACCGGTTCCGCCATCCGACCGCATCGGGCAAGACGATTGCGGCGGCCGGCTTCGTGGAAGCCGCGCGCTCCCTCGGCGTCCTGATCCTCACGCACCGCCGCCTGCTCGTCTCGCAGTTCCAGCGCGATCTCACCGACGAGGGTTACAGCGACCGGTTCGCCCCGGCTGTCGAGCGCGGCAAGGAACCGCTGCGAGACACGAGCCCGCTCACCATCCAGACGTACGCGTGGTTCGCGCGCCACCAGGACTCGATCTCGCGCGAGGCATATCAGCTCGTCATCTGCGACGAGGCTCACACCGCCCTGGGCGAGAAGACGAGCGCAGCGATCCGCGCGTTCCCAGAGCCGCTCTACATCGGGATGACCGCGACGGAGCAGCTGATCGCCAAGCAGGTGTCGGACGTGTTCCCTGCTTCGGTCGACGACCTGCCACTGCAGGACGCAGCGCGGCGCGGGTTGATCGCACCGTTGCGCGACCTGCGCGTTCCGCCCGTCGCCGCGATCAACCAGGTGCCGATCGTCGGCGGCGACTTCGACCAGGAGGTCCTGGCGAAGACACTCGACCACCAGGCGCTCAACCAGGCAGCCGCGTCCCTGTATCGCGAGCGCTTCGACAACACGCCGGGCATCGTCTACGCCGCGGGCGTCGACCACGCGTACAACCTCGCCAAGGAGTTCCGCGCGGTGGGCCTGAAAGCGGAGGCCGTCTCCGGGCGCACACCGCCCGTGCGGCTCGCCGAGACTCTCGCCGCCTACGAGCGCGGCGAGATCAACGTGCTCATCAACGCGATGCTGCTCGCGGAGGGCTGGAACTCTCCACGCGCGACCATCTGCATGCATCTCGCGCCGACAGCCTCGCGACGCGTCTATCAGCAGCGGATCGGCCGCATCATGCGCACCCATCCGCGCAAGGAGGCCGGGATCGTTGTCGACTTCGTCCCGAAGGCCGCGACGCACAACGAGCGCGTGATCTCGCTGCACTCGCTGCTCGACGCCGACTTCTACCGCGAGGGCGCGCGTGTCACGCCTGCGCCACGCCGCAGGGTCCAGCGGCGGGCTCGGCGCAAGCTCACCCCGGCCCCATGGCTCGTTCCGGTCACCCCCGACGTGCGGCGCCGCCTCGCCGTGATCACACGAGAGTGGCAGCGCGTCGACCCGAAGTATCTCGACGAGGACGAGCAGCGCTACTGGGCGACGATCGCCGGACGCCAGATCCGCTTTGACGAGCGCGCCGCGTTCGTAGAGAAGCTGACTGCACGCGGTGCATCGAAGGCGTGCCTCGAACAGTTCCTCGCAACGTGCGCTGCGGAGAACCCGAACCGCCGCCTTCGCATCATCGCTCTCTCGGACCGCGTGTCGATGACGGTCGAGCGCGCCGACTTCGACGATCTCGTCACGCTGGTCACTCAGGCGCCGACGTGGGAGAAGGACCGCATGGGCGGTGTCCGCGTCATGCTGCGCGCGATCGCAGAAGGAAAGGCCGACGCACCGGACCAGATCCTGGAGCGCTGGACGTGGCGCCTTGCGCGCGCCTCGCGCAAAGTGCAGGACCGCCGCGCGAGTGCGGAGTTCCCCGAGGCGAAGCGGCTCCTCGGCGCGCTCGCCAACTCACGCGGTCACAGGCACGAGGAGAACGCGGCGAAGCTGGTCAACGCAGCGCTCGAGCTGCCGGTTGCCGTCGGAGCCGCCTTGCTCGCGTCCGCCGAGGGGTACACGCCGCGGGCAACGCAGCTGATCGAAGCGGCCCGCGAGCGGCTGGGCACGGTGCAGGAAGTCGCCGGCGCGCTGGCGGAGAACCTTCCCCAGCCGAAGGTGACGTCGGGGCGCTCCCGGCGCCGGAAGCGACGGAAGCGCAAGAAGAACGGCGGACCGCAGCAGCAGCAGCAGCAGCAGCAGCCGGCGCAGGCACAGGCGCCACAGGGGCAGGAGCAGCAGGTCGAGCCCGCGGAGGAGAAGAAGCCGAAACCGCGGCCCAGAAAGAAGCCCGCCCCCAAGGCCAAGCCGGCATCCGCTGAAACGCCTGCCGCGTAAGAACGACTAACCAGGATGCTCATCCTCGTCCCGATCGCGTTCGCGGCGGGCGTCATCACCGCGTTTACGCCCTGCATCCTCCCGGTGTTGCCGATCGTGCTCGCCGGTGGCGCCGGCGGGGGAACGAAGCGCCGGCCGTATGCGATCGCCGCCGGCCTCATCACGACTTTCACCGCCTTCCTCCTCGCAGGCGCCTGGCTGTGGGGCCTGATCGGCATCAGCGCGAAGCACCAGATCCAGATCGGGGCCGCTCTGTTGCTCGTGCTCGCGCTCACGCTGACCGTGCCGAAGGTAGGGGAGCTCGTGGAGCGGCCCTTCCGCTTCGCCACTCGTCGGCGCGCGGGTGACCTGGGCGGAGGCTTCTTCCTGGGCGCAAGTCTCGGGCTCGTCTTCATCCCGTGCGGCGGGCCGGTGCTCGCAACACTCACGGCAAACGCCGCGACCAATCGCGTTGGCGGCTGGATCGTCGCGATTGCGATTGCCTACGCTGCGGGCGCTGCAGTGCCGTTGCTCGCGATCGCACGCGGCAGCCGGGGTCTCGCAGCGCGGTTCCGGCAGCACGCACAGACTGTTCGCATCGCGGGTGGTGTGCTCATGGCCGCGGCCGCGGTGGTGATCTACCAGGGTTGGGCCGAGAGCCTCCAGACGAAGGTGCCCGGCTACGCGCAGTGGGTCCAGGACGCGATCGAGGGCAGCTCGGCGGCGAAGAACCGGCTCGACCGGCTCGGAGGCAAAAGCAAGGCGGTCTTCATCTCACGCGGACAGCTGGTCGGCAACGTGCCGCTGAAGGACTACGGTGCCGCGCCCGACGTCCAAGACGTTTCGGCGTGGGTCAACACGCGCCCGCTCAGCCTCCCCGAGCTCCGTGGCAAGGTGGTGCTCGTCGACTTCTGGACGTACTCGTGCATCAACTGCCTGCGCACGCTCCCGTATCTGAAAGCGTGGGATTCGCGGTACCGCTCGAAGGGTCTCGTCATCCTCGGCGTGCACACGCCCGAGTTCGCATTCGAGCGCGACCTCGGCAACGTCCGCGCAGCCGTCAAGCGCCTCGGCGTCAGGTATCCGGTCGCACTCGACAACAGCTACGGGACCTGGAAGGCGTACTCGAACAACTACTGGCCCGCTGACTATCTGGTCGACCAGGCAGGACGCGTGCGTGACGTCCATTTCGGCGAAGGGGACTATGCGCAGACCGAACGGAACATCCGCCTCTTGCTCGAGGCCGCCAACAAGTCCGGCCGGCTACCGGAGGCCGGGCGCGACACCGACCGCACGCCACTGGAGATCAGGACGCCTGAGTCATATCTCGGCTACCTGCGCATCGGCAACTACACGGGCTCGCCTCTGCGAACCGATCGGTCGGCCGCGTATCGCTTCCCCGCGTCGCTGACGCAAGACTCCTACGCATACGCCGGAACGTGGAAGGTCGAAGGAGAGCGGATCGTCGCCGGAGACAGCGCGCGCCTGCGGCTGCACTTCGGGGCCCGCACGGTGCACCTCGTGCTCACCGGCCGCGGCTTCGTGACGGTCAAGCTGAACGGCAAACCGCAGCCGACGGTTCGAGTGAACGGCGACCGGCTCTACACACTCGTGACACAGAAGAGCGCCGGGGACGGTGTGCTGGACCTGAGCTTTACGCGAGGCCTCGCCGCCTACGCTTTTACTTTCGGCTAGTGCCCCTGCCGGTGATGCTGCCGAGTCTCTGGGTCGCGAGCACCAAGCCAGAGGCCGCACTCAACCGCAGCAAGGCTGGACAGCCTTGCTAAGGGCGAGGGTGGACTCTGGCGCCGCGTGATCGCGGGCCAGAGGCCGGTAAGCATTGCCGGTAGGGGCACTAAGGCTGTTCCGACGGACCGCGTTCCGGTCCGCCGTTGCCACGCTCGCGCTCGCGGAGGAAGCGCGTGAGCTCGGCAGCGAGTGACTCGCCGGAAGGGATGTCCTCCTCGTCTTCCAGCAGTTCGGCACGCTGCTCGAGCTCCTCGACGTACGCCGAGGTCTCCTCGTCGGAGGAGACCGCCTCGGTCACCTGCTCGCTGTAGCGCTCCGAAGCCTCTTCGAGCTCGGCCGTGTCGACCTTCGTTCCCAAAACGTCGCCGAGGCGCTGACAGAGCGCGAGCGCGGCGCGCGGGCTCGGCGCCAGCGAGACGTAGTGGGGGACCGCAGCCCAGAGGCTGGCCGACGGGATGCTCGCCTTGTTGCACGCGTCGTGAAGCACTCCCACGATGCCGGTCGGTCCTTCGTAACGCGAACGTTGCAGGCCGAGACGCTCGATCAACTCCTGATCGGTCGCTCCTCCGGTCACCGGAGACGGTCTCGTGTGTGGGACGTCGGCGAGCAACGACCCGAGTGTGATCATCATCTCGACGCCGAGCTCGCGTGCAAGGTCGACGATCATGCCGGTGAAGGTCTGCCAGCGCAGGTTCGGCTCGATCCCGAGCAGCAGGACGGCGTCGCGATCGAGGCCGGGGATCGACGCGTGGTAGAAGGCGTTCTCCGGCCATTCGATGTGGCGCGTCTGTCCGTCGACGAGCGAGACGTGCGGCCGGGTCGCCTGGAAGTCGAAGAAGTTCTCCGGCTCGATGTCTGCGAACCGGTCTGCCTCCCAGATCTTGGCGAGGTAGCCGCCGGCGAGCGAAGCGCCCTGCCCCCCGTCGTTCCAGCCGCGAAAAGCGGCGATTAGAACCGGCTCGCGCAGGCTCGGACGGTCGACGATGCGGAGTTCTTTAGCGATCGGCGAAGTCTACGTTCGGCCGGAAGAACAGCGTCGCGAGGGCGATCGTGCCCACCCAGACCGTGGCCGCCAGGAAGACGTGCACGAGCACGAGCCCCCATGGGAGATGCGTCCGCCACTGCAGCTCTCCCAGGCCCATCTGGGCAAGCAGCAGCACGAACACGGCTACACCGAGCTTGAAGAGGCGTGGCGCGCGATCGCGGCGCGCGGCGAGGTAGCCCAGGCTGAAAATGAAGGTCAGCAGGAAGATCCCGACGATTAGAGCGTGGATGTAGACGATCGGCTGCAGCCGTCCCAGCCGGTCGATCTTGTCCGCCGCGCCGCCGCCGGAGTGCGGCCCGGACGCGGTTGCGAGCGCTCCGCTTACGATCAGCAAGAAGCCGGCGCTCACGAACGCGAGCGCGAGCCGTCGCAACTCCGGCGGAACGAGCGGCTCGACGCGGCCGACGGCCTCCGCGCGAATCTCGAGGACGAGAATCGTCGCGCCCGCGAGCAACGCGATCGACAGCAGCAAGTGGACCGTGACGATCGGCCAGCGCAGGTCTGTCGCGATCGCAAGCAGACCGATCGGCGCCTGCGCCAGTGTCCCAAGGAACACGGCAAGTGCAATGCGCCTAACCCAACGTGACAACCCGGGCACGCGCCTCACGGCGAGCCAGGCGAGCAGCGTCACGACAATCGTCACGCCGCCGACGAGACGGTTGCCAAACTCGACGAACGCGTGCGCGTTCTTCGCCGGCAGCGGATGCCCCGCTTCGCAGCCGGGCCACGCCCGGCAGCCGAGACCTGAGTCGGTGAGCCTCACCGCAGCCCCGGTGCCGACGATGAGCCACAGCGCGCCGAGCTGCGCGATCACGAGCGGATAGATCTGCGCAGGAGTGAGGACGAGCGCCCGCAGCCGAGCGAGCGCAGTGGACTGGGCGAGCACGGCTTCGAGTCTATTCAGAGGGGATCGAGAATCGACGGATAGCCGTCAGCCCCGTCGAACGGCGTCGGGCGCGAGCCGAGGAACAGCGGGCGGTCGGCGGCGTTCAAGAGCACAGGCATCATGTCCGGCCCGCGCAGGTGGCCGAGAATCCCCTCGGCGCACGTCGACTCTCCGAACTCCCTCACGCTGTCCGCTCGCACGCCCGGGCCTGCGACGACGAAGGGAACGGGATCGCCGGAGTGGATCACGTCAGGGGACGCGGGTGTCGCGTGGTCACCGGTCAGGCAGACGATCGCGTGGTCGGTCGGCAGATCGCCGAGCGCGCCGTCGAGAATCTCGATCATCTCCTGCTTCTGTCGCGGGTCCTTCGTGTGCCCCGCCGCATCTGCGCTCTTCACGTGGCAGAAGACGAACGTGTCGCCCGCATCGAGCCGCTTCCGCGCGAGCGCGACCCGGCCACGCAGATCCGCGGCAGCATCGGCGGTCTCGGGCTCCTCCCGCGCTGCGAGGCCGACTGCGAGTGCAAGGCCGCGCAGGAACGCGGAGCTCGCAATGAAGGTCCCGCGAAGGCCGTGGCGTTGCTCGAAGGTCGGGACGTCGCGCGGCCTGCCCCACCACTTCAGGGTGATCACGTTGAAGCGTTCGTCTTCCAAGCGTCGCATCACTTCGCGGCTCCACTCTTCCGCGGCCCGCGCGGTTCGCTCCGCTTCGGGAACGAGCGCCTGGGGACGCAGCACGGGATGCCGGTCGCGGAAGAAGGCGTCGCTGTCGGTCACGCGCTCGTCCGCGCCTCCGGCGACGCGCAGAACCGCCTCCCCCCGCCAGACGTGGGCAAGCGAGAAGGTCAAGCCGTCGATAGTGATCCCGTCGCACAGCTCGACGAGTCGCTCCGCTTCCTCTGCATCCCGGTCCGGATCCGGCCGCCCGGTGAGCCACCAACCGTCGTCACGGCGCTCGGCCGGCCGGAGCGCGGCGTACGCAAAGACATGCTCGGCACTCACCTCCTGCCCGCGGCCGAGCGCCTCGAAGACGGCACGTCCAGGAAACTCGTCGGGCCGGTAACCGAACATCGACCAGTGGGCGACCTCGCTGGACGGCGCACGCCCCGGGCCGATCGCATAGAGGACGCCGCACGAAGCGGACGCGCAAAGCCGGTCGAGATTCGGGGTCTTCGCGGCCTCGAGCCCGCTGCGCCCGCCGAGCGACTCGTGTGCGCGGTCGGCAAGCCCGTCCAGCAGAAAGACGACGATCGGATGCATTCAGACGGAGACGCGCTCGAGCGACCTGATCACGCGTGCAACCCCAGGCGGCACGAGCGTTTCCCACTCACCGCCGGAGCGCAGGGCCGCCCGCACGTCGGTCCCGGAGATCTCCTTGTCGACGCCCTCGTCGAGCACGACGATCTCGTACCCGGCTTCACGCATCCGTTCGAGCTTCGTGCCGCCCCACTCTGAGAACAGTCGCAGGTACTGCGTGACGCCCGCCGGGACATATGCGGACCACAGCTCGGGCTCGTTCACCGGGAAGGGGATCACGTGCACGCGAATGCCTTCGTCCTGGGCAACGGCCTCGATCATCAGGAGCCGCTCGACGTAGGTGAACGGATTCGACTCGGGCAAGTGGCGGAGCGGATCGCTCGGCTCTTCCTTGACGCGTTGCGGATCGGGATTCGTGATTCCGACGAACACCTCGTCGGACTGCGCGGCCGCTCCGCGGAGGTATTCAAGGTGTCCGTTGTGAAAGGGCTGGAACCGCCCGTGGATCATCCCGACGCTCACTCGACGAAAACGCCGGCGCCCTCCTCCACGCGGCCGATCCTGCGAACGAAGAGCCTGCGTTTCGCGAACTCCGCCTCGAGCGCGGCGCCCTGTTCCGCCGGGAGTGACACGAGCAGGCCGCCCGCGGTCTGCGGGTCGTAGCCGAGCGCCGCGAGCGTGTCGGAGAGGCCGTTGGTGGTCACGTGCGCGGCCGCGAAGTCGCGGTTGCGAGGATCTCCGCTCGTCCGCACGCCCTTGCGCGCGACGTCCAGGGCCCCGTCGATGGCCGGGAACCGCTCCGACTCGAGGCGGATGCAGACGCCGCTGCGGTCCGCGACCTCGTGAGCGTGCCCGAAGAGCCCAAAGCCCGTGACGTCCGTGACGGCATTGGGCTCGAGGGGGCGCAGGACGTCGGCAGCGTCCTTGTTCAACGTGCGCATCCAGCGAATGGCACGCTCGAGCTGCATGTCGCCGGCCTTGCCCTGCTTGTAGCCGGTCATGATCAATCCTGTTCCGAGTGGCTTCGTCAGGAAGAGCGCGTCGCCGGGCCGCGCGCCGTTCTTCGGCCAGATCCCGTCGGGACGCACCGTGCCGACGACGGCGAGCCCGTACTTGGGCTCTGCATCGCGAATCGTGTGGCCGCCGGCCAGCAGTCCGCCCGCGGCGCGCACCTGTGCGTCTGCGGCAGCGAAGATCTCGGCGAGCATCTCGATCGGCAGCTCCTCGGGAAACGCCGCGATCGAGAGCGCCAGCAGCGGCGTGCCGCCCATCGCGAACACGTCGTTGAGCGCATTGGTCGCGGCGATCGCCCCGTAGTCGCCGGGGTCGTCCACGACCGGCGGGAAGAAGTCGAGCGTGAAGATGAGCGCACGCTCGTCGTCCAACCGATACACCGCCGCGTCGTCTGCCGGCGCCAGGCCGACGAGCAGGTTCTCCGCCTCCGCAGGAACGAAGCCGGCGAGCAGCTGCTCGAGACGGGCCGCCGAGTACTTCGCGGCACACCCTCCGCACGAGGCGAGGTCTGTCAACTTGACGCGCCCTGTTTCGATCTCCAAAGGAGCCCTCCCGAGGGTTGAACCGCGAAATGTAGGGGTCTGTGAGCCTTTCGTCTACAGACTGCAGCCGGTTCACCGTTGTTACGACCCGATGACCGCTTCTATTCCCGCCTGCCGAGAGGAATTGGCCACGGGGGAACCAGGCGGTTCCCCCGCAGCTTTCAGGGGAGAGGAGGAGCCTTTCGGTTCCCCCGCCGCCCAGTTCTGCACGATCGGCGCGGCACCTTCCGACTTGAAAAGATGACTCCGTGGACAAGGCGGCGCTCGTGACAGGTGGCTCTTCTGGTATCGGCTTCGCCATCGCGAGCATGCTCCGCGAAAACGGCTTCGCCCTGACACTCGCCGCCAGGACGCGCGAGAAGGTCGAGCTCGCGGCGGAAACGCTCGGTGCCCATGCCGTCGCCGCCGACGTTGCGAAGGAGGAGGACTGCCGCCGCCTCGTCGACGAGCATCGCGAACGGCACGGACGGCTCGACGTACTCGTGAACTCCGCCGGAGTCGGGATCGCCGGCCCCGTCGACGAGCTCGAGACGAAGCACATCGACCTGCAGTTGAACGTCAACCTGCGCGGCACGATCCTGGTGACGGCGGCCGCACTTCCGCTCTTGCGTGAAGCGCGCGGCCTGATCGTGAACATCGCGTCGATTGCCGGAACAGGCCCGGCCGGACCGCTGTCGGTCTACGGCGCGACCAAGGCGGGCGTGATCAACTTCACGGGCTCACTCGGCCGCAACGAGGAGAAGCATGGCGTCCGCGCGACCGCGCTCAGCCCTGGCTTCGTGGACACGCCGATGACCTCGTGGGCCCCGGTCCCGC
This sequence comes from Gaiellaceae bacterium, assembly GCA_036741295.1. Taxonomy (GTDB): domain Bacteria; phylum Actinomycetota; class Thermoleophilia; order Gaiellales; family Gaiellaceae; genus 3-1-20CM-4-69-9. Next base: position 24,575 of record DAINSN010000001.1, read on the forward strand.
CCGAGCGCATGATCCGTCCGGAGGACTGCGCCGAAGTCGTACGTGCATTGCTACGCCTCAGTCCGTACGCTCGGCTCCCTCACATCGTGATCGAGCGCGTGGACTCGGCCGATCTCGGCGCCTAGAGCTCGCCGCGATATCTCCCGCCGTCTAGGCTTGGAAACGCGTCGGCTTGACGCGCTGCCGCGCAAGAAAGCGGTCGACCGCGTCACGATGAACGCGGAGGACACGGCCGACGCGTACCGCATCGAGCCTGCCGTCGTGGATCAGCCGCCTGACGGTCTCGGGGTGCACACCCAGCTGATCCGCCACCTCGCGAACGCTGACGAGCCCGGGCTCTCCGCCTGCAGAAGACACGATCACTGCGAAGCCTTGCAGGTCCTCCGGCCACGCGCATGGGCCGGCGCGCCTCGCTCCGAACGGCTCGTCGAAGAGCCACAGCCTGCCGCCAACGCAGTCAGCGCAAGGGCGGCGAGCAAAGCGCGCACGCATTCATCTAGATCTCTCCGCCGTCGTGGTTTCCGTCAGGCAAGAAACTCAGTGCCGGCAGCAGAGCGGTAAAGATGAGGACTGCGAAGACCGCGAAATAGATCAGTCGAGCCTTGGACATGTGGTTCACCTCCTTTCGAAAGATGGTTTAGAAGCGGACGTCTTGCAGGGCGTCGGCGGCCTGGCGGTAGAGCCGGGCGGCATTCCGATCGTCACCACGCCTCGCAGCGAGATCGCCCTGGGCGACCCACGCCGACGCACGGTGGCTCCCGGACGAGAGTTGGTCGTACGCGCGCTCGCCGGCCTGGAAGGCAACGTCGGCCTCGTCGAGCCGATCCTGCTCGAGCAACGACCGGCCCAGCACGAGCTGGGCGTTGCCGATTTCACTCATCTCGTCGACACGGTCGCCGAGCAGCTCGAGCGCATACCGCGCCTGCTCCTCGGCCCGCTTGATCTCGCCGGTGCGCAGGTGAACCTGGGCGATGCCGTTGACCGCGTGTGCGGCCTCCGCGTCGTTTCCGACTTCTAGGGCGATGCGAACTGCGTCTTTGAGGAAATCCACGGCCTCCTCGGGATGGCCGAGCAGGAAGTTGATCCCGCCCAGGTTGTTCAGCAGCCGGCCGAGGTTGCCGCGGTCCGAAAGCTCCTCGTATGCCGCCTTGGCGCGCTCTGCGTAGGAGCGCGCGAGTACCCAGTGGCCCTCGCGGTCGGCGATGATCGACGCCTGGAAGTAGACGTCGGCGGCCGTGCGCTTGTCGTTCAGGCCCTCGGCCAGCTCGAGTGCGCGTTCGACGTCCTCGCGAGCAGCCTCGAGATCGCGGCGCCGGCGATAGCACCGCGAGCGCCACGCAAGGATGTTCGAGCGGAGCTGATCTGACGGAATCTCCGAGCGCTCGGCCAGCTTGAGCGCCTCGTCGAACAGGCCGATCGCCGTCTGGATGCTGTTGAGCTTGTAGCGGGCGACGCCGAGCCGGAAGAGCACGTCGGCGCGCTCGACGTCCGAGAAAGACGTGCCCTCGCAGAGCGCGCGCGCCCGTTCGAGCAGAGCGATCGCCTCGCGGACCTCGCCGCGACGCATGCGTACGGTTGCCTCGCCGGAGAGCGCACGCGACTCGAGCTCCTGCATGCCGGTGGCCAGCACCGCAGAGCGGATGCCCTCGAACTCCTCGAGCGCCTCATCGTTCCGGCGCGCCTCGAGCAGCGCCTCCGCGCGCGCAAGCGCCGCATCGACGCGTCCGCGCTCGTCGGCAGAAACGCCGTTGGCCAGAAAACTTGCGTCTACGCCCAGCCGCTGTGCGAGCCAGTCGATCGTCTCGCGCGTGGGACGGGTCTTGCCGCGTTCGATCTGGCTCACGTACTCCTTCGAGAACCGATCGCCCGCCAGGTCCGTCTGGGTCATCGAGGCGGCGACGCGAAGCTGGCGCAGGCGTTCGCCGAGTCTCAGCCCGGCCTGAGCGGCAGAGGCCCGCTGTTGCTGACGGATGGCGGTCGAGTCAGACACGTGCGGCTTAGTAGACGACATACTTCACAAAACTTCAACCTGTCCTTTCGGGCATCCCCCAAAAAGGTCATGTTCGGGCCGGAAACCTGTCAAGTAAGCCTAACTCAAATCACTTGACCTAGCTACTTGACATGCCCCGAGAAGCCTCCTAGAGTGAGGCCAGCTTGCAACCGAGCCAGACGCCAGGGTCGGCTGCAGGAGGCACTTCACCAGGTGGGATCCGCAAGGGGCGTGGCTGGGCCGCAGAGCCAAGTCCCAGGGAGACCGCCACACAGGGCGGAGTCGCCTAAAAGGAATCGACCCCCGGAGCCGCAGCCGGGGGTCTTCCTCTTTTCAGGGCCGGTTCACCTCGATGCCGAGGGCCGGTTCCGCGGCGCCTTCGTGGCGGGGCAGCCGGCGGACCGTTGTGACCGAGATGATCGCGCCCACGAGAACGAGTGCGGCGCCGAGGTGGACTGCTCGGTGATAGCCGCCGACGAACTCGCCTCGCCACAGGGGATCCGTCGGCGGGACGCTGACGCGCGTGGCCACGAGGGCGCCCATGATCGCGATCCCGAGCGAGCCGCCGACCTGGCGCATGCTGTTGATCACCGCAGAGCCCACACCCGCCTTCGTCACAGGAACGGAGCCCATCGCCGCGGCGGTCGTCGGCGCCATCGTGACGGCCATCCCGACGCCGCCCACGAGCAGGCCCGGGAGGATGTTCCAGAAAGACGAGCTCGCGTCCAGCGTCCCGAAGAGAACCAGCGACAGCGCGAGCAGGGACATCCCCGCCCCCATCAACCAGCGCGCGCCGATCCGGTCGGAGAACCTGCCTGCGGCCGGAGCGACGAGGATGATCAGGACGGTCATCGGGAGGAACGTCGCGCCGGTCTCGATCGCGCTGTAGCCGAGGACGCGCTGCAGCAAGAGCGAGTTGTAGAAGAAGATCCCGAACATCGCGAGCCCGACGAGCAGCATCGCGGCGTTGGCGCCGACGAACGTCGAATTCCGGAACAACGAGAGGTCGAGCATGGGCAGACGCTGGCGCAGCTCGAGCAACACGAAGGCGATCAGGGCCACCAGTGCGATGGCGAACAGCATCAGGACACGCGTCGACGTCCACGCGTGATCGTTCGTCTCGATCAATCCGTACGTGAGGGCGAAGAGGCCGGCCCCCGAGGTGATCAGGCCTGGTAAGTCGAGCCTCTGCTCCAGCGACGTGTCCTTCGTTTCGTCGATGAAGACTCGCGCCGCAACCACGCCGAGCACGCCGACGGGAATGTTGATGAAAAAGATCCAGCTCCAGCTGACCTTCTCCGTCAGCAGGCCGCCCACGATCGGGCCGATCGCGAGCGCAAGCGCAGAGACGCCGGCCCAGATGCCGATCGCTGTCCCTCGCTGTCGCGGCGGGAAGGTCGCGGTGATGATCGACAGCGTCGCGGGGTTCATCAACGCAGCGCCTACACCCTGCACAGTGCGTGCAGCGATGAGCGACCCCGCACCGCCCGCGAGGCCGCACCACAGCGACGCGCCGGTGAAGATCACAAGGCCCGCGATGAAGATCGCCCGGCGGCCGAGCAGGTCGGCGAGCTTCCCGCCGGTGAGAAGCAGCACCCCGAACGTGAGGGCGTAGGCGTTCACGACCCATTCGAGCTCCGAGATGCCGATGCCGAGGTCCTTCTGGATCGACGGCAGCGCCACGTTCACGACCGTGTTGTCGAGCATGATCATGAACAGCCCGACCGAGACCGCAACGAGCGTCCACCACTTTCGGTTCTCAGGCGTGAAGAGCCGAGCACGCATCCCGGAAAGGTTAAAGGACGCTCCCCGCCCTACGTCGTACGGCTACCCGTACGCTTCGCGCGTGTCCGACTTCATCTGGAGCCCGACCGCCGAGGACGTCGAGAGCGCGAACGTGACCAGGCTCGCGCGCAGCCTCGGCGTCGAGCGCTACGGGGATCTCCACCGCATTTCGGTCGAGGAACCGGAGCGCTTCTGGCCCGCCGTGATCGAGGATCTCGGGCTCGAGTTCTCCGAGCCCTGGAAACACGTGGTGGACACGACTCGCGGCAACGAGTGGGCCACCTGGTTCACGGGTGGCAAGCTTAATCTCGCCTGGAACTGCGTCCACAAGTGGGCCGCCGGCGAGCTCGCTGAAGAGGACGCCGCGATCTGGCAGGGCGAGGACGGGACCCGGAGCTCTCTCACCTGGCGCGAGCTTTCCGCTGAGGTCTTCCGCCTCGCCGAAGGGCTCGCGTCGATCGGCATCGGCGAAGGCGATGCGGTCGGGATCTTCCTGCCGATGTCGCCCCAGGTCGCGATCGCCTCGCACGCCTGCGCGCACCTGGGCGCCGTCCAGGTGCCGATCTTCTCCGGCTTCGCCGCTCCGGCGATCGCGGCGCGACTCGCGGACGCGAAGGCCAAGGCGCTGATCACGGCCGACGGGTCACTCCGGCGAGGCCAGATGATGCCGATGAAGCAGATCGCCGACGAGGCGCTCGAATCGGCGGCGACAGTCACCCACACGGTCGTGTGGCGACGCCTCGGGCTCGACGTGCCGATGACGCTCGGACGCGACCGCTTCTGGGACGAGCTCGTCGACGGCACGTCCGGGGACCTGGCCCCGAAGCAGGTCGATTCCGAGCATCCCTACCTGCTCGCGTACACGTCGGGGACGACCGGGAAGCCGAAGGGCGCGCTGCACGTCCAGGGCGGGTTCCTCGTGTCGATCGCGCGCGAGGTTGCGTACCAGACGAACGTCAAGCCCGGCGACCGCATCCATTTCGCCACGGACATGGGTTGGATCATGGGCCCGTGGACGGTGGTCGGCGGCGGCGCGTCTGGGGCGACCGTCGTGTACGCGGAAGGCGCGCCGGATTTTCCGGCGGACCGCATCTGGAAGCTGATCGAGTCCGAGCGCGTGACGATGCTCGGTGTCTCCCCGACGCTGGTTCGCGCTCTGATCCCCAAGGGCGACCCGCAAGCCGACATGTCCACGCTGAAGGCGATCTGCACGACGGGCGAACCCTGGAACCGCGATCCGTACCACTGGCTATTCGAGAAGGTCGGCGGCAACACCACGCCGATCGTGAACTGCTCGGGCGGCACCGAGGTCGGGGCGTGCTTCCTCACCACCTGCTTGACCGAGCCCGTGAAGCCAGTCGCGCTCGGCTTCCCGGCGCTCGGACAGGACATGGACGTGTTCGGACCGGACGGCGCGTCTTTGCGCGGCGAAGTCGGGGAGCTCGTCTGCAAACGGCCGTGGCCCGGAATGACCCGCGGCGTCTGGGGCGACAACGAGCGCTACCTCGACGCGTACTGGCGACGCTTTCCGGGAGTCTGGACGCACGGCGACTGGGCGTCGATCGACGAAGACGGCTACTGGTTCCTGCACGGCCGCTCAGACGACACGCTCAACATCGCGGGCAAGCGAATCGGCCCGGCGGAGCTCGAGTCGGCGGCAGTCGCGCACGGTGCGGTCGCCGAAGCCGCGGCGATCGGGATCCCGCACGAGGTGAAGGGCGAGGTCGCGTGGATCTTCTGCGTGCTCAAGCCCGGCAACGAGGCGACCCCGGATCGCGCGCTCGAGATTTCGGCCGCCGTGACCGACGAGCTCGGGAAAGCCTTCAGGCCGGAGCGGATCGTCTTCGTCTCGGCGCTCCCGAAGACCCGCAGCGCGAAGATCGTCCGGCGGGCGGTGCGGGCCCGTGTCCTGGGCTCAGAGCTCGGCGACCTCTCCTCGGTGGAGAACCCGGAAGCCCTCGACGAGATCGCCGAGGCCGTCGGCCGCCCCTGAGTTTTCCGCTTCTCGACGCATACGCGTACGAAAAACGGACCTGAATGTAAATTTCGGGGCAGGAGTGCGCAGGATCCACTCCGAAGGGGCATCTAGTTCATCGACCGCGCATGGTGGTAGCCGTCACCCTCACCGCGATCGTTTTTGGCTTGGCCGCGCCGTCGGGAGTAGCGCCACAAGCTTCCGATTCGTCTGCGTTGGCAGCCGTGGCTTCGTCGTGCTCCGGGGCGACGACCGCTGCCGGGGACGAGCACTCGCGGCTCGAGGCGATGTATTGCGGCATCAACGTCGTGCGACGCGCCTACGGCCTCCCGTTCGTCAAGGGCAACGTCCCGCTCAACCGGTCCTCCCTCCTGAAGGCCGATGCCGTGCGCCGTTGCGGCTTCACGCACACGCCCTGCGGGATGGCTTTCTCACGGACGTTCAAGAAAGCCGGCTACCTCCCGGCCCGCGCGTTCGGCGAGAACCTCGCCTGGGGGCAGGGCGAGCTCGGCTCGCCGGTGGGGACGCTCCAGCTCTGGCTCAACTCGCCACCCCATCGCAGGAACCTGATGGCGCGCCGCTGGCGAGACCTCGGGATCGCGTTCGAGCGGGGCCACATGTTCGGCCGCAACGGGGTCGCCCTCTGGGTGATGCAGTTCGGCCGGCGTCACTGATAGTTTTCGACTGAGAGGCGGAAACAGCTAGACTGAGGCCGTGCGGCTCGCACTGGCCCAGATCAACCCGGTCGTCGGCGATCTCGAGGGAAACCGCAGGCTGATCCTCGAGTGGCTCGCCGAGGCGAAGGGCAAGGCCGCCGACCTCATCGTCTTCCCGGAGCTGGCGGTGACCGGCTACCCGCCGGAGGACCTCCTGCTCCGCCCCGGGTTCATCCGCGCTGCAGAGGAGTCCGTGGAGAAGATCGCGCGCGAGGCACGAGGCGCAACCGTCCTCGTCGGCGCGCCCCACTTCGACCGCGACCTCTACAACGCCTGTTACGTCTGCTCCGCCGGGGAGGTCAAGGCGGTGTACCGCAAGCGCTTCTTGCCGAACTACGGCGTCTTCGACGAAGACCGCTATTTCGCGCCGGGTCGTGACCTGATTCTGCTCGAGCACGGCAAGACCCTCGTCGGCCCAACTGTCTGCGAGGACATGTGGCAGCCGGGGCCACCCGCGACCGATCTCGCCCTGGCCGGGGCAGAGCTGCTCGTCAACATCTCGGCGTCGCCTTTCTACGTCGGGCGGCCGGACGAGCGCGAGGAGATGTTCGTGACGCGCGCGCGCGACAACTCGTGTTTCGTCGCGTTCTGCAACACGGTTGGCGGGCAGGACGAGCTGATCTTCGACGGTCACTCGTGCGTGCTCGACGACGAGGGGAACGTGCTGGCACGCGCACCTGGTTTCGAGGAAGCGCTCCTGGTCGTCGACGTCGAGCCGCAGGAAGTGATCGGGCGCCGTCTGAGCGACGTGCGCCGCCGCGCCCTTGCGCGCGAACGCGAGCAGGTCCCGCCCGTCGAGACCATCCATATCGGGTCTCCCGGGCCGTCCAGCAACGGCAGCAAAGCCGTCGGCGAGATCGTCCCGTTCGTCGACGAGATCGAGCAGATGCGGCGCGCGCTCGAGCTCGGGCTGGGCGACTACGTCGGCAAGAACGGGTTCCAGGAAGTGGTCGTCGGCGTGTCGGGAGGGATCGACTCGGCGGTGACCGCCGCCCTCGCGGCGGAGACACTCGGCCCGGAGCACGTGCACTGCGTCTCGATGCCGTCCCGCTACTCGTCAGAAGGGACGCGCACCGACGCCCGCCGGCTTGCCGAGAGCCTCGGCTGCCCGTTCATGGAGATCCCGATCGGCAAGATCGTCGACGCATTCGGAGAGGCGCTCGAGGAAGCGTTCGCCGGGACCGAGCCCGATCTGGCGGAGGAGAACATCCAGGCCCGGGCTCGCGGCGTCCTGCTGATGGCGCTGTCGAACAAGTTCGGCTGGATGCTCGTCGCGACCGGCAACAAATCGGAGCTCTCGGTCGGGTACGCGACCCTCTACGGCGACATGGCGGGCGGCTTCGCCCTCTTGAAGGACGTCTACAAGACTGACGTCTTCCATCTCGCGCGCTACCTCAACGAGAGAACAGGTCGCGAGCTGATTCCGCAGAGCATCATCGACCGCGCGCCGAGCGCCGAGCTGCGCGACGACCAGCTCGACGAGGATTCGCTGCCGCCGTACCCGAAGCTCGACGAGGTGCTGGAGCAATACGTGGAGCACGACCGCACGCTCGAGGAGCTGTCGGGTGACGGCTTCGACCGCGACGTCGTCGAACGGGCGGTCGCGATGGTCGATCGCGCGGAGTACAAGCGGCGGCAGGCGCCGCCAGGCGTGAAGCTGCGACCGAAGGCCTTCGGCCGCGACCGACGGACACCCATCACCAACCGCTGGCGCGGTTGATGACGGGCCGGTAAACGGTCACACCGGCAAAGCCGGCATGACCTCCTAAGCGGCATCGCAAGCGATGCCTTAGTCAC
>DAINSN010000001.1:32937-34151 GCA_036741295.1 Gaiellaceae bacterium
ACCGGCAAAGCCGGCATGACCTCCTAAGCGGCATCGCAAGCGATGCCTTAGTCACCAACCGCTGGCGCGGCTGAGCTCTTCGAACCGTCGCAGGCGTTCCTCCCATGGCACGGCAGCGTTCGCCGGCGACGTCGAGGGGAGCACGAACAACCGGGTCTGGTCCAGCCGTCGCTCCTGCACGCCGAGCTCGGCCCGCTCTTCGAACGTGCCGCGATACGCCTCTTTGCCGACGAATCCGATCCACGCCGGCCTCAGCTCTTCCGCGATTCGCTCGAGTCGATCCGCCGCGCCCGCGAAGTCGGCCTTGCGCAGATCGCCAGAACCCGGCGTCGTCCGCGCCGCCGCATTCGTCACGCCGATGCCGTAGGTCAGGAGCTCGAACTGCTCCGCCGGCTCGAGCAGGCGTGGTGTGAATCCCGCCGTATGCAGGAGGCGCCAGAAGTCGTTGCGTGGATTTGCGAAGTGCGCCTCCGCGGCCGCGGACACGCGTCCGGGATTGATCCCGCAGAAGAGCACCCGCAGACCGGGCGCGAGGACGTCCGGGATTGAGGACTCAGGCTGCTTCGGGCTCGGCAAGCTCGAGCGGGTCACGGGCGTCGAGGAACTCCTCGAAACGCACCCGGAGTGCTTCGCCTTCGAGCGCCAGCTCCCGGCGCGAGCGACGCGGCTCGAGCGTGACGATGCGGACCGTGTCTTCCCAGCCGCCGTAACACCTGGCGTAACACTCAGCCTCGCTGAGCGACCGCAGCCGTCGCATGGCCAGACATTACGCCGCACTCCGGACGGTTCCTGCCACGGCTCGGCAGGATACGAGGATGGCGGGCAAGGCCAAAGAGTTTCGGTATGCCATCGGACTCGACCGGACGGGCCGCGTCACCGCCGACGGGCAATCGCCGCTCGACCTCGACGCCGCCTGGACGCCCGAGCATCTGGTGCTCGCCGGGCTCGTCCGCTGCACACTCCAGAGCCTGCGCTTTCACGCTGAGCCGCTGGGAATCGACTTCGTCGCTAATGGGTCAGCGGCGGGGATGGTGACCCGCCGACCCGAGGACGGCCGCTACGCGTTTGTCGAGATCGGCGTGGAGCTCGAGCTGGAGCTCGACCCGGCGCCGCCCGGCGAGGAGCTCGCCGCGCTGCTCGCCAAGGCGGAGCGAGACTGCTTCGTCGGCGCGTCGCTCAAGCCGTCGCCGAGCTACAGCTGGCGCGTGAACGGC
>DAINSN010000001.1:34251-39451 GCA_036741295.1 Gaiellaceae bacterium
TTGCTGCCAGTAGTGCTCCGCGACTTCCTTGTGGCCTGACCAGACGATGGCGCGGCCGCTCGAATGGATCCGGTCTGCGAGCTGCAGGCCCTTGTCGTACGAGACGTCGGGAATGGTCGACGACAGCGCGGACGCGACACCTTCGAAGGTGTTGTGGTTGTCATTGAGCACGATGACGTTCCACGGCGCGCCGAGTCCCGTCCCGGTCCCCTGGTCGATCCGCTCTTTCGTCGCCGGAGCCATGCAGCAATCGTAGTAACGTCTTCGCCCGTGTCCATCGTCACCTACGACGTCGAAGCCGTCCGCGCTCGGTACTCGGCCCTACGCCAGCCGCTGGCCTTCTTCGACGGCCCCGGCGGAACCCAAGTTCCCGACGAGGTCATCGATGCAGTCTCCCGTTACTACCGGGAGTCGAACGCCAACGTCAGCGGGCCGTACGAGACGAGCCGCCGCACTGAGGCGCTCGTGGCCCAGGCGCGACTGACGGCCGGCGAGTTCCTCGGCTGCAGCCCCGAGGAGGCGATCTTCGGCGCGAACATGTCGACGCTTGCGTTCGCGTTGACACGCACCGCCGGACGGGAATGGCGCGAGGGCGACGAGATCCTCGTCACGAAGCTCGACCACGACGCGAACGTGTCGCCGTGGCTCGAGCTCGCTCACGACAAGAACCTCGCGGTGCGCTTCGTGGACATCAACGACGACACGACGCTCGATCTCGACGATCTCGAGCGGCAGCTTTCCGACCGCACGCGCGTCGTGGCGTTCCCGGTGGCATCCAACGCCGTCGGCACGCTCACCGACGTGCGGCGCATCGTCGAGCTCGCACACGACGCCGGCGCGCTCGCCTGGGCCGACGCCGTCCACTACGGCCCGCACGGGCCGATCGACGTCACGGACTGGGATGTGGACGTGCTCATCTGCTCGCCCTACAAGTTCTTCGGCCCGCACCTCGGCGTCGCCTTCGGTCGTGCGGAGCTGCTCGAGACGTGGCGCCCGTACAAGGTGCGGCCTGCGTTCGATACGCCACTCGGGCGACGCTTCGAGACCGGCACGCTCGCGCACGAGCTACTCGCCGGCTTCGTGGCCGCGGTGGAGTACATCGAGTCGATCGGCTGGGAGTCGATCAAGGCGCACGAGCGCACACTCGGTGAGCGCTTCCTCACCGGCCTGCCGGACAACGTCACGCTGTACGGCCTTCCGACAATGGAAGGCCGCGTCGCGACCTTCGGATTCAACGTCGACGGCGTTCCGGCGCAGGAGGCCGCGACACGCCTCGGCGAGGCGGGCTTTGCGGTCTGGTGGGGCGACTACTACGCAGTCGAGGTGATGAAGCGGCTCCGCCTCGAGGAAGGTGGTGCTGTTCGCGCCGGCATCGTCCACTACAACACCCCCGACGAGGTCGACGGCTTGCTCACGGAGATCGCGGCTCTCCATCTCAGTTGATTAGCCGGATGGACTTCGCGCCCTGCAAGCGGGATAATCGGCGCGAAGGGAGGTCATGGCACCGCGGTGACTGTCGTACGCCGAACAGCAATGGTGCTCGTGGCCGCCGCGTTGGGTTTGATGTTCAGCTCGACGACCGTGTCGGCTCAGACCACGCCCGTAACGATCGACAGTCGATCGCCCACCCTGGAGAGAGGTGACGGCGAGAGCTGGACGACCTCCCTTGGGTTCACCAATCTGACCGACACGCAGGTCACGCTCGAGGCGAGCGCAATCAATGCCACCGACACGGCCCCGCCCAAGCCGGACACCAGTAAGCCCGAGTGGCATGCCCTAAAGGCCTTTCCAATCCTGCTCGTCGCGCTCCTCGTTGCAGCCGTCATCTACCTTCCGGCGACCAGGCAATGGCCCAACAAAGAGTTGAAGTACCTCGAAGCCACCTGGAGCTTCAAGGAGAGCTGGGTCAGCAATGTCACCGTCGCCGGGGGACTGCTGGCCGGGATCTTCGGCTCCTCCGACGTTGTCACTGCGCTTCTGGGAAAGGATGCAAAGAGTTCAGTCGCCCTCGCCACCGTTGGTGCAGCTGTTGCCGCCTCAGTCATTGCAGCCGCGCCGCTCTTACTGCTCGCAACGAAGAGCAAGGACGATTTCTTCACGGTGGGCGGGTTCGTGTTCGCGTCTGCCATCACACTCGCGGCCGCAGCCGGAGAGCTCTGGGTCGTCTATCGCTCAGGTCAGAAACTCGACCTGGGCGGCCAGGAGGACAAGATCGTGTTTCTGGCTGTCGCAGGGTTCGTGCTTCTCGCCCTCTACGCGATCAGAGCGGTCCCAGCGACGATCAAGCATGGGACGACGGCACCGCCGAAGCCCGCTCCCTCAGACACGATTGTCGCCGCGACCTGGATCGTCGAGGCGCTGAAGGCGCACACAAATATCAATGCAGACCGACTCGGCGTTGCAGTCGGACCCATCCCCTCGGACTTCCCCAAGCTCGGCACCAGCCCCGCCGCCGACGCCCCGAGACCTCGAAGAAGCGCGCTGCTTTAGACCTCGCTAGCGGGCGCCGGCCCAGCGCGTTGCGGCGCTGGCGCGGGCGAAGCTGCGGGTCGCACCCTCGTCCACCGTCAAGACGACGGGCCCGTGGACGATCAGGTGCTTGTCGGCCCGCTCCTTGAGCAAGTCCGTGTAGAACCCGTTGACGAGCCATTCCCGTCCGGGCGCGACTGCGGCGCGCAGGCGCACGCGCACGAGCCCCGGTGCAAGCTCGTCGATCTGGTGGACGGTCGGGCGCTGGACGAACGTCGTCGGACCCTCCGGCAGGATCGTGGCGACGTGCTCGATGAGCAGCTCGGCGCCCTCGCGGCTGCTGGCCACGAGCTCGACGTCGAACTCCTTGACGCCGCCCGGCAAAACGCGGACGGCCGGAATCTGCGAGTTGTGGATGTTGATCACCTCTCCGTCGAGCGAGCGCAGCCTCGTCGAACGGAGGGAAAGATCCTCGACGACGCCCTGGAGCTCCATCGTCGGGATCGCGATCGTGTCGCCGACGGAGTACCACTTCTCCGTGAACATGCTGAAGCCGGCGATGATGTCGACGAGCACGCGCTGGGCGGAGAAAGCGACGAGGATCAGGACGAACGAGGCCCCCGCGAGAGTTGAGAGCTTGTTGAAGCCACCCGTCAGCTGCGCCGCGGAGAGGACGAGGGCGGCCGCGAACGCGATATAGGCGATGCCGGTCCGGATCACGGCCACGCTGGTCTCGCGCCGCTTCAGCTCGACAATCTTGGCTTGAAGGTCTCCGCTCGGGCTGCGGTGCCGGCGGTCGGACCAGGCCATCACCCAGCGCGCGACGATGGCGCTCAGGCGGGATACGGCCCATGCGGCCGCGAAAAGGAGGATGATGGTGAGGGCGTTTAGCATCTGTTACAAGCTTTCCTTCCATTGAAGGTATCGACTGGGATCCCGGTGTCACAAGCCCCCATCCGAATCTTTACTGCTCCTTTACCTCAGTGACACCCGTCGAGCTCCTCCAGCAGCTGATCCGCTTCGACACGACCAACCCGCCGGGGAACGAGGCGGAGTGCGTCGGGTTCGTCCGCGGCCTGCTCGAAGACGCGGGCTGCGAGACGGCGACCTACGCGAAAGATCCGGCGAGGCCGAACCTCGTCTCCCGGCTAAGAGGCGCGGGGAACAGTCCGCCGCTCCTGCTGCAGGGCCACGTCGACGTGGTCACGACCACCGGCCAGGAGTGGCAGAGACCTCCTTTCGGGGGAGACCTCGTCGACGGCGAGATCTGGGGTCGCGGCGCCGTGGACATGAAGGGCGCGGTCGCGATGTTCGTCTCTGCCTTCCTACGCGGGGCGAAGGGAGAGCTGGAGCTGCCGGGCGACGTGATTCTCGTGGTGCTCAGCGACGAGGAGAACGGCGGCGACTTCGGGGCGAAATTCCTCGTCGAGGAACACCCCGAGCTGTTCGAGGGCGTCCGCCACGCGCTCGGCGAGGCAGGCGGGATCTCCCAGGTCATCGCGGGGAAGCGCTTCTATCCGATCCAGCTCGGCGAAAAGCAGATTTGCTGGCTGAAGGCGACGGTCCGAGGCCCCGGCGGCCACGGCGCCATGATCCACCGCGACGGCACGATGGCCCGGCTCGCCCGGATGCTGGACGACCTGAATCGCAAGCGCATGCCGATCCATGTCACTCCGATCGTCCGCGAGATGATCGAGACGATCGCAGCCCACCTGCCACGGCCGAAACGCGAGCTGATGCTCGCACTCCTCAGGCCGGGCGTTGCCGACCGCGCGCTGCCGAGGCTCGGGCCCAGGCTGCGCTGGCTCGAGACGCTGCTGCGCAATACGGTCAACGCGACGATCGTTCGCGGCGGGGAGAAGGTGAACGTGATCCCGGCGCAGATCGACCTCGAGCTCGATGGACGCCTCCTGCCGGGCTTTACACCCGACGACCTGATCGCAGAGTTGCACGGGATCATCGGCGACGACATCGAGGTCGAGCTGGTGCGGCACGATTCCGGCCTCGCGGAGCCCGACCTCGCTCTCTTCGAGATGCTCGCCGGCGTTCTGCGCGAGCTCGATCCCGACGGCATCCCGATGCCGCTGCTTCAAGGCGGCGTCACGGACGGCCGGTTCTTCGCGCAGCTCGGGATCCAGACCTACGGGTTCATGCCGATGCGCCTGCCGGCCGACTTTCCGGTCCTGAAGATCGTCCACGCTGCAGACGAGCGCATCCCCGTTGCGGCGCTCGAGTTCGGCACCGAAGCCGTGACGCGAGCGCTGCAGCGATTCTGACGGCCGAAGGAGGAGCGGCCTCGATAGCATCGCCAGGGTTGTGAGCACCTTCAACCTCGAACGCCTCGACAACGGGCTGCGTATCCTCACCGCCCCGATGGACTCAGCGCAGTCGGTGACCTGCGCGATCATGCTCGCGGCCGGGTCGCGGTACGAGACCCCGGAGACGAACGGCATCGCGCACTTCGCGGAGCACATGTTCTTCAAGGGGACGGAGCGCAGGCCGACAGCCCGCGACATCTCCATGGAGATCGACGGCATCGGCGGTGAGTTCAACGCCTTCACCGGCAAGGAGTACACCGGGTACTACGTCAAGTGCGCGGCGGAGTCGCGCGACATCGCGCTCGACGTGCTCGTGGACATGCTGCGCCACTCGAAGTTCGATCCGGACGACATCGAACGCGAGAAGGGCGTGATCATCGAGGAGATGAACATGTACTACGACACGCCGCGCG
>DAINSN010000002.1:0-4164 GCA_036741295.1 Gaiellaceae bacterium
GGTTTCAATCATTTAAAACCTCTTGTAGTAATAGGGGGTGTTAGGACCGGGGAGGTTGGCCCCGTTGCCCCTGGTTGAGCCATTCTTGCAGGGGACGCAGATGGTGGACAGAGTGGGCTTCTCAACAGGCACGGCGCGTCAGCGGACTTGTTTCACACGTGCGGTCAATTCCTGCACAAGGTTGTAGACAGATCTGTCCTCACGGATCAGGCGGGCGATCTTGGAGGTCGCGTGGATGACGGTCGTGTGGTCGCGGCCCCCGAACTCCTTGCCGATCTTCGGGAGTGACGAGTCCGTGAGCTCGCGCGAGAGGTACATGGCGACCTGGCGTGGGTAGACGATGTTCTGGGAGCGCTTCTCGCCACAGAGCTCGTCCATCGTCAGCTGAAAGCGTTCGGAGACGAGCTCCTGGATCCGCTGGATCGAGACCTCGGCCGCCTCGCCCTGCGGGAAGACGTCCTTGAGCACGTCTTCTGCCAGCTCCACGGAAAGGGCACGTCCGGTGAGGGACGAGAACGCGACCACGCGGGTGAGTGCTCCTTCGAGCTCCCTGATGTTGGTCGAGATCCGGGAGGCGATGAAGGACAGCACCTGTGGATCGGGCACGTGGATTCCGTCGGTCTTGACCTTCTTGCGCAGGATCGCGATTCGCGTCTCCAGGTCGGGCGGCTGGATGTCGGTGATGAGCCCCCACTCGAAGCGGGAACGCAGCCGTTCCTCCAGCGTGGCGATCTCCCGCGGTGGCCGGTCCGACGACATGACGATCTGGGAGCCCGCTTCGTAGAGGGAGTTGAACGTGTGGAAGAACTCCTCCTGGATCCGCTCTTTGTGCTCGAAGAACTGCACGTCGTCTACGAGCAGGAGGTCGTACGTGCGGTAGCGCTGCTTGAACCCCTCGATTCGCTTGTCGCGCAGCGAGTTGATGAAGTCGTTCATGAAGGTCTCGCTGGTGACGTAGCGGACGGAGAGGTCGCTCGAGTGCTCCGCGACGTACTGCGCGATCGCCTGCATCAGGTGTGTCTTGCCGAGCCCGGTCCCCCCGTAGATGAAGAGCGGGTTGTACGCCTGTGCCGGCGCTTCGGCGACGGCCAGGGCAGCCGCGTGCGCGAAGCGGTTCGACGAGCCGATCACGAAGAGGTCGAACGTGTACTTCGGGTTCATCCCGGAGTCCATCGCCCCGCCTGAACGGCCCTTCGGCGCCTCCGCGGGAGCGGGCGTGGCAGCCGGAAGCCGCTCCGTCACGGTGAGTGCAACGCGACGCTCCTGGCCGGTGACGTCGCGGACGGCCGCCCCGATCAGACCGAGGAAGTGCCCCTCGATCCATTCGCGCGTGAAGTCGTTCGGGACGCCCAGCACGAAGGCGTCGTCAGAGAGCTCCGCTCCCTCCGCCTCCGCGAACCACGTGCGATACGTGGTCTCGTTGAGGGCCCCCTTGAGCCGACCGGCCACCTCGTTCCACAGGCTCTCCGCAGTCAGCTCAATTGGGCGCTCCACGCCGCGGTACCACTCCTTTCCGGCTCGGGGAGCGGCGAGCATAGCAGCGTGCTCGAGCCCCTTCAATGCGTGGAAACTGGGGATGAAATAAACGGGATTTGCAGCAGTTTTCCCGACTCCACATTACTCTCCACACCTGTGGATCAACTCTGGCAGTTGGCTACATTTGGAGGCACTTCGCACACGCGTGACTGTGGATAACTCTGTGTACCAACGCTCATCTATACTGGCGCGCCACGGCCCCTCTTCGGGGCACTTTCTTCCTCTTCGACCTCGTGAAACGGACCTACCAGCCCAACGTGCGCCGGCGCAAGCGCAAGCACGGTTTTCGTGCGCGCATGGCGACGCGTGCGGGTCGCGCGATTCTGAAGCGCCGCCGCGCAAAGGGCCGGAAGCGTCTCTCCGCGTAAAGCAAGCACCGCTGTGCAACGCCGGAACCGCCTGTCTCGCTCGCGAGACTTCGACGCTGTCTACCGCCAGGGACGCTCGACCTCGACCAGGTTTCTGGTCCTCTACTGGTTCGAGCGTGAAGAGGATCCTGGCGAGCCGAGGCTCGGGTTGGCGGTCCCGCGGGCGGCCGGGAACGCGGTTGCCCGCAACCGGATCAAGCGGCAGTTGCGCGAGGTGTGGCGCGAGCGGCTGGAACAGGTTCCCGCAGGCCGCGACTACGTCTTGATCGCCAAGCCGGGACTTCCGGAGGCGGTGACCGCGAACGGCTTCGAGTGGCTCGCGGAGCGGGTCGACGAGGTGCTGACGAAGGCCGCGGCATGAGGTACGTGGGCGTCGCCGCGATCTGGGCCTATCGCTTCACGCTGGCGCCCTTCCTCGGTGTCGGGCAGTGCAAGTACCACCCGTCCTGCTCGCAGTACGCAATCGACGCGTACAAGGAGTTCGGCTTCTTCAAGGGGACGGTGCTCGCGGGCTGGCGGCTGCTCCGCTGCAATCCGTGGAGCCGTGGCGGCGTCGACTACGCGCGCAACCAGAGGGTCTTCAAGTGATCGTCGCGAGCCTCCTCACGCCGCTCGAGGACCTGCTTCGGCACATCCTCAACGCGCTTCACTCGGTCGGCCTTCCCTGGGCATGGTCGATCGTCGGGCTCACGATCATCGTGCGGATGCTGCTCGTGCCACTGACCGTGAAACAGATCCACTCGATGCAGAACATGCAGGCGCACGCGCCGCAGATGAAGGAGATCCAACGCAAGTACAAGGGCGACCGCACGAAGCTCAACGAAGAGCTGATGAAGTTCTACAAGGAGAACAACATCAACCCGGCCGCGTCGTGCCTGCCGCTCTTGGCACAGCTGCCGATCTTCATCGGGCTCTTCTACACGCTGCGCCATTTTGCGAAGAACCCGCCGGGTGGGCAGGCGGCAATCGATCGCGGCGACTTCTCGTGGTTGCACTTCGTGCCCGACATCACCAAGCACGCGAACAGCCACTGGTCGGGGTACATCCTGCTTGCGATCTACGTGCTCAGCCAGGTGGCCTCGACGTACTTCATGTCGGGGACGATGCAGCAGTCGCAGCGATATCTGATGATGATCTTGCCGTTCGTCTTCATCCCGTTCATCGTCCGCTTCCCGACCGGCCTCGTCCTCTACTGGATGACGACGAACCTCTGGACGGTGGGGCAGGGGCTCATCACCCGCCGGCTGATCCCGAAGGTCGGCCCGCCGTCCGGGTCGCCGCCTTCTGGTCCGAAACGTTCGTCGCGCACCCCGCCAAAGGAGCCGACGCCCGACGGCGGCGAGCCGACCGCTGACGCGCCGGCGCCCAAGCCGAGCAACGCCGCGCCACGCCGCGTGAAGCGGAAGAAGAAAGCGCGACGCTAGGCGTGACCGCGCAGGAGATCTCGGTGGAGGCGACGGGCGAGACGGTCGGCGAGGCCAAGTGGGCGGCGCTGCGAGAGCTCGAGAAGCAGCATCCGAGCCTGGATAAGTCCGCCGTGCACTTCCAGGTGGTGACCGAGGGCGAGCGAGGGCTGCTCGGCGTCGGCTTCTCGCCCGCGAAGGTGGTGGCCTCCATCGCCGCGGACGCGGTGGCCATCGACGCCGTGGACGAGTCCGGACTGGCGGCGGAAGCACGCGCTCTCGTCACGAGGATCGTGGATGGGATCGGCGTCACGGGCCGGATCGACGTCGCGGAGTCCGACGAGGTCATCACGGTCTCCTGCGTCGGCTCCGACCTCGGCATGCTGATCGGCCGGCACGGGCAGACGATCGACGCCGTCCAGTATCTCGCGAACGCAGTGATGTGGCGTCGCCACCCGGAGGACCGCAAGGAAGTCGTCGTCGACGCCGCGGGCTATCGCGACCGTCGCCGAGTCGCGCTGGAAGCGCTGGCCTTGCGCTCCGCAGACCGCGCGCTGTCGGATCGCGAACCGGTCGAGCTCGAACCGATGACAGCCGTCGAGCGCAAGGTCGTTCACCTGCGGCTCAAGGAGTTCGACGGGGTCGAGACGACGAGCGAGGGTACGGAGCCGAACCGCTACGTCGTCGTGCATCCCGTTGCTTGAAGACTGGCTCAGGGCAGTCGTTGCAACTCCCGGTCTGACCGGGATCAGCGATCTCACGGAAGCTCGGCGCATGTTGTTGGAAGACTCCTTGCGCGGCGCCGATGTCGTGTCGGGGTTCGAGGGGCCCATCGTCGACGTGGGCTCAGGAGGCGG
>DAINSN010000002.1:4174-33609 GCA_036741295.1 Gaiellaceae bacterium
GGATCCCGCTGGCAGCGTCTCTTCCTGACCGTGAGGTGACGCTGCTCGAAGCGATCGGCCGTAAGTGCGACTTCTTGCGTGAGTGGGCCCAGCCGAATGCCAGCGTCGTGCAGGGCCGGGCAGAGGAGCAAGAGACGGACGCCTACGGAGTGGCCGTCGCGAAGGCACTCGCGAAGCCGCCGGTTGCAGCCGAATTGTGCTTGCCGCTCGTTCGTTCGGGCGGCGCCGTGGTGCTGTGGGTGGGGCCGAGTGTGGACCTGGATCGCGTCGAGCGGGTGGCGCAACAGGTCGGCGGCGAGGTCGCGGAATCCCGTGATGGGCTCCTGGTTTTGCGCAAAGTGCGGCCAACGCCGGAAGGCTTTCCTCGCCGGACCGGCGTGGCGAGTAAGCGTCCGTTGGACTGAGTACTCTGGCAAGGTGGCGAAGGTCTACGCAGTGGCGAACCAGAAGGGCGGCGTCGGCAAGACGACGACTGCGATCAACCTCGCTGCGTGCCTCGCGGAAGCGGGTGAGCCGGCACTCGTCATCGACCTCGACCCGCAGGCCAACGCCACGTCGGGGCTCGGCGAGCGGGCGAATGGAACGTCGACGTACGACTTGCTCGACGGCGTGCCCCTGCGAGACCTCGCGAAGCCGACGAAGTTTCCGAACCTGCACCTGATCCCCGCCAAGCCAGACCTTGCCGGCGCGACCGTCGAGTTGACGCAGCACAGCGACGGGGAGACGTATCTACGCCAGGCGCTCGCCACAGGTACCGAGCAGTACTCGTTCGTCTTCCTCGACTGCCCGCCCTCGTTCGGCCCGCTGACAGTGAACGCGCTCGCTGCGGCCGATCGTGTGCTGATTCCGGTGCAGGCGGAGTACTACGCGCTCGAGGGCCTGTCGCAGCTCGTGCACTCGATCAATCTCGTCAAAGCGCGGCTGAATCCGCGGCTTGCGGTCGGCGGTGTCCTGCTGACCATGGTGGACGGGCGCACGCGGTTGTCCGCAGACGTCGAGGCCGAAGTGCGCAAGCACTTCGGCGAGCTGGTTTTCACGCAGACGGTCCCGCGCTCGGTGCGGCTTGCAGAAGCGCCGAGTCACGGCTTGCCCGCAATCGCGTACGACCGCCGCTCGCGCGGTGCGGACGCCTACTGGAAGGTGGCGATGGAGCTTGTCCAGCGTGCCTGAGCGAAGAGGCCTCGGCAGAGGCCTGGAGGTCCTTCTGGGCGGGGCGACCGCGACTGAGCTCGCCGAGCTTCCCGTCGACGCGATTCACCCGAACCCGCGCCAGCCGCGGCGCCGCTTCGACTCCGAAGCCGGTGCGGGCCTGGCGGACTCGGTGCGGGCACAGGGTGTCGTGCAACCGGTGCTCGTCCGGCCGCGCACGGCCGGCGGCTACGAGCTGATCGCGGGCGAACGCCGCTGGCGTGCGGCGCGCGACGCCAAGATGAAGACGGTGCCGGCCGTCGTGCGCGACGCCGACGACCGGGACACGCTGCTGCTCGGCCTCGTCGAGAACGTCGCGCGCGAAGATCTTTCTCCGATCGAGGAAGCACGCGCGTTCGCAGTCGTCCTCGACGAGTTCGGGCTTTCGCTCGGGGAGCTTGCAGAGCGCGTCGGAAAGTCGAAGCCGGCGGTCTCGAACCGGGTGCGTCTCCTCGAGTTGCCCGAGGACGTGCTGAAGATGGTGGAGAGGGGACAGCTGACCGAAGGTCATGCTCGGGCCGTGCTGGCGGTGCCCGACCACGAAGGCCGCCGGGCGCTGGCGCGCAAGATCGTCCAGAAGGGCATGTCCGTCCGGGCTGCCGAGCGGGCCGCCCGTTGGGCCGGCGCGAAGACGAAGCAACGGCGCCAGACGACAAAGCTCGACCCGGCGCTCGTCGCCCGTGCCAAGACTGCGGCCGATCGAATCACCGGTTTTTCGAGTCGAATCGTCTCGAATCGTCTCGAAATCTCCTTCGTCGACGAGACCGAGCTCGAAGAACTGGTCGAGGCCCTGGAGAAAGTTTCGAAGTAGCCGTATCCCGTTCGCCGTTGGAGGCGTTGCACGGGTGTCATGCTCGGACTGTGGCTGAACGACATGGAGTCCCTCGAGGCAATCTCTCAGGACGACGAGGCAAGAAAGATCTTCCTCCGCATGGCCGCGATGTCACGCGACGGTCGGATGAACAACTTCCTGACAGAACTGGCCTATGACGAGGATCTCGACGACGAAACGAAGGGCACGCTGAAGGAGCTCGCCGAGGACGACACGTTCCTCCTGGCGGTAGAGGACTACCTGCAGCGCACCACGGTCCTGCACTAAAGACCTTGGAGCCAGTCCCGCAGCCGCGCTCGACATGCGCGAGCGCGGCACAAGACGCTCCGGGGCGTAGAACGCCGCGAAAAGTCATCATGGCCGCGAAGCGGCCGGACTTTTCGCGGTTATGGGCGATCGTGGATTCGAACCACGGACCTCCGCCTTATCAGAGCGGCGCTCTAACCAACTGAGCTAATCGCCCACGGGAGGGTGGATTGTAGCGGGGCGTTTCCCTATGCTCGCGCGCATGGCCACACTCGGCGAGGTGATGACGAAGGACGTGCTCGCGGTCGCTCCGGAGGACACGATCGGTGAGGCGGCTCAGAAGATGACCGACCAGGGAGTCGGTGCCGTGGTCGTGTCCGACTTCGGCCGGATGATCGGGATCTTCACCGAGCGCGACCTGATGCGCGCCGTCGCCGGCCGCGTGCACTCGAGTGAGGCGCGCGTGCGCGAGTGGATGACTCCGGATCCCGTGACCATGACCGAGGACGCGTCGGTCGAGGAAGCGGGGCAGACGATGATCGAACGTGGCTTCCGCCACATCCCGGTCGTCTCGGGCGAACGTGCGGTCGGCATCGTCAGCATTCGCGACGTCGCCGAGTGGCGCTTGAAGGCACGCTCCGACTAAGGGATACGGCGGCGCCACTGGGGCGCCGATTTCCCTAGCAGGCGCCCTTGCGGAGCTTTCGCCGCAAGACCCCTGAGCTACCATCAGAGCAAGGCCATGCAGGAGATGCAGATCTACGGGGTCAGCTTCGATCTCGTCGGCAAGCAGCCGATCGTCTTGCTCAAGACTGCCGAGGGAAACAAGTTCCTGCCCATCTGGATCGGCCACCCGGAGGCCGCCGCGATTCTCATGAAGCTCCAGAGCGCGTCCACGCCGCGGCCCATGACTCATGACCTCGTGACCGACATGCTCGACCAACTCGGCGCCCAGGTGACGCGCATCACCGTGACGGAGCTGCGCGAGAACACGTTCTATGCGCAGATCACCGTCCAGCTCGACGGCTCGGAGATCGAGGTGGACTCCAGGCCGTCCGACGCGATCGCGCTTGCGATTCGGGCGGAGGCGCCGATCTTCGCCGCGGACGATGTGATCGAGGAGTCGGCAATCGAGTTCGAGGGCGAAGAGGTGACGGAGGAGGAGATCGAGTCGAGGGTCTCCGAGTTCAAGCAGTTCCTCGACGAAGTGACGCCCGACGAGTTCGCGATCGAGCCGGAAGAGGAGTAGCCGGTCACGGCCGCCCCGGCCACTTGAGCTTCACGGGCTCGCCGCTGCGCGGAAGCGCGATCAGCACGAAGGGATACGTCACACGGGGCTGCACGGGATCGCCCAGGGTCGGCGTTTGCTCGTGTACGACGACGACGATGTGATCGCCGAGGTCACGGACGCGCACGACTTGCAGCTCGTAGCCGCTGCTCGACCGCGGCCCGGCGGCGACCAGGTAGATCTCGCGGCGGCGGAAGTCGATGTTCGGCAGGTGAATCGGACGGCCCGGGTTGTTCCGCTCCAGGACCTCCAGCAGTGCGGCTCGGCTGCGGTAGAGATCGCGTGTGATGCGCGTGAACTCGAGCGGCCCCGCCTGCCGGGTGAGGTCTGTGTACGGGACGTCGCGCGGCGTGCTTCCGCAACCTGCGAGCAAGAGCAGCGCGAGCGCGCTAGTACACGTAAACCGTTTCGCCGTACGGAACTGTCTGATAGAGGTGCGGCGCGACCCACATCGGGATGCGGACGCAACCGTGGCTGGCCGGGTAGGGCGGGACGGACGGGTTGCCATGGATCGCATAGCCACCCGTGAAGTACAGCGGGTCGTAGAGCGTTCCGAGCGGACTGGGGTCGAACCCGACCACCTTGCGGTAGACCGCGAAGCGCCCGACTGGGGTGAACGTGCCCGCCACACCCGCGGTCGAGATCGGCACGATCAGCGCGACTCTGGCACTTTGGACGACGTAGAGCACCTGCAAACCCTTGTTCACCTCGATGTGCCCGGCGGGCTGCGCGAACCGGGGAATTGGGATGCGAGGATTCGCGAGCGCGCGCCAGAACCGGGCATCGACGATCCCGGTGCGCGGCAGGCCGTGAACCTTCTGGAAGGCATAGACGGCGTCGAGCATGCGACCGTCGAAGCTCGGCCCGGAGGGCGCCGCGTAGTGCAGACGCCGGAGCTGGCCGCCGAGCTGTGAGACAGCGATGCCGCGTGCGCCGAGCGCCAGCCGTGGCAGTACGACGTTTGCACGCAGCAGCCGGATTGTGCCGGCGTAGCCCTCGACAGGCAGCACCTCCGTGCGGATTCGGTACGAGGTCAAGCGCCGGGTGTCGAGCTTGATCTGCACGCGACCGGCGAAAGTGCGGTCGACGAGGACGTTCTGGTCGCGGGTGATCTTCACCGCCAGTGTCCCGGCGCTCGCGGGCACGAGCCGTGCGGTGAAGAAGTACCTGCTGTCACGCGCGCCGCTGCCGGCGAGCCCGGCGACGAGTTTGGGAACGACGCGCAGCGCGAGCGCCGCTGACTCTGCGCGCTCGCTCGTTGCGATGTACTCACCAGGGAGCTTGACGCGCGCGGCGACCGTGTACCGCCCGTCGGCGTGCGTTCGCGCTCCCGCGATCTTTCCGTGTGGCCCGACGAGGGCGACGTAGATGCCCTGCTCCGCCGGCACGAGCGCG
Source organism: Gaiellaceae bacterium (assembly GCA_036741295.1). GTDB lineage: Bacteria > Actinomycetota > Thermoleophilia > Gaiellales > Gaiellaceae > 3-1-20CM-4-69-9. The sequence continues at coordinate 9,124 of DAINSN010000002.1, forward strand.
CCGCGAAAAGCGACGCGGCGACCGTACCTCGCCGGGCTCGGCCCGGCGAGCGTGAGGCCGTAGGCCGTGACCGGCGTCGTCTGCGTCGCGGTCTCACCGTCCGCAGACCGAGCTGTGAGGGTCGCCGTCCAGCGGCCCGCTGCGTACGTGTGCTCGGCCCGGTTGGTCCCGTCCGCCGAAGTGCCGTCGCCGAAGTCCCAGTGGTAGGACGCCGCGTCACCGGTTGCTGCCAAGGTGACGTGCAATGGAGCTGCGCCGGCCGCCGGCGTTGCCTGAATGGAGACCAGCGGCGCCGCCCCCGTCGCGGCCGGGACGAGGATCAGAAGGGCGAGAGCACAGGCCAAACCGCAGCGCACGCGCCGAGAATATCCGCCTGCGGTTTGCCCGAAACGGCAACGGTGAGGGCAATCGCGTTGAAGAGCCCGTGGACGATCATCCCCGGATAGACGCTATCGACCCGGCTGCGCAGATACGCCAGGCCGATACCGAACGCGGCGAGAAACGGAAACGCGTTCACCAGGCCGTGCGCCAGCGCAAAGGCAAGGCCGGTGCCGATGATCGCCGCCCAGCGCCCGTACCGGGCGAGCAGGGAGTAACCAAGGCCTCGGAACGTCAGCTCTTCGATGACCGGCGCGACCACCGCGACCACGATCCCGTTCACGACGTACGCCGCCAGGTGCTTCGGCTGCCAGGTATCGGGAGTGACGCCCTGCTCACGCCCGGGCTCGAGGAGCGGGGTAAGGAGGAGCGTGAGGACGAACATTCCGATCCCGACGCCGAGCCCAATCCGGGCCGCGGTGCGCCACGAGGTCGGGCGGCGTAACGCGAGCACTCGCCGGCGCTCGCCCGCGAGGCCTGCGATGCCGTAGACGATCGCCCCGATGATCGCGAACTGGATCAGGTTCCCCGCGACGGTCGACCACTTGTAGAGCAGGTCCTTCGGCGGCTTGCCGCTGGTGAAGCGGAGCGTGTAGCTCAGCGTGGTGAACGCGAGCACGAAGCTACTCCAGAGTGCGAGCGGCGCTCTCATCGGATTGCAGCCACCGCGGCGGTGACCGGTGCAGGCGCGAACTGCATGCCGGCGGAGGCTGCGGCATCCCGGTCGGCGTCGTCATCACCGATGTGCAGCGCGCGCGCGGGCTCGACCTGCAGCTCGGCGAGTGCACGGAGAAGCCCCTCAGGCTCCGGCTTGCGCGCGGCGTGGACGACGACGGTGAAGTAACGGTCGAGCCCGATCTCGCCGAGCAGTCGCCGCAGGCTCAGGTCCCAGTTCGCCACGACGGCGAGCTCGAGGCCGAGCGCTCGCAGACGCTCGAGCGAGTCGAGCACTCCGGGGAGGACCTCGAAGTGGAGTGCGCCGACGTAGGCGGGCGCGAACTCCTTCGGGTCGAGGTCCGCGTCGACCGCCTCGAGGAAGACGCCGGCGCACTCCCGTTGCAGTCGCGTCAGGCTCTCTTCGTCGTGACCCTCGCCGGCCCTCGGTGCGTAGTGCGCGGCTTCGGTGCGGAAGCCGGCGAGGACGGCCTCCTGCGTGCGCTCGATCCCCCGCTCGGAGAGCACCTTTGTCAGTGCCGGAACGGGATCGGCGAGCGTGACGAGGGTGCCGTGCGCGTCGAGGGTGACCGCGTCGAGCTTGGCGGGCTTCATGCGACCCACTGCCACAAGGCCCATTGGGCGACGGCGAGCCCGAGGAACAGCCCACTGCAGGCGACGACCGCGGTGTGGAGGCGCGGCCTGTCCTCCGTCAGTGCCGCGAGTGCGAGGAAGAGCGGGAAGACGACCAGCCCGAAGCGTGGCAGGGAGAGCAGGGGCCAGCGCGAGCTTGGGTAGCTGAGCGGGATCGCGAGGCTCAACGCGGCGAACAGTCCGTAGGGCGCGCCGAACCGCCGCCACGCTATGACAGTCAGCACGAGGAAGAGGGCCAGGAACGCGAGCGCCTGCACGTTCTCGGCGGCCGCGTGCATGGGATTCGCATCCGGAACGTGTGTCCCATGCCCCACAACGAACTGCTCGAGGCCGCGCCACCCTGCGACGAGACCGTCCCAGATCCCGCCGAGCGGGCCGGCCCGTGATAGGTGCCGATGCCAGCGGTCCTGCGCGTCGGTGAACGCCCACGGATCGCCGACCTGCTGCCAGAGCACCAGCGGATAAACCGCCGCAAGGGGTACTGCCAGGGCGACGCCGGCGAGAGAACGCAGGCGGTCGCGGTGGTGCCAGGCCAGCAGTGCAAGCGCTGGGAGCAACGCGAGTCCGGCCGCACGGGTCAGGATCGCGAGCCCGGCGACGAGCCCAGCCCCCGCGAAGCGGTTGCGCTCGGCGAGGGCGAACGCTCCGAGGACGAGCAGAAGGAACAGCGATTCGCTGTAGACGGCCTGGAGGAAGAGCGCCATCGGAAACACGGCCAGGTAGAGAACGCTGCGCCTCGCGCCCACAGCACCGAGGCGCTGCTCGGCAAGGCGGTGCAGCAGTACGAACGAGCCGAGACAGCAGAGCAGGGAGACGACGAGCCCGGCCAAGACGTAGTGGCCGAAGAAGGCGCGGCCGAGGACCGCGATCAGGGCCGGGTAGAGCGGGTGGAATGCAGCGGATGCGCTGTCGTAGCCGTTCTGTGCAATGCGCAGGAAGAAGTCACTGTCCCAGCGGGCCCAGATGTCGGTGAAGTAGCCCAGGTCGTGGAGGCGTGGCGTGTCCCAGCGGCCTGCATGCGGATGCCGATTCGGCTCGAAGAAGAAGAAGGCGAAGATCGCCGCGACCCAGATCGCCGCGCGGCTCCAGAGGTAGATGTCCAGCGCTTGCCTTTGACCCGCGCGCACGGCCGCATGATCATACGGTCGAATGCCCCGTACCTTCACGCCCGAAGAGGCCAACGAGGTCCTGGTCGAGCTGCGGCCGATCGTCGAACGCATGGTTGAGCACCGGCGCAACCTCACTGCAGCCCAGGTCCAGCAGGCGGAGCTCGTTACGCGCATTGCCGGAAACGGCGGTGACATGGTCCCGAGCGACCTGCACGAGGCTGCCGATGCGATCCAGCGCGAAGCCGCGGCGATCACCGAGTGCGCAGAGCGCATCAACGCCGCGGGTGCGGAGGTGAAGTCGCTCGAGGAAGGGCTGCTCGACTTTCCCGCCAAACGCGGCGACGAGGTCGTCCTGCTCTGCTGGAAGCTCGGTGAGGACGCGATTCACTACTGGCACCGAGCCGACGAGGGATTTGGCGGGCGGAAGCCGCTGCCGCTTTGAGAGTCGGCACGCTCGATGTCGCGATCCTCGTCGACGGCGAAGGAAGCTTCGCGACCGTCGCTGAGGCGTTCCCCACGTTGAGCAGCGGCGAGGAATGGCGGCTCCCGGTCAACGCCGTTCTGATCCGGGGAGGCGGGACGACAGTGCTCGTCGACACCGGGCTCGGGCCGGAGCCGCGCGCGTTCATGCCGGGCGCGGGCGCGCGGCTTCCGGAGGAGCTTGCCCGGGTCGGCGCGAGCCCCGACGAGATCGACCTCGTCGTGCACACGCACCTGCACGTCGACCACGTCGGTTGGGACGGAACGTTTCCCAATGCCCGCTACGTCGTGGCAGCCGGCGACTGGTCGTACTTCATGTCGGAAGAAAGGCTCGAGGCGCGGCCCTACCTGCGTGACCGTGTCGAACCACTGCGTGATGCCGGCTCGGTGGTCCTCGTCGACGCCGAGCTCGAGATCGCGTCCGGAGTGCGTCTCGTTCCGACACCCGGACACACGCCCGGTCATGCGAGCGTCTTCATCGAGTCGCAGGGGAGCGAGCTGGTCGTGCTCGGCGACGTCGTGGTGCACGAGTTGCAGGTCGCGGATCCGGATCTCGTCTACGTCAGCGACCAGGACCCTGATGCGTCGGCGGCGACGAGGAAACGGATCCTCGGGCGGCTGGCCGACGAAAGCACGGACGTGATCGTCAGTCACTTCCACGGGCCGGGACGCTTCAGCCGCCGGGGCGATGCGTTCAGTTGGTCGAACCTTGCAAAGGAGGGCGACGCTGCCGTCGAATAGAGGCCCATGCCGTTCTGGCACCGACTGATCGTCGTCGGCGTCGTCATGCTCGTCACCATCGTGGTGGCGCGCCTGATCGATCGCCGCATCTCCCGCCGCGATCTCCCGCCGCAGGCGATCACGCGCTATCGCGTGCTGCGCCGCAGCGTCACCACGACGATCATGTTCGTCGGTCTTCTTTCCGCTCTCCTGGTGATCCCACAGGTGCGGGCGGTTGCCGGCGGGTTGCTTGCGTCCTCGGCAGTGATCGGCATCGTCGTCGGGTTCGCATCCCAGCGCACGCTCGGGAACTTCGTCGCCGGCCTGCTGATCGCATTCACCCAACCGGTGCGGCTCGGCGATGACGTGGTCGTCGAGAACATCGAGGGAACCGTCGAGGAGATCGGGCTCATCTACACGTTCGTCCGGACCGAGAACGGTGACCGGCTCGTGATCCCGAACGAGAAGCTGGCCTCGGATACCATCCGCAATTCCACGATTCGTAGTCGAGAGAAGGTCGCCGAGATCAGCCTCCAGGTTCCACTAGGACAAGACCTCGGTGCCGTGGTGGACCGGCTGCGGACGATCGCGGGCGACGGCGAGGTGTTCGTCAGCGATCTGTCGGGCAACGCGACGGTCGTGATGCGCGTGCCGGCGACCGACGGCCCTTCGGCCGAGCGGCTCGAGCGCGAGCTCCGCCTCCGCGCCTACGACGTGTTGCGCGCGGAGGGCGTCTACGCATGACACCGCCTCCTCGCGGGCAGCGGCCGCAGTCAGACGCCTTCTTGCTGGAGCGCTTGAGGAAGCGACGCCGGCAACGGATGAAGAACCGCCGGAAGAGACTGGGCAAGCTCGTGTCCGGCGTGCTGATCGGCACTGTTCTTTTCCTGGTCGTGTCGAGCTTCACCGGCGCGGCTGTCTGGATGAACAGCTGCAACCTCGATTCGCTCAACCCGGTCGAGGTCGGGGAGAACTCGTTCATTTTCGCGGCTGACGGATCGTTGCTGGGGTCGATTCCCGCGGAACGGAACCGGCAGCCGGTTGGCCTCGATCAGATCAGCGCCTGGGCGCCGAAGGCGACGATCGCGATCGAGGACCGGCGTTTCTATCATCACGGCGCACTCGACTGGTTCGGAATCGTGCGCGCGCTCTACGCGGACGTCCAGGCGGGGAAAGTCGTGCAGGGCGGGTCGACGATCACGCAGCAGCTGGTCCGCAATCTGTACATCAAGAAGAAGTCGCAGACACTCGGACGCAAGGCGACCGAGGCGTGCCTGGCGATCAAGCTGGCGCGCGAGAAGTCGAAGACGTGGATCCTCAACGCGTACATGAACCAGGTGTATTACGGCAACCACGCCTACGGGATCGAGGCAGCCGCCCAGACGTACTTTTCGAAGCCGGCGCGCAAGCTCACGCTGAACCAGTCGGCACTACTGGCCGGACTGCCGCAGGCGCCGTCGATCTTCGATCCGTTCCAGCGACCGGCGCAGGCGATCGCCCGCCGGGACGAGGTACTACGGGCGCTGCTCGGAAACGGGAACATCACGTCGAGCCAGTACGCGAACGCCGTGGCCAAGCGCAACCTCCATCTCAAGGCGGGCCGGTTGTACACGCGCATCCGCGAGCCGTACTTCTTCAGCTACGTGCGCGAAGAGCTTCAGCGCCAGTACGGCGCGAACACGGTTCGCTCCGGCGGGCTAAGGGTGTACACGACCATCGATCCGCGCCTGCAGCGATTCGCGCTCGACGCGATCAAGCGGACGCTTCCCTATTCGTCGGATCCCGCTGCGGCGATCGTCTCGATCAACCCGAGCAACGGGGCGATTCGCGCGATGACCGAGGTCAGCCCCGGGAATCCCAAGAATCAGGTGAACTTTGCGTCGTCCGCACGCCGCCAGCCGGGATCGACGTTCAAGACGATCGTGCTGACGACCGCGATCTCGCAGGGCATCAGCCCGTCGACGACCTACCTCTCCGCCCCGTTCAAGTACGACCCGACCGAAACCGGTTCCTGTGACACGAATCCGCCGACGGCGTGGTGCCCCCAGACTTACGACCACTCCTACATCGGGCCGACGTCGATCGAGAACGGGACTCTCCGCTCCGACAACAGCGTCTACGCGCGCCTGTCGCTCGACGTTGGCCCCGAGAACATTGCGGACATCGCCTACCGGCTCGGCGTTCGCACCGACCTGCGCACGAGCGAAGGGGCATACGTGCCGTCGATGGGTCTCGGTTCGCGCGTCGTGACCCCGATGGACATGGCCTCCGTGTACTCGACTCTGGCCGCCGGTGGCGTGTACTCGAAGCCGATGGCGATCCGCAAGGTGATCCTGCCGGGCGGCAAGGTCGACACCGAGGCGGGCTGGGGCGTTCCGCAGCGCAAGCGCGCCGTGCCGGACTGGGTCGCTGCCGAGGTCGTACGGATCCTCGAGGAGAACATGACGAGCGGCACCGGAGTGGGGGCCTACTTCGGCAAGACGTCGGCCGGCAAGACGGGCACGACCGACGGCTACGCGGACGCCTGGTTCTGCGGTTTTGTCCCCGGCCTCGAGGCGACGATCTGGATCGGCTATCCGCAGGGAGAGATTCCCATGACCTCCGTGCACGGCATTTCCGTCTCGGGGCCGACCTTCCCGGCGACGATTTGGAAGCTGTTCATGGAGCGTGCGTCCTACTACGCGCCGTTTCCGAAAGAGTTCCCATCGCCGAAGACGTCGCCGGTCTGGATCACGCACAAGCTGCAGTACGCGCTGACCGGCGGTTACTACACGGCGACCACGTCGACAACGCAGACGGCGCCGACGAGCTCGGGTAACGGTGCCGACGGTTTCTCCCAGGTCCCTGACCCCGGCACGCCCCCGTAGGCTCTGGCTGCGGCCGGCGGCCGCTGCCATCCCGATCTATCTCGCCGCGTGCGCCGTCCCGGACGGAGGGCTTTTCCGAGCCGAGCGGTTCCGCGACGTCCATCTGTACCAGGGGTTCGCTCATGCGGTCTTCGCTGGGCAGGTGCCGTACCGCGACTTCTTCATGGAGTACCCACCCGGAGCGCTCGCCGTGTTCTTGCCGCCGGCGGCATTCGGCTCTGCGCATTACAACGCGGCGTTCAAGTGCCTGCTGGCCCTGTGTGGTGTCGCGACGCTCCTCCTGCTCGCGTCCGTGCTGGTGAAGCTGGGCGTTTCGACGACTCGACTCTGGGCTGCCGTCCTGCTGTTCGCGCTGTCGCCGCTCGCGCTCGGGCCGATCTCGCTCAATACGTACGACGCGTGGCCGGCGCTGCTCACGCTTGCGGCGCTCGCGCTCCTGCTGGCAGGGCGGGATGTGGCCGCGTTCGCATTGCTCGGCGCCGCATTCGCGGCCAAGGTCTACCCGGTCGTGCTCATTCCGCCGGCCGCGATCTTCGTCTGGCGCACGCACGGGCGTGCCGCCGCTCTACGGGCACTCGGCGCGTCCGTCGCCGTCGCCGCTCTCTTCGTCGTGCCGTTCCTCGTGGTCGCACCGCACGGTCTCGCCGAGAGCTTGCGCGCGCAGGCGGCAAGATCGCTGCAGGTCGAGAGCCTCGGCGGCTCCCTGCTCGCCGTCACCGACCGGCTGGGCTTGTACAGCGCCACCGTCGTACATCGCACCGGGCACGCGATCTCGTACGACCTCGTCGGTTCGCTCCCGGAGACGCTGGCCGTGCTGAGCTCGATCGCGCAAGCCCTTGCCGTCGCTGCGGTTGCCTGGTTCTATCTGCGCGGACGCGCTGATCCGAGGCGCCTCGCCTTTGCCTTCGCCGCGGCGCTGGCAGGGTTTCTCGCCTTTACCCGCTTCTTCTCCCCGCAGTATCTCGTCTGGGTCGTTCCGTTCGTGCTCCTGCTCGAGCCGGCGGCCTGGCTGCTCGCCGCGGCAGCGCTCATCCTCGCGCAGGTGTGGTTCTTCCACTACCGCGACGTGTTCGCCCTCGGCGGCTATGTCTGGCTCGTGCTGATCCGCGATCTGCTCGTCCTCACGCTGTTCGCGCTGGCGCTCGTCAGGCTAGGCAGGCGTGCGCCGGAAAACGAGGATCCCGTCCTCCTCGAACACGAGCTGCCACTCCGGATTCCGTCGTAGCGCCGCAAGCTGAGTCGCGGTCGGTACGGGCGCGTAGCGATCCGCATAGCCCGGTTGCGTCTCGTCTGCCGCGATCCACTGCGAGTCCTCGAGGTACGGGAAGCTGAGCACACGGCGGCGCGCCGACAGGTGGGCGCCGAGGGTGTTGGTCGCGCTGACCACGGCGCTTCCCGGAATCAGCCGGAGTGCGCGCTCGGCGATGCGGTCGTGATCGGTCACGCGTGCCGCGGTCGCCTGGAACGTTTGGCCGCCCGGGACATGTCGCCAGCCGGGGATCGGCCCGAGCCGGTAGTTCCCGGCGAGCGCTGCGAGGACGATCACGGCTGCGACCGGCGTCGTCCAGCGCGACAGTCGCTTCGCACCGAAGATCGCGCCGATCATGAGCGGCGGGATCAGCCCGGCGGTGTAGTGGAAGTGGATCGACGTCTGCGTCGTCGTCGACGAAAGGAGATTGATCGCGAGCTCCGGCACCGCCGCGACGAGCACGAGCGGCGCCAGCAGGCAGAGTGCGGCGAGCGGCGCGACCAGTTCCAGGAGGTAGTGGAGATCTCGCCCGCTGAACGCCGCCTCGGCGATCCGCAGCGGGTGCGTGAAGGCCGTTTTCAGGATTCCGCCCGCCGACCCGCCCACCTCGCTGTAACGACCGTAGAAGTCCGACTCGGCGCCGGCGTTGTAGTGCGGGATCACGACGCCGATGGCGATCGCGGCCCACGCGCCGCCGGCGAGCGCGATCGCCGCTCCTGCCCTCCAACTCCTGTGTGCGACGGCGTACCAGATGCCGAACCCCGCGACGACCAGCGCGATCTCCTCCTTGCACGCCGTTGCGGCGAGTGCGAACAGGGCGAACGGGAGCAGGCGTTCTTCGTCGAGGTACCAAAAGGCGAAGAGAAGGAGAGTCGTCGCGAGCGCGACGGGATGAAACTCGTTCAACGTCAGCCAGCCCGTCGCGGGGTAGAGCAGGTAGGCGAGGGCAAAGCCGAGCGCAGCCCGCGGTGAGGCCAGGTGCTTGCGGGCGAGCAGGAAGACGGGCACCGCGCCGAGCGCGACGACTGTCGCCTGCACGGCGAGGAGCATGTGTGGGCTCGGCCAGATCCACCAGAGGGGCGCGAACAGCACCAGGATCGGATCGACGTGAGCGGCCAGCCGCGAGATCTGATCGCCGTGCAGAGAGGTCATTTGCAGCGGGTGGCCGTGCGCGGTCGACCAGACGGCCTGCACCATGTTTCCGAGGTCGAAGCGACCGGTGACGAAGGCCTCGTGGCGAAGCGCCGAGAGCGCAGCGAAACCCGCGGCATAGGCGGTGACCGCGGCCGCGAGGAGGACGCGCGTATTCGGGCGGCGGCCGAGCGCTCGTCTCACAACAGCCGCTCGATGATTGCGCGCCAGCGCACGCCGAGGACCGCTTCGCTCGCCTCTCGCTCGTAGGCGGCGCGGCCTCCCGCCGCGAGGCGACGGCTCAACTCGGAGTCTGCGGCCAGCCGGCGCACCGCATCTGCCAGCGCCTTGGCGTCGCCCGGCGCAACGAGGAGCGCACTCTCCCCGTCGACCAGCAGCTCGCGCGCGGCGGGTGTGTCGGCGGTGACAAGCGGTGCAGCGCACGCGATGGCCTGGAACGCCTTGTTCGGTATGACCCGCCGGGCCTTTCCGGTGGTGCCGAAGATTCCGAGCGAGCAACCGGCGCGCTGGATCTCCGCCGGCAGAAGTTCGTATTCGATCCAGGGCACGTGCTCGACGTTCGGCGCCCGCGACGAGAGCAGTCCCTCCAGTTGGCCGCTGCCGACGAGGCGGAAGTCGATCTCCGGCGCTTCTCTCGCCGCCGCCAGGATTGTCTCCACCCCCTGCAACGGGATCAGCTTGCCGATGAAGAGCGCGACGAAGCGGTCCGGCGGCGACCAGTTCGGTTTGAACAGCCGGTCCTCTGCACCGACGAAGCAGACGGGCACGTCGCCGAGGCCTGCTAGCCCGGCGAAGAAATGCGCACCCGCTTCGGTGTCTGCGACGACGACGTCGGCGGCGCGGAAGGCACGGCGGTCGACCGTCTCCAGGGCGCGTGCGGCGAGCGAGCCCGGGCGGAACCGGCCGCGGTCCGCGACCAGCGTGTCCGCGAGCGAGACGAGTGGATTGAAGACGATGGGGCGGCCGCGCGCTGCACGCCGGGCCGCGCGTAAGTCGAAGTGGCCGGGATAGCCAACGATGAACGCGTCGACGTCGGGCGGCCGGCGTGCGAGCAGGCGTCCCTCGGCGGCGGCGAGCCGGAGGGCGCGAGTCGGGCCCGCGCCCCAGCCGTGCCGGTCGTCCTCCCAGACGGAGACGTGTTCTTCCACGACCTCCACGCCTGCGCCGCGCAGGCACGAGATCACCTGCGAGTTACGCGGGTAGCCGCGTTCGTAGGTTCCGAAATAGCAGACTCTCAAAGTGAGCGTCGTGCCGGCGACGCGCGTGGGCGTATCAGCGAGCGGGTTGAAACGGCCGCACGGGCAAAGCCCGCACGGCCTCTATGAGGCACCGCCAAGTCGGCGCCTCAGGAGAGGATTTCGTCGATGAGCAGCTCGGCGCGGTCGCGCTCCTGCACCCGCTCCTCGTGGTGGCTCGTGATCATCTCGCTGATCAGCCCCAGTGAGAAGAACTGCAGCCCGATCACCACGAGCAGCACGCCGAGCATCAGCAGCGGGCGCTGTCCGATCGCATGTCCGAGCGCTTTGATCACCGTGAGGTAGACAAGAATCGCGGAGCCGATCGCCCCGAGCGCAAGCCCCAGCCCGCCGAAGAGGTGCAGTGGACGGTGGCGGTAGCGGCCGATGAACGAGACGGTCAGCAGGTCGAGGAACCCGCGCAGGTAACGCTCGACGCCGTAGCGCGAACGGCCGTGCTCGCGAGGACGATGGTTGACCGGCAGCTCTGCGATGCGGAAGCCGCGGTAGTGCGCGAGCACCGGAATGAACCGGTGCAGTTCTCCGTAGAGCCGCAAGCCGTGCACGACCTCGGCACGGTAGGCCTTGAGGCCGCAGTTCATGTCGTGCAGGCGCACGCCGGAGAACGCGCTCGTGACGCGGTTGAAGAGGCGGGAAAGGAGACGTCGCGAGATCGGATCGCGACGATGTGTCTTCCAGCCGGAGACGAGATCGAAGCCCTCGTCCAGCTTTGCCAGCAGGCGCGGGATCTCTGCGGGATCGTCCTGCAGGTCGCCGTCGATCGTGACCACGGTCTCCCCGTGCGCCTGGTCGAAGCCCGCCACGAGCGCCGCGGCCTTGCCGAAGTTGCGGCGCAGTCGCACGACGCGCACGTTCTGCTCGGAGTTGTGCAGTCTCGTCAGCGCGGAGAACGTTCCGTCGGTCGAGCCGTCGTCGACGAAGATCGCCTCCCAGGCGGCATCGAGCGGCTCGAGGGCGGACCGGAGCTCGTCGTAGAGCAGTGCGACGCTTCGCTCTTCGTCATGCACCGGTACGACGACGGAGATCACGGGCGCGAGGTTATACGCTGGGCGTGGAATGGCTGAGCTGCTCTCGCTCGAGGAGGCGCTGGAGCGCATTCTCGAGCGGGTGACGCCGCTGGGGCCCGAGGACGTGGGGCTGTTGGCAGCCGCGGGCCGCGTGCTGGCCGAGGACGCCCGGGCCGTCGTCGATCTGCCTCCCTTTCCGAGCTCGGCGATGGACGGTTTTGCGGTGCGGTCGGAGGATACGCCGGGCCGCTTGCCGATCGTGGCGCGGATCGCAGCGGGCGTGCCGGCCCCGCGGGGGCTCGAGGTGGGCGAGGCAATGGCGATCGCCACCGGTGGCGTTGTGCCGGTCGGGGCGGACTCCGTCATCCCCATTGAGTACGTTGTCGAAGATGACAACAGTGTCGAGATTCCTGAGAGTGTCGCCCACGGTGACAACGTCCGCCCTCGCGGCGGCGACGTTGCTGCGGGGGACGTCGTCGTGCCGCGCGGTGCGCGCCTGGGTGCTGCACAGATCGGAGCGCTTGCCGCTGCGGGGCTCGATCGTATTGTTGCCGCGCGGCGCCCCCGCGTCGCGGTGCTTGCGACAGGCACGGAGCTGCGGAGACCGGGCGAGCAGCTGGGGCCGGGTGAGGTGTACGAGGCGAACGGCGTGCTGCTGGCGACAGCGTTCGCCTCCGCCGGCGCCGACGTCGACGCGCTCCCGGCCGTCGCCGACGACGAATCGTCGCACCGCGCTGCACTCGAGCGCGGCCTTGCGGCCGATGTGCTCGTCACCTCGGGCGGCGTGTCCGTCGGGCCACACGATCTCGTGCGCCGGATCCTGGGTGAGCTCGGCGTCGAGGAGATCTTCTGGGGTGTTGCGGTCAAGCCGGGAAAGCCGCTGGCGTTCGGCGTGAGCGGGTCGACGCTCGTCTTCGGACTTCCGGGCAATCCGGTCTCGTCGCTCGTCGGGGCGGAGGTCTTCGTGCGGCCCGCGCTGCTGGCCCTCCAGGGCGCATCCGTCCCCGGCCCGGTCTTCTTCGAGGGCCGGCTCGCGGCCCTCGTGCGGCGCAACGCTCACCGGGATGAGTTCGTTCGCGCGCGCTCCGCTGCGTCCGCGGACGGCGTGCTGCTCGACCCGGTCAGCGGTCAGGAGTCGCACATGATTGCTCGCGCCGCCGCGGCCGATGCGCTCGTGCTCGTCCCCCGAGGCGAAGGCGAGCTCGCCGTCGGCGACAGAGTGCGCTACTTGGCGCTCGCCTGAGCGGTCAGCTCGTACGGCTTGGCGCCGCGAGGTTCGACTCGCAGCAACCGCGCATATGCGATGTAGCGGTGTGACGCGAAGAAACGAGGGTGGCAAGCCTGCAGCTCGACGAGCTCGTGCCGTGGCGAGCGCAGCACCGAGAGATCGGTCGACTTGACGATGCGATGTCGTGTCACTGCGTAGATGAAAGTCCCGTACGGAACCTCGATCGTGACGCGGTCCCCGCTCCGCAATCTGTCGATGTGCGAGAACGGCGCGAGGTACGTGGTGCGGTGGCCTGCGATGTACACGAGCCTGTTCTCTCCCGGCATGAACGTCCGGTTGTCACGTCCGGGACCTTTCTTGAGCGTGTCGTGGTCGGTGCCGTTGACCAGCAGCATGTTCACGCCCATTCGAGGAACCCGCAGGCGCCCGATGACCTCACCGCGCGTCGAGCTCGTCCGGTACCGCTTCGCCTCGCGCGCGATGCTTTCGCGCTCTGCCGCAACCGTGACTCCGGAGATCGAAGGCTCGAACGACTGCGTCCGCTTCTCGTACTGCGATGCGAGCTGGTGCTGCTTCCACTTCGTATAGAGGGCGGTGAACGGGTCCTGCCACTGCCAGACGAGCAGAGACCAGAGAAGCGTCAGCACGCCCGCGACGGCGAGCAACGTTCCGAGCAAATGGATGGATCGGCGCACCTAGCCCTCCAACGCCTCCGACAGGCCTGAGGATGCGCGCGCACGCCGGTCGCGCAGCGCGAGAACGGTGCTGCGCACCACCTTGCGAAGCGGGCCGCTGGGAGGCAGTTCGGCCGCCGTCGCGTACGGCGCGTAACGCCGCATGGCGAGAGCGGCGAGCTGTCCGGTTCCCGCCAGCCAGACGACGAGGAGCGGCATGACGACGAAGGGCACGTAGCCGACCGACCTGAGCTCAGCGAGATACCAGGGCGCGTCCCAGCCCAGCCCGAACCGCCACGCGAAGGAGCCGAGCAGAAGGGCCGGGCCTGCGAACCCCAGAGCGAGCACTCCAAGCCTGACGGCGACCGGCGCGCCACGTACCTGCGGGAGCCAGAGCCAGATGTGGAGCGACGGCAGCAGGAACACGAGCGCGAACGGATTCGTCGCGACCACGAGCAACGAGAGCGCGCCGAGGCAAAGGAGCGAAGCGGTGTGACCGGCGAGCTCCTCCTCGGACGTGATCGTGCGGCGGGGGATCAACCGCTCGCGTGTGACGAACCAGCCGAGCAGCGCGAGTACCGCCAGCGCCAGCAACGCCTTCGCAGGCCAGTCGTGCGCAACCGCGCTCGTCGGCGGGATCGGGCGCGCGGCCCCGTGCGGCCACGCACCCAGCAGGCTGAAGAGCTCGAAGAGACCGACAACCCAGGCCCAGAACGCGAGGCGGCTGCGGTAGGCGCGTAGCGCGGGTCCGAGCGCGATGTGCCGCCGCCGACAGCGTGCGAACAGGTCAACCGCCGTTGCCAAAAAGGGCAACAGACAGGCGATCAGCACCAGCTCGACCGCCCAGCCGCGGATGAGGCGCGAGCCGAGATACAGGTAGGTGGAGGTTCCCTGCGTGAACTCGAGCCCTTCGTCGAGGGTCCCGAGCGCGTCCTGTGCAGCGCGGCCGACCAGGCTGAGCTTGTCGGCGCGCAACCGCCTCCAGGTGTCGCCCACGGGGTCGGGACGGTTGTCGCCGGCGGTTGTGAGCGTGACCGCGGCGATGCCCTGCGCAACAAACGGCGCTTGCTCGTAGAGCGAGAAAGGAAAGCCGAGATCGATCAGCTGGCGCAGCGCGCTCGGGCGGGCCGGGGGCCTTCCCGTTTGTGCGGAGACGCGTGCCGCGATCGTCTGCAGGAACCTCCCGGACGGTTCCCGAGGTGTGTCGCCGCCGAATTCCATTCGGACGCGCCCGTTGCCTCCGACCGAGTCGAGGTTGATGACACCGGCCACGTCGTTGCGAAAGGGGGAGTGGGCCGCGAACCAGGCCGCGCCCACCCCGCCGTACGCACCTCCGTCCGTCGAGACGAAGAGGATCGTGTGGTTCGGACGCAGCTGGCCGGAGGGAAGACCAGGCGGGACACCGTAGGCACGCGCGAGTTGAATCAGCATCGCCGTTCCGGACGCGTTGTCGTTCGCGCCGGGACCGCGTCCGTCGTTGTCGCGGTGCGCCATCACCACGATGGTGCGTGGCGAGCGGCCGACCGCTTCTGCGATCAGGTTCTGCAGCTGGACCTTGCCCCGCCCGGGGATGACGGCGCTGAAGCGCTCGGTTCGGATCGGCAATCCGTACGGTGCGAGTTGCTCGCGGAACCAGTCCGCCGCTCCGAGTGACCCTGGATACCGGAAAGGCTTGTCCGCCAGGTCCTTTGCGAGCGTCTTTGTTGCCTCGCCGTCGAACGCCGGTAGGAACGCGCGCGGCAGCGGAGTGGGCCGCGCGACGCTGAATGCAGCCAGGAGGAGCGGCAGCCCGACGAGCAGCCACGTCCCGCGGTAGAGACGCCCGTTGACCGGTCGCTGCAGTGAGCCGGGACGGGCCCGGCGCCGCTCGGTCCGGGGCGGAACGGAGGCCATCCGAGGCTATAGTAGGCGCCGCAGTACCCGGCAAGGATCGTCCGGCAGGCACTGTTAGCCGAGCACGATATGCCCGACTCCTCGACCATCCTCCTCGTCGACGACGAGGAATCCGTTCAGAAGCTGCTCGCCTACCCCCTGGAGCGCGAGGGCTACCGCGTGCTGCAGGCGCGGGACGGCGAGGAGGCGCTGGAGCGCTTTGCGTCGGAGAGGGTCGACCTCGTCGTGCTCGACATCATGCTCCCGAAGCTCGACGGGCTCGAAGTCTGCAAGCGTCTGCGGGCCGAGAGCGAAGTGCCGATCATCATGTTGACCGCTCGCGACGACGAGCTGGACAAGGTGCTCGGCCTCGAGCTCGGCGCCGACGACTACATCACGAAGCCCTTCTCGATCCGGGAGTTCCGCAGTCGCGTCCGCGCCCTGCTGCGCCGAGCGTCCGCCTCCCGCCAGGTCGACGAGGGCGGCGAGGTGATCTCGGCGGAAGGGCTGGCGATCGACCTCGCACGCCGTTCGGTCGAAGTCGGGGGCAACCGGGTGCAGCTCACGTACGTGGAGTTCGAGCTGTTGCGCATTCTCGCCTCGAATCCGGGCCGCGTGTACAGCCGCCGGATGCTTCTCGAGGCGCTGTGGGGCGGCGCCGACTACCGGGAACCGCGGACGATCGACGTCCACGTCCGGCATCTGCGCGAGAAGCTCGAGCGGGACCCGGCCGACCCCGAGTACATCCTGACCGTGCGGGGCGTCGGCTACCGCTTCCGCGATCGGTGAACCCTCTCCGCAGCGTCGGCGCCCGCCTCGGGCTCGCGTTGGCGGTCGTCGTGGCGGCGGCGCTCGTGCTCGTTGACGTGATCGTCGTTCCGTCCCTCGAGCGGAACCTCGTCGACGCCAAGCTCGCGCAGCTCACCGAGGCCGCGCCCACGGTTGGCTCCCGGCTCTTGAACACCCCTCGCGAAACGCTCGATGACGCAATCCAAACGGCTGCGTCGAGTGCGGACGCAAGGGTCATCTACTTCACGGCGCTTACGTACAACCCGCCGACCATCCTCGTCTCCGGCGACTCCCTGCCTGTGACCTCGACGGACGTCGAGAACGATCCGATCGCGCTGCGCGCCTTCGCCCAGGAACGCCCCGTCAGCGGCACGGTCACTACGGGTGGGGTGCGGTACGCGGAGGCGGCGTACCCGCTTCTCGGCGGGCCGGTCGTCCTGCTGCGCGCCTCGCTGCACGACTCTCTGCGCAGCATCCATCTCGTCCGGAGACGGCTCGTCGTCGCGGGTCTGATCGCCCTGGCGGCGTCCCTCCTGGTCGGTTACCTCGCGGCGTCCATCTTTGCCCGACGGATCCGCCGGCTCGAGCGCGCGGCCGACCGGATCGCGAGCGGCGACTTCAGCCAGCCGGTCGTCGACTCGGGCCGGGACGAGCTCGGCCAGTTGGCCGCCGCCTTCGAGCGGATGCGCCTACGGCTCGCGCAGCTGGAGCACGCCCGACGAGAGTTCATCGCCAACGCGTCTCACGAGCTGCGGACGCCGCTCTTCTCCCTCGGCGGCTTTCTCGAGCTGATGACCGACGAGGAGCTCGACCCGCGGACGCAGGCCGAATTCACCGCCACGATGCGCGAGCAGGTCGAGCGGCTGACGAAGCTGGCGACGGAACTCCTCGATCTCTCGCGTCTCGACGCCGGCCGGCTGACCGTCGAGCGCGAGCGTTTCGATCTCGCCGCGCTCGCCGAGACGCTCGCAGACGAGTTTCGGGCCGTCGCGCGCTCGACGGGGCGTGAACTCTCCAGCCGAGGCAGTGGGCCGGCAGAGGGCGTGGGAGACGAGGAGCGGGCGCTCCAGATCGGACGGATTCTGGTCGAGAACGCGCTCATCCACACCCCGCCGGGCACGCCGGTCCGGCTCGGGACCGGATGCCGGGAGGGCTCGGTTCTGCTGACCGTCGAGGACGAGGGCCCGGGGATTCCTGCCGAGCATGCGGGCCAGGTCTTCGACCGTTTCTATCGAATCGAGGGATCGGTGGCGTCCGGCAGCGGCCTCGGGCTGGCGATTGCGAGGGAGTTGGCGGAGCTGATGGGCGGCTCGGTGGAGCTCGACATGAGCGCCGGCAGGACCAGATTCGCCCTCGTTCTGCCCGCCTTTGCGGGGCCGCCGTCGTTTTCACCGGAAAACGAACGCCTGGAAGAACCGTCGCTACAGTGAGCCGGATGCGGCTCCCGACTCTTGCCGTCGTGACCGTCGCCGCCGCCGCTATCGGCGGCGGCGCTGCGTTGGGCATCGGAAAAGGCGCCGGCTGGCTAGACCAGGGCACCAGGACGGTGGTCGTACGTGCGCAGGCTGCTCAGCCTGCGGCCCTCCCGGCCTCCGCCGCCTCGAAAGTGTCCGCTTTGCCCGGCAAGGGCTTCGATCCGCAGCGGATCTTCGCCGACCGCTCACCGGGGGTGGTGACGATCTTCGCCTACTTCGGAGACCCCAGATCGGAAGCGACTTCGGTCTCCCAGGGCTCCGGCTTTGTCATCTCTCCCAAGGGCTACGTCCTCACGAACTCGCACGTGATCACCAACGCCGGCAACGGGTCGCGCGTACAGGCCGCGGAGCACCTTTTCGTCGAGTTCGCCGATGGGGACCGGGCCGAGGCAACGGTGGTCGGCTGGGACCTCTATGACGACGTCGGGCTGCTCCGCCTCGCGCCGGGTGCGCATCGGCTCTTGCCGGTGCCCCTCGGGGAGTCGGCTGCGGTCGTCGTGGGCGAGCCCGTGGCGGCGATCGGCAGCCCGCTCGGTAACGAGAACACTTTGACGGTCGGAGTCGTCTCTGCGATCCATCGCTCGATCGACGCGATCACCGTCCAGCGGTACAAGGTCGTCGACGCCATCCAGACGGACGCGCCGATCACGCACGGAAATTCGGGTGGCCCGCTCTTCGACGCGCGCGGCCGCGTGATCGGCATCAACGCGCAGATTCGCAGCGCAAGTGGGACGGGCAACGACAGCGGCATCGGGTTTGCGATCCCGATCGACGCGGCGAAGCACTCTCTCGCACAGCTGATCTCGAAGGGTCAGGTGACGTACGCGTACGTCGGCATCACCACCGAGAACATGACCCCGTCGCTTGCCCGTGCGCTCGGGTACAACGTCGACCACGGCGCGCTGATCGTGGGGGTCAACGGCGGCAGCCCGGCGGACAAGGCCGGGCTCCACGGCGGCAACCGGGTGGCTCATGTTCTCGGCCGCAACCTCGAGACCGGCGGAGACGTGATCGTCGCGATCGACGGGAAGCCCGTCAACGGCGCCGACGACGTCGTGCGATTCGTCTCCTTCTCGCTGAAGCCGAAGGACGTCGCTGTGCTCACGATCCTGAAGTCCTCGGGCCAGCGCAAGAAGGTGGCAGTCACGCTCGCGGAACGACGGCTGCCGGCGGGTTAGTACTGGTGCGGCCGGGGCATACTCGCCCTGAGGGTGGTGGGCTGATACAAGCTCTCAGTAGGTTTCACCAGGTTATTCTGCGTCTTTCTGTGTAAGACTGCTTCGTGCAGGCCATGCCATGACATCCAGTGCCAATGGCGACGCCGTCAGGGTTCGCCTGACGATCCCTGCCCGGGCCGAGTACATCACGCTCTGCCGCCTTGCTCTGACGGGCATCGGCCGGCTCCGCGAGTTGTCCGACGAGCTGCTCGCGGATCTCAAGCTGGCGCTGACCGAAGCCGCGTCCAACTCGGTCCGTCACGCGTACGGCGACGACGGCGTGGGTGTCGTGGAGATCTCCTACGAGCTGTTCCCTGACCGACTCGTCATCGAGGTCACGGACGAGGGCGAAGGATTCGATCTTGCGAAGACGGAGGGCCATTCCGACGAGCTCTCGGAAGGCGGCCTCGGCATCGCGATCATCCGCGCGATCGCTGACGAGGTCGAGATCGGCGCCCTGCCCGGGGGCAAAGGATCGCGTCTGCGTTTCGAGAAAGCCCTGAACTAGCCCCTCCGGGCTGTATTCTCGCGACCGTTCGATCCAGGGACGCGCCCAGACCATGCTCCAACCCGTCAATGCCGGACACAAGTCGCTCGCCGACTACGCGACCATCGCGACGCGTGGGCTCATGGACGAGATCAAGCGCCTGGCCGAGCCGCTCGCCGGGAAGCGCGTCGTGCACCTGTCGGCGACGGCGTTCGGCGGCGGCGTCGCGGAGATCAACTACACGCTGATCCCGCTGATGCAGGACGCCGGCCTCGAGACCGAGTGGCGGATCATCAAGGGCGCCGAGGAGTTCTGGAACGTCACGAAGACGATCCACAACGCGCTCCAGGGAAACCCGCAAGGCCTGACCGAGGAGCAGCGGGAGATCTTTCGGCGCTACCAGGAGCTGAACGCGCGCGAGTTCGAAGACGAGTACGACTTCGTCATCGTCCACGACCCACAGCCCGCCGGGATGATCGACTACTTCGAGAATTCGCGCGCGCACTGGATCTGGCGTGGCCACATCGACTTCTCGACGCCGAACAAGAAGGTCTTCGACTTCCTCCTCCCGTCGATTCGCCGTTACGACGCGGCGATCTTCCACATGCGCGAGTACGTGCCGAAGGCGGAAGGCCTGCCGCCGTGCTACATCTGGCCGCCGGCGATCGATCCGCTGGCGCCGAAGAACATGGCACTGTCACCTGAGGATGCGGCGTACATCGTCGACCAGTTCGGGATCGACGTCGAGCGGCCGCTACTGACGCAGGTCTCGCGTTTCGATCCCTGGAAGGACCCGCTCGGCGTGATCGACGCCTACCGTCTGGTGAAGAAGGAGTTCCCCGCCATACAGTTGGCGCTCGTCGGCTCGATGGCGCACGACGATCCGGAAGGCTGGGACTTCTACAACCAGACGGTCGCGTATGCCGCCGGCGATCCGGACATCTACATCCTCTCCAACCTGAACAACGTCGGCTCCGTGGAGGTGAACGCGTTCCAGGTGCACTCGGCGGCGGTGATTCAGAAATCGATCAAGGAAGGCTTCGGGCTCACGGTGACCGAGTCGCTCTGGAAGACGCGCCCCACGGTCGCCGGACGGGTGGGCGGCATCGTCGCTCAGATCCAGGACGGGGAGACGGGCTGGCTCGTCGACTCCGCCACCGAATGTGCGGAGGCGTGCATCGAGATCCTGCGTCACCCACAGGAGGCGCGGCAACGCGCGCTACGTGGGAAGGAATACGTGCGGCGGCACTACCTGACTCCGCGCCTGCTTCGCGACTGGCTCGTGCTCATGAACCGATTGCTCGGCAACGACACGTCCGGCGCCGAGATCCCGGTCGTCGCGGCTGTCTGAGCCTCCGGTGCGCCGCAAGCTGATCGTCGTCTCGAACAGGGGCCCTGTGTCGTACGGCCGCGCCGCCGACGGGACCCGGACCGCAAAGCGCGGTGGCGGCGGGCTCGTCACGGCACTGCGGAGCCTCGTCCAGTACCACGACGTGACGTGGATTGCGAGTGCGATCACAGAGGAGGACCGCGCGGTCGCCGGTGAGACGCGCAACGAGACAGCGCGCGACGGCTCGCCGTACAAGCTGCGCCTCGTCGCGCACGATCGGCAGGCGTACGACTGGTACTACAACGTCGTCGCGAACCCGATGCTCTGGTTCGTCCAGCACTCGCTGTGGGAGTTGCCGTACTCACCGAAGGTCGACGCCGCATTTCACCGGGCGTGGGCCGAAGGCTACGTCGCGGTGAACGCGAGCTTTGCGACGGCGGTCGATGCCGAGCTCGAGCGCACGCCCGACGCTGCCGTGTTCTTTCACGACTACCACCTCTATCTCGCGCCGCGCATGGTGCGCGAACGCCGGCCGGACGCGGCGCTGATGCACTTCGTGCACATCCCGTGGCCCCAGCCCGACTACTGGCGCATCTTCCCGAAGGACGCGAGGTGCGCGATCCACGATGGGCTGATCGCGAACGACGTCATCGGCTTCCACACCGAGCGCTGGCGCCGGAACTTCATCTACAGCGTGCGCGAGCTGCTCGGTGAGGACGTCACCGCAAAGACCGTCACCGCCCCGATCTCGGTGGACTCCGCGGAGTTCGTCGAGCTCGCGCAGAGCGACGCCGTGCTGAGTGCCGAGCAGGAGATTGTTGCCGGCCGCCCGGAGAAGCTCGTCGTGCGCGTCGACCGGACCGATCCGTCGAAGAACATCGTGCGGGGCTTTCGTGCCTTCGAGCTCTACCTCGACGCCCATCCGGAGATGCACCGGCGGGTCGGGATGCTCGCCTTGCTCGACCCGTCACGGCAGGAAATCCCCGAGTACGCGGAGTACCTCGGCGCGATCCAGCGCGAGTCGCGCCGGGTCAACGATCGCTTCCAGCAGAGCGGCTGGCGGCCGATCGACCTGGAGATCGCCGACGACTTCGCCAAGTCGGTCGCGGCCTACAAGCAGTTCGACGTCCTGCTCGTGAACGCCATCTT
Organism: Gaiellaceae bacterium; assembly: GCA_036741295.1. Classification (GTDB taxonomy): domain Bacteria; phylum Actinomycetota; class Thermoleophilia; order Gaiellales; family Gaiellaceae; genus 3-1-20CM-4-69-9. The sequence continues at coordinate 30,871 of DAINSN010000002.1, forward strand.
CGACGGCATGAACCTGGTCGCGAAGGAGGCGCCGCTCGTCAATGAGCGTGACGGTGTTGTTGTCCTATCTGAAAACGCAGGCGCGCATGCTGAGCTGGGTGACTGGGCGCTGACCGTCAACCCGTTCGACGTGGAGGGTCAGGCCGAGGCAATCGGCCGCGCCTTGTCGATGGACGCCGGCGAGCGGCACGCGCGGCTCGAGGCGATCCGCGCGCATGTCCGCGAGCACGATCTGAACCGGTGGACGGACACGTTGCTGGCCGCGCTCGACCGCGTTGCCGCGCCTGCTCCTCGTTAGGATCGACGGTGGCATGAGCGAGTTGAGCCACGTCACCGAGGCGGGTGACGTTCGCATGGTGGACGTCGGCGGGAAACCGCTCTCACGACGCCGTGCGGTTGCGCGCGCCACCGTGCGGATGGCGGCGGAGACGGCGCGGCGCTTGCGCGAGCTGCCGAAGGGCGATGCGCTGGCAACCGCCCAGGTGGCGGGAATCATGGCGGCCAAGCGGACGAGCGAGCTGATCCCCCTCTGCCACCCGCTCGCGTTGTCCCACGTCCAGGTGTCTCTCGAGGTCGGCGCGGAGGGCGTCGAGATCACCGGCGTCGTCGAGACGACCGCGCAGACCGGCGTCGAGATGGAAGCGCTGACGGCGGTCTCCGTTGCTGCGCTGACCGTGTACGACATGGCGAAGGCGATCGACAAGGGCATGTCGGTGACGGACATCACGCTGGTCGAGAAGACGAAAGAGCCCGCGTGAAGGCGGCGGTCCTCACGATCTCGGACGGCGTTGCGGCCGGGGAGCGCGAGGACGAAAGCGGCGCGCTGCTGGTCGAGCTGCTCGAGGGCGAGAAGTACGAGGTCGAGCACCGCATCGTGCCCGACGAGCGGCCACAGATCGCGGCGGCGCTGCGCGCGTTGTCCACGAACGCTCGGGTGATCCTGACGACCGGCGGCACGGGCGTGTCGCCTCGTGATTTCACGCCGGAAGCGACGGAGTCGGTGATCGAGCGGCTCGTGCCCGGGATCGCGGAGGCCCTTCGGGCAGATGCGATCCGGCAGACGCCGCACGGGCTGCTCGGCCGCGGCGTTGCCGGCGTGCGTGGGCAGACCTTGATCGTGAATCTTCCTGGATCGCCCGGCGGCTGTCGCGACGGCTTCGAGCTGATCAAACCGGCGTTGGCGCACGCCGTCGACCTGATCGCCGGCGGACGCTCCGAGCATCGGCAGACGTGACGGCCGCGGCCGCGCTCCCCCGCCGCTTCGCGTCGCTCGTGAAGATCGAGCACACCGTGTTCGCGTTGCCGTTTGCGTACATCGGCGCGTTGCTCTGCGTCCGGAGCATCCCGTCCGGGCACGATCTCGTCTGGATCACGCTGGCGATGCTCGGTGCGCGTTCCCTCGCGATGGGTTTGAACCGCGTGATCGATGCGGAGATCGACGCGCGCAATCCGCGCACGGCTGAGCGCGAGTTGCCGGCGGGGCGGCTTTCGCGTATGCAGGTCACCGCTTTCTGTGCGCTCGCGTTGGCGCTCTACCTCGTGTCGTGCTTCCAGCTCGACCCGATCGTGCGTTGGTTGTGGCCGATCCCGCTCGTCGGCTTCGCCGTCTATCCGTACCTGAAGCGCTTCACGTGGCTGAGCCATATTTGGCTCGGGGTCGTTGACGGGCTCGCACCGGTCGGAGCATGGGTTGCGATCACAGGCCGGCTGCCGTGGGAGGCGTGGGCGCTCGGCGCGGCGGTCGCGGTCTGGATCGCGGGCTTCGACCTGTTCTATTCGCTGTTCGATCGCGAGTTCGACGTCGAGCAGGGCCTGCACTCCGTGGCGGTGCGCTTCGGCGTCGAGGGCGCGTTCTGGGGCGCTCGCCTGCTGCACGTCTTGACTGTGGTGTTGCTCGCGGCGGTGGGCCTCGGCCTGCATCTCGGCTGGCTGTACTGGATCGGTGTCGTCGTGGTGGCAGCGCTGCTCACGTACGAGCATTCGCTGGTGAAGCCCGGCGATCTCCGCCGTCTCGATGCAGCGTTCTTCACGGTGAACGGCGTGATCAGCGTCGTGTTCTTCGCGTTCGTGCTGGCCGAAGCGGCGCTCTAACCGCGCTCCAAGCCCAGTCTGCGCTGTGCTTGCACAGACCGGCGCGGACCGGGTTTTCCATCACGTAGCGGCAGACGTGTTCGAGCTCCTCCTCGTCGAGCGACCTGCACCAAAAGCGGTCACCGAAGACGTGGCCCCAGCGCCCGTACTTGCCGTTGAACCCCTGGGCGTAGTCGCCGTTCAGGATCTGCATCCCGTCGGAGAGATTCTCGCGGGTCGTGTCGAGCACGAGGTGGTAGTGGTTCGTCATCAGGCAGAACGCGTGACATGTCCACTCGTAGTGCTCGACTGCAATTACGAGGAGGCTGAGGAAGTTTCGCCGGTCGTTTGTGTCGTGGTAGATCGGCATCTTTGCGACCCCGCGCGCCGCGACGTGAAAGAGCCCGTCCGGGAAGACAGACCGCGGAATCCTCGGCATTGACGCAACCTACGAGGCGGGTTGCCTGCGCCCGTGTCCGGAGGAGCCACCTGTGGGCAAGAAGTCACACTTTCGGCACGAACTCCATGTCCCGAGGAACCAGGCCCGGCCATGTGACTGGCAGCCACGTCGGGGACAGTCCCCGGCGTGTGACGCTCCGCCATGCCCGGGAGGGACGCGGATGCAGCTGTTGGTCCTCGCTGGGCGCGACTACAGTGGCGTGGTGATTC
>DAINSN010000003.1:0-6098 GCA_036741295.1 Gaiellaceae bacterium
TGATCATCATGGGCACGCGCAGCCACGGCGCCATGCCCGACACGAACATGTGGTGAGCCCAGACCGAGAAGCCGAGCACGAGGATCGCCATCAGCGACAGAGCCATCAGCCGGTAGCCGAAGATCGGTTTGCGGCTTAAGGCCGAGATGACCTCCGAGGCGATGCCGAAGCCGGGCAGCATCATGATGTACACCGCCGGGTGCGAGTAGAACCAGAAGATGTGCTGGTAGCCGAGGGGATAGCCGCCGGCGCCCACGTCGAAGAAGTGCGTGTGCATGACGCGGTCGAACATGACGAAGAACTGCGAGCCGGCGATGAACGGCGTCGCGATCACGACGAGCAGCGAGGTCGTGAAGTTCGCCCAGACGAGCAGCGGTAGCCGCCAGAACGTCAGTCCCGGCGCGCGCATGGTGATGATCGTGACCAGGAAGTTGAGCGCGGTCATGATCGAGCTCGCGCCCGCCCACTGGACGCCCATGTTGAAGAAGATCGTCCCCAGGGGTTGATGGACCGACAGCGGCGCGTAGCCCGTCCACCCCGATGCGAATGCACCACCGGGAACGAGGAAGCTCGACAGCATCATGATCCCGGCGATCGGCAGCAGCCAGTACGAGAGCGCGTTGAGGCGCGGGAACGCCATGTCGGGTGCGCCGAGCATGAGCGGCACGACGAAGTTCGCGAGCCCGGCGAATGCCGGAATCACGAACAGGAAGATCATCAGCGACGCGTGGACCGAGAAGAGCCCGTTGTAGGTCTGGTTGTCGAAGAACTGCATCCCCGGCTTCGCGAGCTCCGCGCGCACGAGCATCGCCAGGAGGCCGGCGGCGAGGAAGAAGAAGATCGTCGTCGCCAGGTACTGCATCCCGATCACCTTGTGATCGGTGTTGACGCGGAAGTAGTCGCGCCAGCTGTAGGCCCCGTGCCCAGAGTGGTCCTCGGGTTCGGTGGGCGCACCGATCGCGTACTTCACCCAGTAGTCGAAAGCGCCGATGCCCGCGAGGAAGCCGATTGGCGCAGCCGTCAGCGCGCCGATGAGGACGATGATCGAGCCGAACCAGATCGGGTGCCAGCCGCCCCACCACCGGCAGAGCACGACGATCGCACTGCCGATCCCGAAGAAGAGCGGCACCATCCACGCGGCGCGCAGGAATCCGGGGTAGAGAAGGCGGCGCCAGCCGCCCGGCGGGGGCGGTGGCCCGTGGCGCACCGGCGCCGCGTCGTGATGCTCGGCGACGCTGCTCATCGGCTGCCTTTTAGCCGATGAGCGGGGGAAGGGGTACCGGGGGAAACCGGGCGGTTTCCCCTCTTGCCCTCCACAGCGTTCGCGGCGATCTCAGCGGCGCGGAGGCTGTGGCGATCCCTGAAGAAGGGGGTTCGCGGGGGAAACATGGTTTCCCCCACGGGAGAGAGCCGAAGGCGATCGGCGCTCATTTGGCCTTCTTCTCCGCCCACTTCTCGAACGCGGTCGGGTCCATCACGACGACCCGCGAGCGCATCAGCGCATGACCCAGCCCGCACAGCTCTGTACAGATGACGGGATAGGTGCCGATCTTGTTCGGGGTGATGTGCAACGTCGCGTGGACCCCGGGCACGAGGTCCTGCTTCTGCCTGAATTCGGGGACCCAGAACGAGTGGATCACGTCCTTGGCGTGCATGGTGAGGACGACGGAGCGGTTGACCGGAACGCGCAGCACGTTCGAGATCTTGTTCCCGTAGCCCGGATACCCGTAGCTCCAGAAGAACTGCTGCGCGTAGACGTTCACGCGCAACGGGTTTGCACCTGCGGCGTCGTTTTTGGCGAGGACGATCGCGCTGACGATTGCGATCGACGTCACGAGGAGTGCCGGCACCGCCGTCCACAGGATCTCGAGCCCGGTGTGTCCGTGGATGGGCGGCCCGTCGGAGTCGTCGTCCGGTTTGACCCGGAACTTCCAGACGGAGTAGACGGTGACCGCGGCGACGATGGAGAAGACAAAGATGCAGATCGCCGTTACGAACCAGAAGACGAAGTCGATGCGGCCGGCCTCCCGTGACGCCGAGCTCGGCAGCCAGTCGGGTATGAGCGCGACGGCAGACGCAACGGCGCCGGCCAGGACGCCGATCACGATCAGCTGGACGATCGAGCCCCTACGCACGGACGTCGCGAATCTACTTGACGCAGGCCGGGTGGTGCAGCGGTTTCCGGCGCGGCTGGAGCGGGAACCTAGTGGCTGGAATCACCAAGGAGGCTAGATGGGACTCGGAGTTGGAATCTTCCTGATCGCCGTCGGCGCAATCCTCGCGTTTGCGGTCAACGCCACATCGGGGGCGGTCGACGTCCACACGGTGGGCTGGATCCTGATGGGGGTCGGGCTGGCGAGCGTCTTGCTGGCGCTGATGTTCTGGCAATCCTGGGCCGGCCCGGGGTACTGGACCCGCCGCCGGACGACGTACGTGGACGACGGCCCACCGGCCGGACCGCCCCTCTAGGGAGGCACCTGTCGACGAGACGGCCTGCGGGGCCGTCTCGTTGCAGTTGCGCTTAACGCTCCTGCTCTTCCTCGGCCGGCTTCTCGGCGACCTGGCCACCTCCGAACATCCCCTTGAGCCAGCGTCTGAGCCTGCGCGAGGCGAAGGTCTCGTCGACCTTGCCGTGTGCCTCGGTTTCCGAGGCGTCATCCCGGTCGTCCTCGGGGGTTTCGGCCCAGACCACTGCGACCATGCATTCACAATTGCACGGCGCCGCCGCGATTACTAGGCGGCGGCTACTGGGAGCTCGGCGAAGAAGGTCGAGCCGCCGCTGCCGCTCGACTCGACCCAAATGCGGCCGCCCATCCGTTCGAGCAGCTCGCGGCTGATGTAGAGACCGAGCCCGGTGCCGCCGACGCCGCGGGTCAGGTTGGGGTCGAGGCGGTAGAACTTCTCGAAGATGCGCCGGTGCTCCGCGGGCGGCACTCCGAGGCCTTCGTCGCGAACGGCGTAGCGCAGTTGCGACCCCGCGACCGCGACCTCGACGGTGACCTTGCCGCCGTCGGGTGAGTACTTGACCGCGTTGTCGACGAGGTTCGTCAAGACCTGGCGCGCCTTGTCCGGGTCGGCAGCGACCAGCGGCGCCTTCTTCGGTGCTTTGATCGCGAGCTGGATGTTGGGCGGGATGTAGTGACGAGCGGTGTCGACGACACTGCGCGCGATCTCGATGCCGTCGCATTTCTCGATCGTCGTCTGCATCGTCCCCGACTCGAGCCTGCTCGCCCAGAGAATGTCGTTCACGATCCGTGCCAGCCGGTCGGACTCGCTCGCGATCACCTCCAGCAGACCGCTGCGCTGCGGTTCGCCGAGCGGGATGTCCTCGCGGCGGAGCGTCAGCGCAGCTCCGTAGATCGCGGCGAGCGGCGTGCGCAGCTCGTGCGAGACGGTGGAGACGAAATCGGACTTGAGCTTCTCGACCGCGCGCTCCGCGGTGAGGTCGCGGAAGGCGTAGACGGTTCCGCCTTCGAAGGCGACGCCGGTGATCGACAGCCAGAGCTCGCGCCCGTTGATCTCGAGAGGCTGTGTCTGCGGGCGCGGCTCGCCACGCGCCACGAGGTCGGCGATCGCCTCCCACGGCGAGAAGACCTCCGCGGTGCTCCTGCCGACGGTGTCCGCCGCCGCGAGGCCCGTGATCTGCTCCGCCGCGGGATTCCACAGCCTGATGATCCCGCTCTGATCGACGAGCAGAACGCCGTCGGCGACGTGCTGGACGACGACGGCGGCACGCGCGCGTTCCTCGGCCGCTCGATACAGGCGGGCGTTGTCGACCGCGACCGCGGCGCGGCGGCCGAGATGCTTCGCGAATTCGAGGTCGTCCTCGTTGTAGAGACGCGCGGGGTTGGACGAGACCAGCATCAGCCCGCCGAAAGTGCGCCCCGCGGCGGTGAGCGGGACGACCATCGCCGACTCCATTCCGAGCTCGTGCAGGATCTCGTAGTGCGCTGAGTCCTTCGTCGAGGAGGCGAGAAGCTCGTCGGAGATCGTCCGGTAGAGCACCGCTTCGCCCGTGCGCGCGGCACGACCGGTTCCTTCGGCTTCCTCCAGGTCGGGCGGATAGAGGTCGCGCGACTTCTCGGCCCACTTGGATTTCGCAGGATCGGAGTGCACCACCGCGAGGCGCCTGAAGAGCCCGTCGTCATCGAGGATGTCGACCGCGTACCAGTCGGCGAACTGCGGCACGAGGAGAGACGCGAGGCTCGCGAGCGTCGACTCGTAGTCGAGCGTCGAGGCCAGCGTCTGGCTCGCCTCCGCGAGCACGGCCAGGCGTGCGCGCGAGCGCTCGGCCGCCGCGCGTGCCTGTTCCCGCTCGGAGACGTCGGTGATCACGACGCCGACACCGATCTTGTGGTCGTCGACGTCGAGAACCGGGTAGTAGCTGACGAGCCAGTTCCGTGTGTCGTCCGGCGCCGCCGGCAACGACCGCTCGATGTCGAGATCGAGGATGGGCTCGCCCGTCTCGAGCACTTGGCGATGGAGCGGCTCGATCTCGGCGGCGAGCTCCTCGCCGAGCACGTCTCGGAGCGTGCGGCCGAAGTGCTCGTCGACGGGAACCCCGTTCAGCGCCGCGAGCGCCTCGTTCACCCGCACATAGCGGAAGTTCGTGTCCATGAACGCCAGTCCGACCGGCGCCGCAGCGAAAACGGCGTCGACGACGGCGAGGGACTCCTGCGCGTGGCGGCGCGAGTCTTCGGCTGCGCGGAACAGGCGCGCGTTGTCGACTGAGATCGCGGCTCGGCGCGCCAGGTCCTGGGCGGTTGCGAGATCGGACTCCTCGTAACGCCGGCCACTCTCGGCGGAGACGAAGGTGATCGCGCCGAGCGCGCGGTCCCGAGCGACAAGCGGCACGCACATCGACGACTTCAGTCCCAGCTCTTGAAGAATGTCGTAGAGCTCCGGCGTATCCGCCGTCGCCTCCTGCAGCAACTCAGCGGGAATCTCGGTGAAGAACTCCGCCTGTTGCGTGCGGATGACGTTGGGCACGCCGTATTGCGCGTGCGGGTCCGGCGGGTACTGCTCGGCCAGCTCGTGAGCCCAGCGCACCTTTTGCGGGTCGACGTGGGCGACCGTTAACCGCTCGATCGACCCATTTTCAGCGACCATGTCGATCGTGCACCAGTCGGCGAAGTGCGGGACCGCGAGCGTCGCGAGGTTCCCCAGCGTCGTCTCGTAGTCGAGCGACGATGCGAGGAGCTCGCTCGCCTCGGCGACGAAGCGCTGGTCTTCCGCCAGACGGCGTTGCGCCTGGTAGAGCTCGGCAGTCCCGATGGCGGCGGCGGCAAGGTTTGCGAGAAGCGATGCGGTGCTCTTCTCCGCCTCGCTGAAGGTGCGCGGTTCACGGTAGTAGAGGACGAGGGTGCCGACGACCCGTTCGCCGTAGCGGAGCGGGAGCGCCATCATCGAGCGCGTGCCTTCCGCAGCGTGGGCGCTACGGTGCTCCGCCGTCAGCCACGGGGTCTCCTCGATGTCTTCGGCGACGATGGGCGCGTCCAGAGACACGGTCGCCGTGTTGCCGCGGATCGCGTCCATCGCTGCCGCGACGTACTCGTCCGACAAGCCGGCGCGCGCCCCAACGCTCCAGATCTGGGTGGTCTCGTCGTACTGCCAGACGGAATACGCGTCGGCGGCGAGCGTCCGGCCGGCAAGGGCGAGCACCTCCGGGAGCATCGCTTCGACCTCGAGCGAGCCAAGGAGCGTCGCGGAGGCCTCGAGCAGGAGTCGCAGCCGCCCGAGATCCTCGGCGAATCGCCGCTCGGCGTCGTCTAGAAATCCTGTTTCGACGTGAGTCGCCAAGAAAACCCCCCACGGGTTGGGCGAACCCTCTGACTTTACTCCGCGGAGGCCGGAAGTCCTTATCAGGGAGGCCTTGGACTTAGGGAGAACGCCTTGCCCACAGAGAGCGCGTCGCCGATGCCGGCTTCGCCGGCGTCGGCCACCCAAAGCCCAGGATCAATGAACGAGAGACCGAGCGAAGTCATCATGGCTCGGCGCAAGCCGAGCCGGACTTCGCTCGGCCTAGTGGGCCGTGCAGGGATCGAACCTGCGACCTTGGGATTAAGAGTCCCCTGCTCTACCAGCTGAGCTAACGGCCC
>DAINSN010000003.1:6198-31086 GCA_036741295.1 Gaiellaceae bacterium
AGCGCAGCCGCCGAGATCGCGCCGCGGCTCCGCAAGGGTCAGGTCGTCGTGCTCGAGTCCACGACGTATCCGGGCACGACGCGGGAGAGCCTGCAGCCGATTCTCGAGCGCAGCGGCATGAAGGCCGGCGAGGACTTTCATCTTGCGTTCTCGCCCGAGCGCGTCGATCCAGGGCGCACCGACTGGACGACGAAGAACACGCCCAAGCTCGTCGGCGGTCTCACGCCCGCCTGCACCGAGCGGGCGGTGGAGCTCTACCGCTCCGCGGTCGACACGGTCGTCCCGCTCTCCTCGCCGGAGGCTGCGGAGATGACAAAGCTGCTGGAGAACATCTTCCGCGCGGTCAACATCGCGCTGGTCAACGAGCTCGCCCAATTGTGCGAGCGCATGGAGGTGGACGTCTGGGAGGTCGTCGAGGCCGCTGAGACGAAGCCGTTCGGCTTCATGAGCTTCAAGCCGGGACCCGGTCTCGGCGGGCACTGCATCCCGATCGACCCCTTCTACCTCACCTGGAAGGCGCGCGAGTACGACTTCTATACGGAGTTCATCGACCTCGCCGGCAAGGTGAACGCGAACATGCCGTTCTTCTGCCGCTCGCTGATCTCCCAGGCGCTGAACCATGGTGCCGAGAAGTCCCTGAAGGGCTCACGGATCCTGATCCTCGGCGTGTCGTACAAGGCCGACATCGACGACGTGCGCGAGTCACCTGCGAAAAAGATCGTCGAGCTCCTGCACAAGGCCGGCGCCGACGTGTCGTACCACGACCCTCACGTCCCAGAGTTCGACGGCTTGCGCTCCGTCGACTACGCACCCGAGAGCTACGACTGCGTCGTGATCGTGACTGCGCACAGCGCCATCGACTACGACGACCTGGTCGAACGCGCGCAGGTCGTGGTCGATCTCCGGAACGCAACCGGTAGGAACGGCACCGGCAACGGCAAAGTGTGGAAGCTGTGACCCGAGTAGCGCAGGTCGGCCTAGGTCAGTGGGGCAGGAACCTCGTTCGCAATTTCGACGACCTCGCGGACCTCGCCTGGCTCTGCGACATCGACGATGAGCGGCGCGCCGATCTGGCGCAGCGATACCCGTCCGCCAACATGACCGCAAACTTCGACGAGGTGCTTGCGGACGATTCGGTCGATGCCGTCGTGGTCGCGACGCCGGTGCCGACGCACCACGAGCTCGCGCGGCGCAGCCTGGAAGCCGGCAAGCACGTGTTCGTCGAGAAGCCTCCCGCCATGCGGGGAGCCGAGATGGAAGAGCTCTGCGAGCTTGCCGAAGAGCGCGGGCGCGTTCTGATGCCGGGCCACCTGCTGCTCTACCACCCGGCTGTGCAGATGCTGAAGGAGATCGTCGACTCCGGCGACCTCGGGGATGTCCTGTGCGTCTACGGCAACCGGCAGAACCTCGGCACGATCCGGACGCACGAGAACGCACTCTGGTCGCTCGGCGTGCACGACCTCTCGGTCCTCCTCTATCTGATCGGCGAGGAACCGGCGGAGCTGTGGGCGCACGGCCACGCGTTCCTCAACCCCCACGTCGAGGACATCGTGTTCTGCTACCTGCGCTTTCCGTCCGGCAAGATCGCGCATCTGCATCTGTCCTGGCTCGACCCGCACAAGATCCGGCGCATCACGGTCGTCGGCCGCGACAAGATGGCGGTGTTCGACGACATGGAGCCCGAGCGCAAGGTCACCGTGTACGACAAGGCGCCTGAAGAGCCGACGACGACCTACGGCGAGTGGCGGACGCGGACGGGCGACATCCACAGCCCGAAGGTGCCGCTGCTCGAGCCGCTGCGCCTCGAGTGCGAGCACTTCCTGAAGCTCGTCGGCGGCGAGGGCGACCCGCTGCGTGCCGCGCGGGACGGCCTCGCGGTGGTACGTGCGCTCGAGCAGCTGCAGGCGTCGCTCGAAACCGTCACGGCCTGAACCATGAGCGCCGAGGTCGCCGAGACCGCGATTGTCTATCCGGGGACGGTGCTCGGCGACGGCTGCCGGATCCTCGACTACGCGGTGATCGGCAAGCAACCCACGCTCGGGCCACGCTCCACCGCGAAACAGGAGGACCTGCCACCGCTCGAGCTGGGGCCCGGGACGATCGTGTCCACGGGCGCCATCGTCTTCGCTGGGACACGGATCGGCGCGCGCGTCATCGTCGGCGACCAAGCATGCGTGCGCGAGCGTTGTGAAGTCGGCGACGACGTCGTCATCGGCCGCGGCGCGCTCGTCGAGAACGACACCACGGTCGGCGCGCTGACGAAGATCCAGGCCGACGCGTACATCACGGCCTATTCCACGCTCGAGGACAACGTGTTCATCGCGCCGCGGGTGATCACGACGAACGACAACTTCATGGGACGCACCGAGCAGCGGCACGCTTTGCGCAAAGGCCCGACGATCAGGCGCGGAGCGCGCGTCGGCGCAGGAGCCGTGCTCTGCCCCGCGGTGGAAATCGGCGAAGAGGCGTTCGTCGGTGCCGGCGCCGTTGTGGTGACGGATGTCCCGGCGCGCGTCGTCGTGGTGGGCAATCCGGCGCGGGCTCTGCGCGACGTCTCGCCCGAAGAGCTCCTCTAACGCCGCGCGATCGTCAGTTCGTACGGGCCGAAGCCTCGCGCGGTGAGCTTGACCTCCGCGTAGTACCAGCCGGTCGCGGGCACCTTGTAGCCGATCCCGTGCGTCGGCCCGGGGCCGATCGCCTGGGCGGCGCGGAGATGCTGGTTGCGCAGGTCGTTCACGCGCTTCGTCCCGGGCTTCCAGAGCAGGAGATTCGAGGTCGAGCCCTCCGGCCCGTTGAGCGTGAGCTTCACGTTCTGGTTCTTCCGCAGATAGAGGCGGTAGACGTCGATCTGGTCGTCCCAGAAGTCGATCGTCGCCTTGACCGACGTGACCTTCGCGCCGAGCCTGGCGGCAGAGCCGCCGGCATCGTCGTTCGGCTCGAGCCGGTCGAGCGGTGGCAAGACACCGTCGAGCGCGCCGATCGCCTTCGCGACGTCGAGCCGTCCCCAGCCGCTGAACGTGTCACGCGTCAGCGGGCATTGCTTGCAACCGTTCGACGCGTTCACGTCGGTCGCCGTGCGTTCGAGGAGGTTCATGACCTGATCCGGCTGCAACGTCGGCTTGAGCGCGAACAGGATTGCCGCGGCCGCCGTGACCTGTGGCGCGGCGAACGACGTACCCGCCGCGTGGCGGAACTCGTCCGGTCCGCAATCTGAGTACCCCTGGTTCTGGCAAAGCGGATGGAGCCCCGTCAGCGCTCGAGGCAGGGTGGAATAGATCTCCTGCCCGGGCGCCGAGATGTCGTTGTAGATGCGGTCGCGATTGGAGAATTGCGGGACGTTGCCGGTCGGGCTGAGTGCACTCACCCCCAGCACGTGCGGCAGAGCCGCCGGGTAGCTGGCGAACGGCCACGGCGACTGCGGTGCGTCATCGGAGTTCCCAACCGCTGCTACGAGCACGGCGCCGTGGCTGACGGCGTAGTTGATCGCACTCGCCTCGACGGCCGAGAAGGTGTCGCGCCGGGGATTGAACGGATCGCGCAGGCCGCCGATCGACAGGTTGATCACGCGCGCACCGGCGTCGACCGCCCAGCGGATCGCCTCGGCCTCGTCGCGCACGTCGATCGACTGGTCCGCGCGTGCGATCTTGGCGATGACGAGTTGCGCGGGAAACGCCATGCCGGCGATGCCTTCGTTGTTGTTGATGGCGGCCGCGATCATTCCCGCGACGAAGGTGCCGTGGCCTTCCTCGTCGGTGTCGGCTCTGCCTCCGACCCAGCTCCTGGCCAGCCAGATCCGGGAGCGGAACTCCGGGTGACCGCCGTCGATGCCCGAGTCGATGACCGCCACGCGGACCGGGTTCACGACAGGAAGCTCTGTCGGAAAGGCGTCGAAAGCGTGGTCCTGAGCCAGGTAGTACTGCTTCGACACGAGGGGGTCGCTCGGGACGAAGCCGACGCGAAAGGGCATCCCAGCGGCGGCCGGCGCCAGGGCCAGCGCCAGGACCGCAAAGGCGGCTGTCCTCACGGGGTGGAGACCTGGAGCACCGGCGAGAAGCCGACCACGAAGCCGTGGCCCGAGTTCACCCGGGCGCGATACACCCCGGTCGTGAGCTGCAGCTTCACGAGGAAGTCACCGTTTGCCTCGACGGTCGCCTGGCCGACCGTAGGCCAAGTGGTGCCCTGCTGCTTCTGGATCAGGACCGTCGTCCCGGCGAGCGACGCCGGGCGAACGTAGCCGCTCAGCTGGTCCTGTGTCCGCGCCGGATAGAAGCGGGCGAGCGGCGCAACGGGAACACGCACTGACGCCGCGCTCACCTTGCCGCTCGACAGGCGATAGCGCGTGGTGATCGTGGGCTTTACCAGCGCCGTGACAACGCCGTCCTTGTCCGCCGCCACGGTCGCAACCGCCGTCCAGGTGTCCCCCTGCTGCTGTTGGAGCACAGCCTGGGTCAGGCCACGTGCAATGCCCGTCAGCTTGCCACGTCCTCCGAAGGTGACGGGTTGTGACGGTGCCGTCAGCGACAGAACGCCGACGCTGAACCACGTCGACTGAAGTCCCAGCCGGCGCCGCAGGTCCGCGCCCTGCACAGCGAGCGTGCTCTTCGTTCCCACGACGTTGAGCACTTTGATTCGGCCGGACGAGTTCAGCTCCGGTTGCAGATCGACGACGCGGCCTTTCATCTTCAACACCTTGGCGAGCTTTGTTCCCGTGAAGACGAGCGGGCCCCAATCGTGGTGTGGCGAGATCGAGTCGTACGGGTCCGCGACCGAGATGAGGTACGGGACGGGCTCTCCCCAAACGTCCTCCGCCGACGCAGTGCGCCCGCCCGACGTCGAGAAGAAGAATGTCTTCGCGACCTCGCCCTCGTACAGCACGACCTGGCCGGCCGTGGCGTTGACGGCGGCATTGGTTGACGGCTTCTCGTGCTCGATCCCGAGGTACACCTGGCTGCGCGTATCGGGGTAGAGGTCGAACGCGCCTGTTCGTCGTGTCGCCAGTGCGTACGAGCGCGCGACGACTGCCTGGGCTTTCAGCGCCTCCGGAAGCCAGTCGAACGGCATCTCCGACGGGACGACGCCGTACAGATACTGCTCCAGGCCAACCATGTTGATCGCGCGCAGCTTGCCGGCGGTGACGTCGATCTGGATCGAGCCGCGGTAGCGGTGCTTGAGGCCGAGTGCGGCAGCTCCCGGCTGGAACAGCAGTGGGCCCGGCAAGGCGCGGGGCGTGGCCTGTCCGTCCACGGCGAGCTTGAGCGCAGGCTTCAAGGTGTAAGTCCCGGCAGTGACGGTGTGCACCACGCCGCTCGCGTCGCGCACCTTGAAGTCGGCCGTGGAACCGATGTCGAGTGAGGTGGCGCCCGTCGTCAGGAGTACGCGCACGCGCGAGACCGGCGCGGCGCCGAGCTCCGTCCCGGCGAAGTAATGGAGCACGATCTTCTCGTAGCCGACGCCCTTCTGCGCGTAGCCGTACGCGCCGTACTGGCTCAGGCCGACGCCGTGACCCCAGCCGTGGCCGGTGACCAGGAACGTCGCCGCCCCGGCGGGAACCGGTTGTGCGTACGTGCGAGCACGCGCCGCCGAGCCGGCGACGAGCAGGAGAACGGAGACGAGTACGAGGGTTCGACGCATCGGGCTGACCCCAGCCAGGACGCGACCGAGGCTACCAAAGGGCTTCATGAACAGCATGGTTCTTTACGGAACCCTCATCTCATCGTTTGCGCGACCGAGAGCAGGCCAGATCCGTTTCAGTTCTGTGCCTCTCCCAGCAATACATGTCGGCTTCTCGCCCGCGATCACGCGGCGCCAGAGTCCACCCTCGTCCTTACCAAGGCTGCCAGCCTTGGCTGCGAACGAGTGTGGCCTCTGGCTTGGTGCTCGCGACCGAGAAGCTCGACGGCATTACTGGAAGAGGCACAAGCTGTGGCCGTGAAGACCCCGATCCTTCCGCCTCGCTACCGCGAGCCTGAGCTGATCGGGCGCGGCGGCATGGGCGACATCTACCGCGCCACCGATGCGGTGCTCGGCCGTGTCGTTGCGATCAAGATCCTGGCTGAGCGCTTCGCGCAGGACAAATCCATTCGCGAGCGCTTTACCCGCGAGGCGCTGTCTGCGGCGCGTCTTTCGGGAGAGCCCAACACCGTCACGATCTACGACGTCGGCGAGCACGACGACCGTCCGTACATCGTCATGGAGTACCTGGGCGGCGGCTCGCTCGACGATGTGCTCCAGGCCGACGGCGCCCAGGCTCCGGAGCGCGTCTTCACGTGGCTCGAAGAAGCTGCGCGCGCACTCGACGTCGCGCACCGCGAAGGCGTCGTCCACCGAGACGTCAAGCCCGCCAACCTGATGCTCGACGGCGAGGGGCACGTGCACGTGGCGGATTTCGGGATCGCGAGCTCCGCCGGAATGGCCTCGTTGACGATGACCGGGACGGTGCTGGGAACGGCCGGCTATCTCTCACCTGAGCAGGCACAAGGCGACCGGGCAGGACCGGCCAGCGACCGGTATGCGCTGGCGATCGTCGCGTGGGAGCTGCTCACCGGCAGGCGCCCCTTCGAATCGGAGAGCGCGACCGCGGAGGCGGCCGCTCACATCAACGCGCCGATTCCCGCGGTGTCTGCTGCCGGCGATCTATCGCGTGAGCTCGATCCCGTGTTCGAGCGCGCGCTGGCAAAGGATCCGGCGCAGCGTTACGGGACCGCAGGGGAGTTCGTCGCTGCACTCAGGTCGGCCGTCAGCGATGCGGCGGTCTCGACGAGCAAGTTTGCCGCGGCGGCACCGCCGCCGACGGCAGCTACGCGGTCCTTGCGGCGAGTCGAAGAAGCGGAGTACGCGCCCTACCCGTCCCGCGCGCGCCCGTCGCGCAGCGCCTGGCCGCTGCTCGCCGCGCTCCTGCTCGCCGGCGCGATCGGCGGAGCGTTGCTCGCGTATGTCCTCACGCGCAATGACGGGACGCCGGCGACCGTGGTCACCAAGATCCAACGGGTCACGAGCCAGGGACGGATCACGACGGTGGAGAGCCCCGTCACGGTCACGACCCCCGAGAGCCCACCACCCAAGGCCACACCCGCGTCTCCGACTGGCGCCGAGCTGAACACCGCCGGGTTCAGAAAGATGCAGGCAGGCGACTATGCGGGAGCGCTGCCATTGCTCGAGCGCGCGGTGCAGAAACTCCAGGGCACGAACTCACTCGACGAGGCGTACGCCGACTACAACCTCGCGTTCACGCGCTTCCAGCTCGGCAACTGCGACGGCGTGCTCGACCTCCTCGACCGTTCAGAGTCGATCCAGGGGCAACGTGCGGAGATCGACCGTCTACGGCAGCAGGCGCAAGAGAACTGCTAACCGAGACGCGCCGCGTACTGCTTGTCGTAGTACTCGCGAAACCCGCCGGAACGCTTGATCGGCTCCCACCAGTCGCGGTTGTCGCGGTACCAGTCGATCGTCGCGCGCACACCCTGGTCCCAGGCGCTTCCCGGCTGCCAGCCGAGTGAGCGAATCTTCGTCGTGTCGAGCGAGTAGCGCCGGTCGTGTCCCGCGCGGTCTTCGACGTTCCGGACGAGTGACGGATCCGCACCGAGGTGGTCGACGATCAGCCGGGTGAGCTCGACGTTTTCGTGCTCCTCGCTCGCGCCGACGTTGTAGACCTCGCCTGCCTCCCCCTGGCGGAGCACGAGTTCGATCGCCGAGCAGTGGTCGTTGACATGGAGCCAGTCCCGCACCTGGCGGCCGTCGCCGTAGAGCGGCAGCGGCTCGCCGTCGAGGGCGTTCGTCGCGAAGAGCGGTAGCACCTTCTCCGGATACTGGTTGGGCCCGTACGTGTTCGAGCCTCGCGTGATCGATGCATTGACGCCGAACGTTCTCACCGCTGCAAGCACCTGTAGGTCGCCGCCGGCCTTGGCCGCGCTGTAGGGGCTCGAGGGGCGCAGCGGATCGTCCTCGCGCGACGACCAGCCCGGCTCGACGTCGCCGTAGACCTCGTCCGTGGAGACCTGGACGAAGCGGGCGCTCGACTCCTCCGCGGCCTGGAGCAGCACGAGCGTCCCCAGCACGTCGGTGCGCACGAAATCCTCCGGGCCAAGGATCGAGCGATCCACGTGCGTCTCGGCGGCGAAGTTGACGATCGCGTCGACCGGGCCGATCTGGTCGACGTCCTCGCGCGTCGCGATGTCACCCCGGCGGCAGTCGATTCCCTCGGGCAGGTTGGCCGGATTCCCCGCATACGTGAACTTGTCCAGCACCACCACGTCCTCGCCGGCCGCGAGCATCCGCTTGACGAAGTGCGAGCCGATGAATCCCGCACCACCGGTGACCAGTAGGCGCACGGCGTCACCGTATAGACTCCGTCCGTCAGTGAGGCAATGGAGCCTCGGGCGCCTTGTCTGCGCCTGGGGCTTTTCGCGTTTCGAGGGAGGATTTCATGGCGCAGGTCGAGACACGGAACAGGGCGACGTCGAGCGAGGAATCACGCAAGCGGGTGCACGGCCGGATCGAGAAGGAGGGGATCGAATTCGTCCTCCTCTGGTTCACGGACATCGAGGGGCACCTGAAGAGCTTCGCCGTTACGCCGAGCGAGATCGAGGCGGCGCTCGACGACGGCATGGGCTTCGACGGCTCGTCGATCACCGGGTTCAACGCGATCGAGGAGTCCGACATGGTGGCGATCCCGGACCCGGAGACCTTCCAGCTGATGCCGTGGAAGGAGGGCGAGACGAGGGTGGCGCGGATGATCTGCGACATCGTCACGCCGGATGGGAAGCCCTACGAAGGGGATCCGCGTTACGTCCTCCGTCGCGCGCTCGACCGCATGGCCTCGCTCGGCTTCGACACGTTCAACGTCGGCCCCGAGCTCGAGTACTTCCTCTTCCGCGACGACAAGGGCACCGAGACGCTCGACGAGGGTGGCTACTTCGCCATGACGACCCTGGACGCAGCGAGCGAGTTGCGGCAGGAGACCGTTCGGGCGCTCGAGGGGATGGGCATCCCGATCGAGTACGTGCACCACGAGGTCGGCCCGTCACAGCACGAGATCGACATGCGTTTCTCGGACGCACTCGCCATGGCCGACCACACGGTCACCTACCGGCTGATCGTGAAGGAGATCGCGAAGAAGGCCGGCTACCACGCGACTTTCATGCCGAAGCCGATCTTCGGCGAGAACGGCTCCGGGATGCACACGCACCAGTCGCTGTTCAACGAGGGGCGCAACGCGTTCTTCGACGGCGACGACGACTGGAACCTCTCCCCGGTGGGGAAGGCGTTCATCGCCGGCCAGCTCAAACACGCACGGGAAATCAGCGCGGTGTTTGCCCAGTGGGTGAATTCGTACAAGCGGCTCGTACCGGGCTACGAGGCGCCGGTGTACGTCGCCTGGTCACGGCGGAACCGCTCGGCGCTGATCCGAATCCCTCTCTACAAGCCGGGCGCCGAGCAGGCGACGCGGGCGGAGATCCGCTGTCCCGATCCGGCCTGCAACCCGTACCTGACGTTCGCCGCGCTGCTCCATGCAGGCCTGGAGGGGATCGAGCAGGGGTACGAGCTGCCCGAGCCGATGGAGACGAACCTCTACCACCTCACTGCCGAGCAGCGAAAGGAGCGCGGGATCGTCTCGCTGCCGGAGACGCTCGGGGAGGCCGTCGACGAGCTCGCGGGCTCGGAGCTCGTCCGCAAGGCGCTCGGCCCCCACATCTTCGACCGCTACGTGGAGTTGAAGCGAGCTGAGTGGGACGAGTACCGGGTGCAGCTCACCGAGTGGGAGCTCAAGAAGTACTTGTCGGTGCTCTGAGAAAGAGAGAGAATGAAGACCGGTCTCGTGAGCTTCTGCGGCCTACGAGATCCAACTGACGGCCGACTGCGAGCTGCCGCTTTCTAGCGCAGCTCGTGGTCGTTCTCGGGGCGGGTACTGTCGGGAGTGGGTTTAGACGGTCGGCCGGGCGGGTCGTTTTCGGGGCGGGTTAGAGGAAGCGGCGGATGGTCTCGCGGGCGACGCGGAGGCCGACGACCTTGCTGGTCGGGTCGACGTCGGCGATCGTGTCGGCCGGGACCAGGCGGCGGTGACGGGAGAAGACGCCCGCGCGGACGGAGAGCGCGTCGGGGACGTCGGGGAGCGCTCCGTACATTGGACACTCGACCTTCCCGACGATCCGCCCACGGTTGTCAGCCACGAGGAAACCGGCCGTGTCCACGAGATTCAGGGGGAGTGCGGACATGGTCCGAACCTATTCCTCGTCTGCAAGGAAATTCCCTCCCCGGGGTAAGGGTTGTGTTAGGTGTGCTTGCCTCGTGGTCACTAGGGACCGCGGTCTAGTCTGCGGGATCAGCCAACGGGGGAGGGAGACTTGAACAGCGCATTTCGGATCTGGGCATCGATCGTCTCGGTGGCCATCATCGTCCAGGTGGGTCTCGCCTCCTACGGTGCCTTCAACGCCGTCAACGAGGCCCACGACAAGGGAACGATCGGGAAGGACACAGTCTCGGACGGATTCGGCGCCCACGCCGCCCTTGGGTACATCATCTTCCTGGCGGCGCTCATCCTCCTGGTCCTCGCCTTCGTCTCGCGTCGCGCCGATGGCCCCTCTCGCGTGAAGTGGAGCGGAGCCGTCGCCGGCCTGCTCGTGGTCCAGATCCTGCTCGCGTGGGCGGGCGGGGCTTCCTCTTGGCTCGGCGTCCTGCATGGGATGAATGCGCTTGCCGTGGCCGGGGTGGCAGGCAGCCTCGCCGGCCGGGAGTGGGCGGTACACCGAGGCGTTGGGAGTGCGCGGGCGCCGGACCCGGCAGCACGCGTGTAGCCGTCGCGGCAGTGGACGTACGAGCGCGTCATCTGCGCCTTCTCACCGAGACGATCGCCGCGGTGAACTCGACGCTCGACCTGGAGGAGGTCCTCGACCTGGTCGCCCGCAAGGTCGCCGACGCCCTCCGGACCGAGGCCTGCTTCGTCTACCTCTACGACGAGCGGACGAACGAGCTCATCCTGCGCGCTACGCACGGCACGAGCGTGGAGGAGATGACGAAGCGTCCGCGGATGCGGCCGGGTGAGGGAATCACGGGAACCGCGGCGGCCGACCGGGCGCCCGTGATGATTCCCTCACAGGCGCACCTCGATCCGCGCTTCAAGCAGTTCGCCAACTTGTCGGAGGACGCCTACGAGTCGATTCTCGCGGTGCCCATTCTGGCCCGCGACTCACTCGCCGGCGCCCTGAACGTGCGCACGCTCGAGCCGCGCGAGTTCACACAGGACGAGATCGAATTGCTCGTCGCGATCGCGGATCAGGTCTCGCAGACGATTCAACACGCGCAGCTGTACGCACAAGCGCAGAGCCGGGTCGCCGAGCTCGAGGCCCTGGCCAAGATCTCGGAGGCGGTCTCCGAGTCCCTTTACCTCGAGGAGTCGCTCGAGGCAATCGTGAAGACGACGATGGAGGCGGTCGGCGCCACCGGGGCAGCGCTCGTGCTCGAAGACGGCAACATCGCGTGGCCCGAGGGCCGGGCCGGGGCGCACAGCGTGCGCCTCCCCCTGCGCTGGAAGCGGCGGCAGATCGGCGAGCTCGTCTGCGACCGCGACACGCCGTTCACCGACGAGGAGCGCGCGTTGCTCGTCTCGATCGCACACCACGCGGCGGTGGCGCTCGAACACGGGCGTGCCGTCATGCGCGGCGTACTCGCGCAAGAGATCCATCACCGGGTCAAGAACAACCTCCAGACCGTCGCGTCGCTCTTGCGCCTGCAGGCTCGTGCCCCGGACGCGGACCCGCGCAAGGCACTCGAGGATTCGGTCCACCGCATCCTCGCCATCGCGGCCGTACACGAGGTCCTGACGGAACAGCGCGAGGAGGTGGTCGAGCTACGCGAGCTGCTCGAACGGTTGCGCGCGATGCTCGTGCAGGGCCTGGCCGTCGGCAAGGAAGTCCACGCCGACCTCGAGCCCGTGTCGATCGCGGGCAATCGGGCGACCGCGCTGGCGCTGGTTTTCAGCGAGTTGCTGCAGAACGCTCTCGAGCACGGCGGCGACAGCGTTCAGATCGAACTCGCCCAGCGAAACGGCGAGGTCGTCCTCGCAATCACGGACGACGGGACGGGGATCGAAGCCGATGCGGCTGGAACGGGTTTGTCGATCGTGCAGGCACTCGTACGAGATGAGCTGCAAGGTCGCCTTGACCTTCGCAGCGAAGGAGGCACCCGAGCCGAGGTGGTCTTTCCCCCGTGACCAACCACACGCCAAAGGCCGGAGGCGAACTCATGCGGGCGCGGCCGCGTCAGCGCCCGTGCCCGGACGGTTGAGGACAACCGCTCAGCGTCAACACCAAAAGGAGTGCGCGGGCTCTGCCCGCGCACGTTCAGCGCGAAGCGCCGTAACTGAGACCCGAGCAAAAGCGCAGCTTTTGCTCGGCTAACGGACGCCGCCGTCGCCGCCGGCCGGCCGTGACCACCAGGCGCCGTCGCTCCCGGACATTGCGCCCTGGAGCTGGTCGACGTAGCTGACGAGGTCCCGCTCACGCCGGTCGAGTGTCTGCTCGAGCTCTTCGAGCTCGGTGCGCCAGCGCTCGATCCGGTCTTCGCGGAACTGGACGTCGGCTTCGAACTCGGCTTCGCGCTGTTCCAGGTCGACCTCGAGGCGCTTGAGCTCGATCACTCTGGCGTCCGCCGTGTGCTCTGAGATCGGCTGCTGCCCGACGTCGCTTCGGCCACCGAGGAGGGGGGCGAGCGAGGCAGCCTGCTCCGCCGAGATTTCCACGCGGAGCACGAGAGGCTTGGGGGTGCTGTATTCCTGGTCAGACATGAGGAGCCGCACTTGAGAGGATCGCCCGGGCCCCGGGGCGGCACTATCCCTCGGTTGAGCGGTATGCGCCAGACTCACCCAGCAGAGGTGAGGATCCTGGTCGCTGAGGACGAGACGATCATCCGGCTCGACCTGCGGGCCCTGCTGGAGCACGCCGGTTTCGAGGTGTGCGCTGAGGCCCGCGATGGGGAGGAGGCGGTGGCCCTCGCGCGCTCGGAGCGGCCGGATCTCGCCCTCCTGGACGTCAAGATGCCGAAGCTCGACGGGATCGAGGCAGCTCGCCGGATCCTCGAGGAGCGGCCGATTCCGATCGTGATGCTGACCGCGTACGGGCAGAACGAGCTCGTGGAGCGCGCAGCCGAGGTCGGCGTGTTCGGCTATCTGGTCAAACCCTTCCGTGAGCAGGATCTGCTGCCGGCCATCCGCACTGCGCGCGCGCGCCACGAGGAGCTCACGGCACTCCGCGAGGAAGCGGAGTCGCTGGCGGAGGCGCTGGCCGCGCGCAAGGCGATCGAGCGCGCCAAGGGACTGCTCATGGAGAAGGAAGGGCTCTCGGAGCAGGATGCGTTCGCGCGGCTGCGCAAGGCGAGCCAGATTTCCGGTCGTCCACTCAAGGTCGTCGCGGAAGCGCTGATCGCGACCTTCGAGTAAGTGCCTAGAAGGAGTAGATGTCGGCGATGACGCCGAGGCCGATCAGGACGATCCCGAAGATGAAGATCGGCTCTCCTCGGACGCCCGTTGGACGGCGTTTCGTGAGCGTCCCGCGAAGGAGCGAGAAGCCGCCCGTGGGGAACGTTCCGATCAGGAACAGCAGACACCCCACGATGTAGTACGCGACGGCGATTGTGGCCGAGACGCCGTGACCCGTCGCGAGGGCGATCACCGTAGCGAGCACCCCGAGCCCGGCCGCGAGGGCGGCGCAGGCGAGACCGAACCGCCTGAGCGCCGCGCCGAGCCCGGTCCAGCGGCTCACCGCCGCCCCCGATTCTTCCGTGCGGATGACCGGCGGCTCGCTCATAGGCCGACCTGTTCCCCCACGGGAGCGAGCCGAAGGCGAGGGACGCTCACGTGTGCGCCCGCTCGAACAGGCGCTCCCACCGCTGGAGCAGAGCCTTGAGCTCGTCGCGTGCGTGGCGGTGGGCGGCGAGCATCTCGACGTCGTTCCAGTCTTCTGAGAGTCGCCGCTCGAGCTCGGCGACTGTCGTTTCATGTTCGGCGATCTGCGCCTCGATCCGCTCGAGCTCCGAGGGGGCCTTTGCCTTGGCGGGTGGCTTGCGCGGCTTCGCAGGCTTCCGCTCGACCGGCGGAGGCGGAGGCGGAGCCTTGCGCGCCTCGCGCTGACGGACGTATTCCGCCCAGCCGCCGTCGGAGGAGTTGAGCTGGCGGTCCTCGATCGCAATCGTTCGTTCGGCGACTGCGTCCAGAAGGGCGCGGTCGTGCGAGACGAGCAGGACCGTCCCAGGGAAGGCCTCGAGCGCAGCCTCGAGTGCCTCGCGGCTCTCGAGGTCGAGGTGGTTCGTCGGCTCGTCGACGACGAGGAAGTTCGCACCGGACGCGACGACCAGCGCGAGCGCAAGCCGCCGGCGTTCGCCACCGGAGAGCATGAGCACGGGCTTCTCGTGCTCGGCCCACCCGGAGAAGAGGAAGCGGCCCAGGAGCTTCTGCGCGTCGGGACGCTGCAGGCCCGTGGCGCGTTGCACGCACTGCAGCACGGACCCGCGCGTGTCGAGCTCCATCTCCTGCTGCGAGAAGTACGCCGGCACGACCCCGTGGCCGAGACGCACGGACCCGTCGTCGGCCTCGCGCCGCTCGAGGATGGTTTCCAGCAGCGTGGTCTTTCCCGATCCATTCGGACCGACGAGCGCCACGTGCTCGCCGCGCTCGATCGCAAAGCTTGCGCCTTCCAGCAGCACGCGGTCGCCGATCCGGAGCGCGAGCCCTTCGGCCTCGAGAACAGTGCGGCCGCTGCGCGCGGGCTTCAGGAACTCGAAGCCGAGGCTCCTGGTCCTACGCGTCAGCAAATCGATTTCGCCTTTCGACTTCGCGCGTTCCTTTTCGAGGCGCTCGATCTGCGTCAGTTTCACCTGCGCCTTGCGCGCCATCTTTTCCGTCGAGGCACGGAAGCGGGCGACGAAACGCTCCAGCCGCTCGATGTCCCGCCCGACGCGCTCGGCCGCCTTGGTCGCGGCGTGGAGGCGGGACGCCTTCTCGAGGCGCCAGGCGTGCCACGGGCCTTTGAAATATGTCGAACGCCCCGCATCGAGCTCGAGCACCACGTTCGTCACCGCTTCGAGGAACCAGCGGTCGTGCGCCACGATCATGATCCCGGCGTCGAGTGACTGCAGCTCGCGCTCCAGCCACTCCAGGCTTTCGACGTCGAGATGGTTGGTGGGCTCGTCGAGGAGCAGGAGATCCGGATCGCCGCCGAGGGCGCGTGCGAGCGAGGCGCGTGTCAGCTCGCCCCCCGAGAAGGTCTGGAGCTGGCGGTCGAGCTGCTCGTCCGCGAAGCCGAGCCCGCGCACGACGGCGGTTGCGCGCTCACGCCAGTCGTAGCCGCCCGCATGCTCCAGCCGCGCCTGCGCCTCGCCGTACCGGCGAATGGTGGCGTCGTCGTGATCTCCGGCTGCCATCGCCTGCTCCAGACGACGCAGCTCATCCTCGAGTGCAATCAGGTCGCGTGCCCCGGAGAGGACGTAGTCGCGCAGCGTCAGGCGCCGCTCCAGCGGCGGGCGCTGGTCATGCAGCGCGACGCGCGTGCCCTTCTGGAAGACGATGTCCCCACCGTGGAGGTTCGTCTCGCCCACGATCGCGCGCAGCAGGGTCGTCTTGCCGGCGCCGTTGGGCCCGGCGAGCGCAACGCGGTCGCGGCGCTCGACCTTGAACGACACGCCGTCGAACAGCGGGTCGCCGGAGAACTCCTTGCGGAGGTTGGATGCGATCAGGACTGCCACGGCTGTAAGAGTACGGCCCGTGACCCGGGTTCTCGCTCGCGCCTGCGAGCGGCAGCGGCGGCTCTAGGAGGTGGTGACTTCCGAACCGACGAGCTGACGCGCCGCGGCTGCGATGTGCTCGGCGTCGATGCCGTACGCGTTCAGGAGCTCCTCCGGCTTGCCGGAGCGCGGCATCTCTCGCACCGCCAGCTTCAGCACCCGCGCGTGCTCGTCTTTCTCGGCGAGCGCGGCCAGGACAGCGTCACCGAGGCCGCCGTCGGGGAAGTGGTCCTCGACGGTGACGATCTTGCCCGTCGCCTCCGCGGCGGCCTGCAGCGTCTCCGCATCGATCGGCTTGATCGAGTAGGCATCGATCACGCGGGCGGCGATGCCGTCCTCCTGGAGCGCGTCGGCCGCCTTGAGTGCCTCGTGGACCGTGATGCCTGTGCCGACGATCGTGACGTCGTCATCGTCCGACGAGCGGACGACGCGGCTGCCGCCGACCTCGAACTCCTCGTTCGGCCCGTAGATCACCGGCGTGTTGGGGCGGAGCGTGCGCATGAACACGATGCCCTTCGTGTCCGCCATTGCCACGACCAGCTTGGCGGTCTGATTCGCGTCGCACGGGTGCAACACCACGCTCGAGTGAATCGCGCGCAGCGAGGCGATGTCCTCGAGCGCCATCTGGGAAGGACCGTCCTCGCCGATCGAGACGCCGGCGTGTGACCCCGCGAGGCGCAGATCCACGCGGCTGATCGCCGCCATGCGGACGAAGTCGTACGCGCGCGAGAAGAACGCGGCGAAGGTGGAGGCGAATGCGTTCCAGCCGCGTGCGTGTAGGCCGACAGCCGCGGCGACGAGTTGCTGCTCCGCGATGTACATCTCGAAGAAGCGGTCAGGGTGCGCCTCCTTGAAGATCTCGGCGAACGTCGAGTTGCTCACCTCGCCGTCAAGTGCGACCACGTCTCCACGAGCGGACCCGAGCGCCGCGAGCGCCTCGCCGTACGCCTTCCGCGTCGCCACCTCTTGGCCGAGCTCGTAGCGCGGCAGCTCGAGCGGCCCGTCCGGGAATCGGTGCGCCTCTCCAGGCTTCGGCTTTGCGACTTCGACGCGGATGTTGCGGACCCCGCCGAGCTCCTCGATCGCCCCGTCGGGATCGTCGAGCGGCTTGCCGTGCCAGCCTTCCTTGTTCTCGACCGCCTTGACACCTTTGCCCTTGATCGTGCGCGCCACGATCACTGTCGGGCGTCCCGTTGTCCCTGCCGCTTCCTCGTATGCCCGGTCGATCTCCTCGACGTCGTGTCCATCGATCTCGATCGCGTTCCAGCCGAACGCACGCGCGCGTTCGACGTACACGCCCGTGTTCCAGCCGATCATGGTCTCGCCGCGCTGGCCGAGCCGGTTCACGTCGATGATCGCGGTGAGGTTGTCTAGCTCGTAGTGCGACGCGTGCTCGTAGGCCTCCCACATCGAACCCTCCGCCATCTCGCTGTCGCCGCAGAGCACCCAGACGCGCGAAGGAAGGCGGTCGAGGTACTTCGCGGCGAGCCCCATCCCGACGCCGATCGGTAGGCCCTGTCCGAGCGAGCCGGTCGCGACGTCCACCCACGGGATGAGCGGAGTCGGGTGCCCCTCGAGCATGCTGCCGAACTTCCGGTACGTGAGCAGCTCCTCGTCGGTGATCGCCCCGACGGCGCGGAGAATCGCGTAGTACAACGTCGAGGCATGCCCCTTGGAAAAGATCAGGCGGTCGTTCGCCGGGCTCTTCGGGCTGTCGTAGTCGTAGCGGAGATGGTTCGCGACGAGGACGGCCATCAGGTCGGCTGCGGACATGCCGGAGGTGGGATGCCCCGACTTGGCGACGGCGGCCGGGCGGATCGAATCGACGCGGAACTGCTGGCCGAGCTCGCGGAGGTCGTTCGCGTCCATCGCCGGCCATTCTAGGAGCCAGGCGTCGTCTCGTGCCGGTGGGGTACGGTCCAGCCGTGAAGGTGGCGATTGCATTCGACCACCGGGGCGTCCGCCTGCGTGACTCAGTGCTCGAGGCGCTTGCCGGGCACTCCGTGCTGGACCTGGGCACCGATACCGACGCCGTCCGGCTCGACTACCCGGACAAGGCCCGCGAGATCGGCGAGGCCATTCTCCGTGGCGATGCCGAGCGCGGAGTCTTCGTCTGCGGTTCCGGCGTGGGCGCCTCGATCGCCGCCTGCAAGCTGCCCGGGATCCGCGCCGCGATCTGCCACGACGTTTACTCCGCCCACCAGGGCGTAGAGCATGACGACATGAACATCCTCTGCCTCGGCTCGGAGGTGGTCGGGCCGTCGCTGACGCGCGACCTCGTCACGACGTTCGTGGCGGCACGGTTCGACGGCGGCCAGCCGTACCTGAAACGACTGCAGATGATTAAAGACTTGGAAAGGAACACCTCTCATGCCTGAATCGAATTTGCACAAGCTGTCGGCGCTCGGCCAGAGCGTCTGGATCGACTACCTCTCGCGGCAGATGCTGCAGAGCGGCAAGCTCGCGCAGCTGATGGAGCAGGACGCTGTGGTCGGCGTCACGTCCAATCCGACGATCTTCCAGAAAGCGATCTCGGAAGGGGATGCGTACGACGAGCAGCTGAAGAAGGTCCTGGAGTCGGGCGAAGATGACCCGAAGGAGATCTTCCTGCAGCTCTCGTCGCACGACATCTCGGACGCCTGCGACCTGCTGCGCCCGGTCTGGGACGAGGGCCACGGCCTCGACGGGTACGTCTCGTGGGAGGTCGATCCGACACTCGCCTACGACCGGGACGGCACTGTCGTCGAGGCGCGCCGGCTGCACGACTGGATCGACAAGCCGAACCTCTACGTGAAGATTCCGGCGACCGAGCCGGGCCTCGGTGCGATCGAGGAGATGATCGCCTCGGGGAAGAGCATCAACGTGACACTGATCTTCTCGCTCGACCGCCACAAGGAGGTCATGGAGTCGTACATCCGCGGCCTCGAACGGCTCGTCGAGAGTGGCGGCGACCCCAAGCAGGTGCACTCGGTGGCGAGCTTCTTCGTCTCGCGCGTGGACACGGAAACGGACAAGCGGCTCGACGAGATCGGCGGGGACGCCACGAAGCTGAAAGGCAAGCTCGCAATCGCGAACGCGAAGCTCGCGTACCAGAACTACCTCGAGATCTTCGCCGGGCCGCGCTGGAAGGCTCTCGAGGCCAAGGGCGCAACGAAGCAGCGCTGCCTGTGGGCGTCGACGTCCACCAAGAATCCCGACTACCGCGACGTCATGTACGTCGAGGAGCTGATCGGGCCCGAAACCGTGAACACGATGCCCGAGGAGACGATCCGCGCATTCCAGGACCACGGCAAGGTCGAGCTGACGTTGGCGAAGGACGTCGACGCGGCACGCAAGCTGTTCGACGATCTCGCGGCCGCCGGCATCGACTACGACGATGTCTCCGACACGCTCGAGCGTGAGGGCGTGCAGAAGTTCAGCGACTCTTTCGACGAGCTGCTCGAAGGGATTCGCGCCAAACGCGGTTCGCTGGCTCCCGCGTGACCGTCGCGACGCAGCAGGAGCTCGTCGAGCGGATCTGGGCACGCGACGCGACCGTCTGGACCGGCGTGGACGAGGACAAGTGGCTCGGCTGGCTCGACGAGCCGAAGCGGATGCAGGAGCGCGCGGGCGAGATCGCCGAGTTCGCGGCGGAGGCGCGCAAGAAATTCGAGTCGTTCGTCCTGCTCGGCATGGGCGGCTCCTCGCTCGCGCCCGAGGTGCTGAAGCAGACGTTCGGAGCGAAGCAGCTGCACGTGCTCGACACGACGCATCCCGCGATGATCCGGCATGCGGAGAAGTCCCTGAACTTGAGCAAGACGATGTTCATCGTCTCGTCGAAGTCAGGCGGCACGCTGGAGACGCTGTCGCACTTCGAGTACTTCTGGGCGAAGACAGGTGGGAACGGCGAGCAGTTCGTCGCTATCACCGACCCAGGCTCTGCACTCGAGCAGCTGGCGAACACGCGCAGCATGCGCGTGTTCGCAGGTGAGCCGACCATCGGCGGCCGTTACTCGGCACTGTCGCCGTTCGGGATCGTGCCGGCGGCGCTGATGGGCATCGAGATCGAGCGGGTGCTCTCGAACGGGCAACGCATGGCGGAGGCTTGCCGCGGCGATGCGAATCCGGGTCTTCAGCTGGGCCTCGAGTTCGGCGAGCGCTGGCGCGAGGGGCGCGACAAGGTGTGCATCACGGAGACGGAGGGCCGGTTCGGGCTGTGGGCCGAGCAGCTGATCGCCGAGTCCACGGGCAAACAGGGGAAAGGGCTGGTGCCCGCGCCGGGCGAGAGCCCGGAGGGCTCGGACCGCCAGGGCGCAGAAGTGCAGCTCGGAGATTCGTACGAGATCGGCGCCGAGTTCTTCCGCTGGGAGTTCGCCGTCGCAGTTGCCGGCGCCATCCTGGAGATCAATCCGTTCGACCAGCCGGACGTCCAGGCGGCGAAGGACAAGACGAAGGAGGTGCTCGCCTCGGGCGAGGATCCGAGGCTCGAGCCCGCAGGCTCGCTCGACGAGCTCCTGGCGCGCGCCGAGCCGCCGAACTACATCGCGATTCAGGCGTTCATCGATCCGATGCGTGAGCGCGAGCTGCAGCCTCTGATCGACCGCGGACACGAGACCGGCTGCGTCGTCACGCACGGGTTGGGGCCGCGCTACCTGCACTCGACAGGACAGCTCCACAAGGGTGGCCCCCCGACCGGGCTCTTCGTCCAGGTCGTCGACGACACCGGTGAGGAGATCCCGATTCCCGGCGAGGATTTCGGCTTCGGCCGTCTCATCCGGGCGCAGGCCGAGGGCGACTACCGCTCGCTCGAAGAACGTCGGCGCCCGATCGTGCGGATCAGACTGGAGGACCTCTAGTGCAACTGGGGATGATCGGGCTCGGCCGCATGGGGTCGGGCATGACGGAGCGCCTGAGTGAACACGGTCACGACATGCACTCCTACGACCCCAAGGTCGAGACGCGGACGGCCGACTCGCTCGAGCAGCTCAAGAAACAGCTCGAGCCGCCGCGTGCCTTCTGGATGATGATCCCCGCCGGCGAGATCACGGAGAACACGTTTCACCAACTGCTCGAGATCGCGGACGAGGGAGACACCATCGTCGACGGCGGGAACTCGAACTTCCGGGACTCGAAACGCCGGTACGTGGAGGCGAAGCACCGCGGCATCCACTTCGTCGACGCGGGCGTGTCCGGTGGTGTCTGGGGTCTCGAGGTGGGCTTCTGCCTGATGGTCGGCGGCGACGACGAGCCGGTGCAACGGCTCGAGCCCGTCCTTAAGGCGCTCGCGCCCGAAAAGGGATATGCGCACGTCGGCCCGTCCGGCGCCGGCCACTTCGTAAAGATGGTGCACAACGGCATCGAGTACGGACTGATGCAGTCGTATGCAGAAGGCTTCGAGATCATGGAGCACGCCGAGTACGACCTCGACGCGTACGAGATCTCCGGCATCTGGCGTAACGGCTCGGTCGTGCGCTCCTGGCTGCTCGAGCTCCTGCACGCGGCGTTCGAGACGCACGGCTCGAAGCTCGAGGACATCGCCCCTTACGTCGAGGACTCGGGTGAAGGCCGCTGGACGATCAACGAGGCGATCAACGAGAACGTGCCGGTGCCCGTGATCGCGGCGTCGCTCTTCGCACGTTTCCAGTCGCGTGACGAGATCAAGTTCTCCGCCAGGGTCGCCGCTGCGCTGCGGAACCAGTTCGGCGGCCACGCCATCAAAGCCGTCGAGCGCGCGAAAGCCGGCCAGGACCCGCGGTAGCCGTGGCGATCGCGCAGGACAATCCGCTGCTCGAAGGACTGGAGGTACGGCGCGCCCCGGATCCGTGCATCCTCGTCATCTTCGGCGCGTCGGGCGACTTGACGAAGCGCAAGCTCTTTCCGGCGCTCTACTCGCTCGCGTATCGCCGGCTGTTGCCGGAGAACTTCGCGGTCGTCGGCGTCTCACGGACGGAGGAGACGGACGACGAGTTCAGAGACCGGATGAAGGAGGCGGTGCAGGAGCACTCCCGCGACGACTTCCGTGAGGACGTCTGGGAGTCGCTCGCGAGCGGCATGCGCTACGTCGCGATGGACTTTGCCGACGA
This sequence comes from Gaiellaceae bacterium, assembly GCA_036741295.1. Taxonomy (GTDB): domain Bacteria; phylum Actinomycetota; class Thermoleophilia; order Gaiellales; family Gaiellaceae; genus 3-1-20CM-4-69-9. Next base: position 28,029 of record DAINSN010000003.1, read on the forward strand.
GAAGGGCGAGGACCGGCTTGCCGAGACGCTCACGGAGCTCGAGAAGGAGCGCGAGACGCGAGGGAACCGCGTCTACTACTTAGCGACGCCGCCGAACGTCTTCCAGACCGTCGTCGGTGCCCTCGGCAAGCGGCGTACGGCGCAGGGGTGGGTCCGCCTGATCATCGAGAAACCGTTCGGCCACGAGCTCGCGTCCGCGCGCGAGCTGCAGAAGGTGATCGAGGAGTACTTCGAGGAGCGCGAGGTCTTCCGCATCGATCACTACCTCGGCAAGGAGACCGTGCAGAACATGCTCGCGCTCCGCTTCGCGAACGGGATCTTCGAGCCGATCTGGAACCGGCAGTTCGTCGATCACATCCAGATCACCGTCGCCGAGACGATGGGCATCGAGGGCCGCGCCGGGTACTACGAACAGGCCGGCGCGATCCGCGACATCTTCCAGAACCACATGTTGCAGCTCGTCGCGATCACCGCGATGGAGCCGCCGATCGACTTCACAGCCGACTCGGTGCGCAACGAGAAGGTGAAGGTTCTGCGCGCGATGCACACACCGGGACCGAAGTCGGTCGTGCGCGGGCAGTACGGGCGCGGCTACATCGAGGGCGAGGAGGTGCCGGCGTACCGCGAGGAGCCGGGCGTCGAGCCGGGCTCGATGACGGAGACCTACGTCGCCGCGAAGCTCTTCGTCGACAACTGGCGCTGGGCCGACACGCCGTTCTACGTCCGCACCGGCAAGCGGCTCGCGCGTCGCGAGACGACGATCGCGATTCAGTTCAAGCGCGCGCCACACCCGCCGTTCGAGGAGCTGTCTGCAGAGCGGCTGAAGCCGAACGTCCTCATCGTCCACGTTCAGCCCGACGAGGGAGTGTCGCTCGCCATCGGCGTCAAAGTCCCCGGCCAGGGGATGACGATTCGCACGGTGCACATGGACTTCCTGTATGGGGGCGCCTTCCGGACCGGCCTACCGGAGGCATATGAGCGTCTCATTCTCGACGCGATGCTCGGCGACGCGACCCTGTTCACCCGCATCGACGAGGTGGAAGAGCAGTGGGCGCTCGTGGACGCGATGGTGGCGGCCTGGGCGCGTGACCGCCCGGCGTTCCCCAACTACGCCGCGGGAACCTGGGGACCCGGTGCGGCGGACGAGCTGATGGAACGCGACGGGCGGGCATGGCGACGGCGCTAGTGTCGATCAGGGAGATAGAGCGCGAAGTCGCCGCGCTGCGCATCGCGCCGGGCTCGGACGTGCCGTTCCAGCGGACGAGTGTGATGACGCACACGGCGTGGGTCCCGCCCGAGTGGGTGGAGGCGGCGGAAGACGTCCTGTCCGGGCTGGCAGAACGCCATCCGTCGCGGACGATCGTCCTCGTCCCCGAGCCCGAGCGCGAGGACGGGCTCGAGGCAAAGGTCGACGTCGAGGTCTTCCCGTCAGGCGAGGGCCGTCAGATCTGTGCCGAGACGATCCGGATCAGGCTCGGGGGCAGGCGCGCATCGGCGCCGGCCAGCGTCGCGCAACCGCTCTTCCTGCCGGATCTGCCGGTCTTTCTCCGCTGGCGCGGCGTCCCCACCTTCGGCAGCGACTCGTTCGAGAGCCTCGTGGACGTCGTCGACCGTCTGATCGTCGACAGCACCGAGTGGCCCGAGCTACCCAGCGCCTACGCCCAGCTCACCGGCGTCTTCGACCGCGTCGTGGTCTCCGACATCGCCTGGGCGCGGACCAGCCGCTGGCGTCGGCAGCTTGCGTCCCTCTGGCCCGGGATCGGAGATGTCGAGCGGATTCGCGTGACCGGCACCGTCGCGCAGGCTGAGTTGCTCGCGGGTTGGCTGCGCTCCCGTCTCGATCGGCCCGTCGAGCTCGAGCACAAGCCGGCCGACCAGCTCGAGGGCGTCGAGATCGACGGCAAGCCGACGCCGTTCCCGCCGGGCGATCCGCCGCCCCCTTCCGACCTGCTCTCAGAGGAGCTCGACCGGTTCGAGCGCGACCGGATCTACGAAGAAGCCGTACGCTCCGCCGCTGGATGAATGTCGCTCGCCTTCGGCTTGCTCCCGTGAGGGAAACCATGTTTCCCTCACGAGCTCCCTTTTTTAGGGGTCGCCTCAGCCCCTGCGCCGCTGAGATCGCCGCGTGGGCTGAGGAGAGAGAAGGGGGAAATCTCCCGGTTTCCCCTTACGCCCCTTCCACCGTTCATGGGCCACAGTTCGGCCCATGAACGACTTCACCGTGCACGTCAAACCGCTCATTGCGGACGTCCCGGGCTGGCTGACGGACGAGGAAGGCGAGGCGCTCTACGATCTCGGGCGCGCGTGTACGGGGAAGGGCGTGATCGTCGAGATCGGCTCCTGGATGGGCAAGTCGACGATCTGTCTCGGGCGTGGCTCTCTGGCCGGAGCTTCCGTTCCCATCTATGCGATCGACCCGCACACCGATCATCGCTTCGGCGACTTCAAGGCGAATGTCGACCGCGCGGGAATCACCGATCTCGTCACGCCGATCGCGTCGCTCTCGCAACCGGCCGCAGACGACTTCCATGAGCCGATCGAGCTGCTCTTCGTCGACGGCTCGCACGAGTACGACCTTGTGCTCGAGGACTTCGAGAAATGGGTGCCCAAAGTCGTCGATGGGGGCTGGGTGGTCTTTCACGACACGACCTGGACCTCCGGCCCGCGCAAGGTCGTGGGGCAGGCGATCTACCGCTCGAACCGCTTCAAGGACGCGAGGTTCGTCGTCGGCTCGACGACCGTTGCACGCAAGGTCGATCAGAACTCACTCGCCGACCGTGCGCGCAACCGCTACGTCCTCGGCGTCAAGACAGCATTCTGGCTCGGCTCGTCCGTAGTGAAGAAGCAGCGCAAGCTTCTCCCGAAACCAGTGGAGCGACTCGGCCGCAAGTTGATGAAGGTCATTCAATAACCATTCTGCTTCCACGGCGCCAAAGGCCGGAGGCTAAGACCAGGCGGAGCCGGGCTTAGCCGGAGGCGAGCTGATGCGGGCGCGGCCGCGTCAGCGCCCGTGCCCGGACGGTTGAGGACATTCGCGAGCCGTAGACGCGGCAGGAGT
>DAINSN010000004.1:0-31024 GCA_036741295.1 Gaiellaceae bacterium
CCGCACGTTCCACCAGCGTCTCCGTGCGCTCCATCGTGTCGTTGTAGTCGGCGTACGCCTCGTACCACTCGAGCTGCGTGAATTCCGGCGAATGCTTGTAGGAGACGCTCTCGTTGCGGAAGTCCTTCGAGACCTCGTACACCTTCTCGAGCCCCCCGACGATCAGGCGCTTCAGATACAGCTCGTCGGCGATGCGCAGGTAGACGTCCTGGTCGAGGTAGTTCGAGTGCGTGACGAACGGCTCGGCAAACGCGCCGCCGTACTGCGGCTGCAGGATCGGCGTCTCGACCTCGACAAAGCCCTCGCCGTCGAGGTACGCGCGAATAGCCGTGATCATCCGCGAGCGCACCAGCGCGTCCCGGCGTGAGTCCTCGTTCATCAGCAGGTCGAGATAGCGCTTGCGGTAGCGCTGCTCCGTGTCGGTGAGGCCGTGGAAGGTGTCCGGCAGCGGAGTGCGGATCTTGCCGAGCAGGACGAGCTCCGAGACCGCGAGGGAAGGCTCCCCCCGCTTCGTCTTCGTCGCGACGCCGCCGACGCCGATCACGTCGCCAAGATCCAGGTTGACGCCGCCGAGGTCATCCGGCCGGATCAGGAGCTGGATGCGGCCGCTGCGGTCGACGAGGTCGAGGAACATCAGCTTCCCCATGTCGCGGCGGGCGAGGACGCGCCCCGCGACGCGATGCTGCCGGTCGCCGTCCACCCCGGGCTCGAGCTCGGCCGCCTCGGCCCTCACCGTGGCGATCTCTTCCCGATCCGGGAAGCGTTTCGGGAGGTTCGGCACCCGCGAGAGCCTACTGGCCGAACAGGCGCGCTCCGACCGCAAGCTTCGGCCGGCGCCCGGGTCTACCTACTAACCGGGCCGGCTGCCTGAGCGACGCTTGACGGCAGCCCGTGGCAAGCCTCTCCCCGCCACGGTTTGGCTCACGGCCGGTCCGGCCTACGCGAGAGTGCCCTGAGCAGCGTCCGTGGAACGGTGTGCCTGCGATAGAGATCGAGCCGCGGGGCCGCATGCGCGTCCGACTTCGGACCGCGGAGTGCGTACGCACGCCCGTAGCCCGCGGCTCGGGCCGCAGCGCGGACGCGCGTATCGTGCTCGCCGTAGGGATAGGCGAGGTCATCACACTGCCTGCGGAGGCGATCCTCGATCTGCTCCTTCGACTCGGTCAGCTCGCGGCGAAGTTCGTCGTCGGACAACTTCGTCAGGTGCGGATGCGAAACCGTATGCGACCCGACCGCGATGCCGCGAGCCGCGTGGTCGCGAAGCTCGTCCCAGTTCATCGTCGCCAACTGATGCGGGTCGTCGCCGGCAAGCTCGGGAATCGCCAGCGGAGCGCCCACGAGCGCGTACCTAGTACAGACGAAGATCTGGACGGACACCCCGAGCCGTTCCAAGTCGGTGAAGACGGTCGCCGCGCTCCGAAACGCGTCGTCGAAAGTCACGTGCACTCTCCAGAAACGTGACAGCGCGCGAACCTGTCGCAGCAGAAGATCAGGACGAATGCAGAGCCGGTGCTCCCAGGTCGGGGAGACGGCGTGGTAGCAGAGGACGAGCGACCGACGGGTGCCGGTCGTCACCGGCCCCAGATCATCCAGCCGATGAAGATGCCGAAGGCAAGAGCGGCGCCGAACATGACGACGGTGCCGAAGATCAGCGGGACGTACCGCTTAAGTCGCTGCGGCGATGCGAGCTTGCGCGCTTCCGCCTCCATCTTCTGCTCGTAGCCCTTGGGTGGTTGTGTGCCCAGTTCTCCCATAACCGCCGCGCGAACCCTGTCTGCGTCTGCGCCGTGGCTGCGCAGGATCTGCATCGCAACGCCGTCGTTCTCGCGTACGAGCCCGAGCAGAATGTGCTCGCTGCCGACGGAGTCGTGGCCGAGAAGGAGGGCCTCGCGAAGGGCCAGCTCGAGCACCTTCTTCGACCGGGGCGTGAAAGGGATCTGACCCGCCCCGACTTCCTCGCCTGGGCCGACGATGTTCGACACCCTTTGACGGGCGTCGTCGTAGGTCACGTCGAGGTTTCTCAGTGCGCGTGCAGCGATGCTTTCTTGCTTCAGCACGCCAAGGAGGAGGTGCTCGGTGCCGATGAAGTTGTGCCGGAGCGCAACTGCGTCCTGTTGCGCGAAGACGACGGCCTGGCGAGCTGACTCGGTGAATCGCTCGAACACGCGGCCAGAGTAGCCGCGCGGCGCGCTAGGCGGCTTTGATCTCCATGATCTTGAATTTCATCTTTCCGCGTGGAGCGGCGACCTCGACGGTCTCGCCCTTTTTGTGGCCGATAATGGCTTTGCCGACCGGCGACTCGTTGGAAAGCTTGTTCTCCGCCGGGTTCGCCTCGGCCGAGCCGACGATGTAGTACTCGACCGTCTCCTTGGCCGCGACGTCACGGAGCTTCACCTTCGAGCCGACCGAGACGACGTCCTTCGCGATGTCCTTCTTCGAGATGACGCGCGCGTCGCGCATGCGCTCCTCGAGCGTCGCGATGCGGTGCTCGAGCAGCATCTGCTCGTTCTTGGCGTCGTCGTACTCCGCGTTTTCCGCGATGTCGCCGAACTCCCGCGCGATGCGAATCCGCTCGGCTACTTCGCGGCGTCTTGTCGTCGAGAGCTCCTCGATCTCGCGCTTGAGCTTCTCGTAACCCTCGGCTGTGAGGATGACTTCCTTCACTGCTGATGCACCCCTTCTGATGAAAAAAACGCGGCGCAAGGGCGCCGTCGCGGGCGGGAATGGTAGCTACATGCGCGAGGGTCGTCAACAAGGGCCTGGCGGTACTATTTTCCGCTCTGTGCAGGTAGATCTTCGGGAGTCCTGGTGGATCAGCGAGGTCGAGATCCCGACCCGCCTTGTACTGGCTCCGATGGCCGGTGTCTCTGTGCAGGCCTTTCGCCGCCAGGGCCGGCGCTACGGGGCCGGTCTCGTCTGCTCGGAGATGGTGAGCTGCGCCGGACTCGAGCATCGAAACGAGCGCACTTTGGGCTATTTACGGGTGGGCCGGGACGAGCATCCCCTGGCGATCCAGATCTTCGGCTCCGAGCCAGCCGTGATGGCGGAGGCGGCGCGGATGGTGGTCGCGGCCGGCGCGGACATCGTGGACATCAACTTCGGGTGCCCAGTCCGGAAGGTGACGAAGACCGGCGCCGGGGCGACGCTGCTGGAGGATCCGGATCGCGCGTGCGCGATTGTGGCCGCGGTTGCTGGGGCGGTCGACGTCCCCGTGTCGGTGAAGATGCGGCGCGGGCTCGTGGACGGGTCGCGCGCGTGTCTGATCGTGGGCCCTCAGTTGGTCGCGGCGGGAGCCGCGACACTGACGTTGCATCCACGTTCGGCGAAGCAGATGTACACCGGCACGGCCGACCACGCACTGACCGCCGAGCTCGTCCAGCTCGTCGACGTCCCGGTGATCGCATCCGGTGACGTCACCTCACGCGCGCGTGCGCAGAGCGTCCTCGCAACAACCGGAGCCGCTGCCGTGATGGTCGGGCGCGGCGCGCAGGGCAATCCGTGGGCGCTGCGCGAGATCGTCGACGGCAATGCGGAGGAGCCGTCGCGCGAGGAGGTCGCCGCGGAGCTGATCCTCTTCATCCGCGAGACCGTGCGCGAGCTCGGCGAACATCGCGCCGGCGGGTTCCTGAAGAAGTTCTACGGGTGGTATCTCGGCCGAGGGCGGTTCCCGAAGCCGTTCAAGCAGGAGATCGTGCAGCTCGAGACGACGGACGAAGTCGTGATTCGTCTCTTCGCCGCGGCGCCGGGTGCGGCTGAGATCGTCGAGCGGCTGGAGGCGGAGCTGCCGGATACGGCAGACGAGATCCTGCTCGACTCGATGCCGATCTCGATCTACGGCGGGGGCTAGACGCGATTAAGAAGCGGGCGGCTGAGAGCCGCCCGCTTCTTACGTGGTTCAGAGGGTTACTTGCCGGCCTGCGGCGGGCACGGCTTCTTGCCGGGTACCGGCAAGGGATCTTCATGACCGCACTTCTTGCCGGGCGAGTACTGGTCGTCGTCCGGCTTAGCGGCCTTTTCGGCCTTGGCGGCCTTCTCGTCCTTGGCCTTACCGTCGTTATGGGCAACCGCTTGGACGGCCTGCTGCGCGGCCGAAGACGCGTAGCTGACGCCGCCGAAGGCAACGAACGGGATGAGCATGAGCGCCGTCGTGACCAGCGCGGCGGCAAAGCGCTTCGTCCGCATCCTCGCGGGGACGCGGCTCGCGCGGATCTCGCTGGAGAGCTCGCGCACGAAATCGCTCCGCGGCTCCTGTCGCAGACTGTGCAGCCGATCCTCGAGCCCTTCGTTTCGCTTACGGAAAAAACCGGTCAATTTCAGCCTCCCTGGAGTGCCAATGCTGCTTCTCACCCCTACTACCACCGGAGTGGGCCGAACCCTTACAGGCTGGCCAGAAGCTCTCGAGCCTCGCCGATGCCCTCTGACTCGAGGATCTCCCGGAGACGGGCCAGGGCTCGAACGAGCCTGACCTCGACCGCATTGGCCTTCAGGTCGAGCAGGTCGCCGATTTGCTTCGCCGTGAGGTCGGCGCCGTACCGAAGGGCCAAGATCTCCCGGTCGCTCTCACTCAGGATGGCCAGGGCGGCCTTGAGCGCGAGCCGCTGCTGGACCTGCTCGTCGAGGCGTCCAGGCGCCTGAGTGTCGGCACCTTCCGGGTCGACGACCAGAGGCCGTGAGTGGCCGGCGATGCAGCGCTGTGCGATCCCGATCAGCCAGCCGGCCGGACCGCCACGTGAGGGGTCGTAGCTGTCTCGGTAACGAAGCGCGCGTTCGAAGACCTCGCTGGTGATGTCCTCGGCCTCTGCACCGTCGCCCACGCGGTAGGAGACGTAGTGGTAGACGCGCCGGATGAGCTGTTCGGGGTTGGCAAGTGGGTCGCGACTGAACATTGCTACTTCCCGTAGTCCTTCCGGTAGTCGGCGAGCTCGGGTGCCAGCGGGTTCAGCCGAAGCGCCTGCTCGATCGCCGCGCGACGCGCCGTGCCTTCACTGGCGACTCCGAGCTCGGCCCAGAGCAGCCAGTTGTTGGGATCCTTGGCGATCGCCTTGCGGAAGTTCGCCTGCGCGGCGGGGAAATGGCCCTGCGCGTACTGGGCTTCCGCGAGCTGACGCCACGGATCGGACGACCACGGCGCCCACTTCATCGCAGAATGTGCTTCTCGGGCGGACTTGGTCCAGTTGAGCTGGTCGGCGGCATTGTTGCTCGCGGCGAGCGCCATGTTGCCCATCAGGGCTACGAACGCAGACGCCGCAAGCGCGATGACAACTGCGACGGCTCCAAAGCGCATCAGCCGGCTGAGAGAGCGGCCCTCGGCATTTCGTGCGGTGACCAAGATCGCAACCCCACAAAGTAAGGCCGCGATTGTCACAGCTGGCATCTCCCAGTCCCAATCAACTCCCGCGTGAACGAGATATGCAACGTATGCACCAAGCGCAACCGGTACGAGCGCCTGGCGACGAACCTTAATTGCGGCGAAAACCGGGACTGCCAGCGCGAAGAGAAGCAACACGAGGCCGATTGGTCCTAACTCCGCAAGGACCTCAAGATAAAGGCTATGCGCGTTACGCACCTTTCCTGACCCGGGACGATCCTTCAGCCACGAAAGCTCATATGTTCCTGCGCCCGAGCCGAGCCAGGGATGCGCTGCGTAATCGTCGATTGCAACACGCCACTGCGGCAGCCGTCCGTCCGCCGAAAGGCTAAAGAGCCGCTGGCTGATGTTGTCACCCGCTTGGACCTTCACAGGCTGCGCCTTGAAGGCACGATAGGACCGACTCGCGATGTTCTGCGGTGACCCATACCGTGCAAAAACGGCACCAATTCCAATCAGGAGGAGGATGACGAGTGCGCCCACATAGGCTCGGCGAAGCTGGCGGCTCGCGACGACTCTTCTTTCAGCAAACTGAATCATCACACCGGCAGCCATGGCTCCGGCGGCAAGAGCTAAAAGTAGAAGTGCAAGATGACGCCCTTCCGAAACGGCGCTCGTGAGCGTCGCAGCACGTCGATTGAGGGCCGGCGCTCTCGTGCACAACCAGACGGCCGCACCGAAGAACGGCATTAGTAGGAGAGCTGCAGAAATGAACTGCAGACGCCGTCGGTCGACGACGACTGCAACAACAAGCCCGATACCAAGAGCAAGCCAAGGCCCTCGCCCAAAGGTGAAATACAAGACGGGAATAAGAAGGACGGGCGCGCCGGATCCAAGGGCTCGCGAAGCCACGGTTTGTCCCCGGGCGGCAAAGCCAAGTGCGAGCAATGTGCCTATGGCCGCGAAAATTCCAAGCGCGTTCCAATAGCCCAGCGGGTCCGCGAGGCGGTAACCGGCGATCGGATCAAACGATCCGAGTTGCGCAGGAAAGAGTCGCGTCGCGAGCCCATAGGAAGTCGTAACGGCGATGGCGGCGGCGACCCCGCCCAGGAGGGGACGCGCTCGTCGCCTAGCGAGCAATATCGCTGCTAGAACGCCTGCAAAGGTGAGAATGCCGCGCTCGAGCTCTCGCGCGGCAGCCGGCGACGATTCCGACCACCACCACGATGCGCCCGTAAACAGGACGAACGCACCAAGACCGCCGAGGAGCGCAACGTCGTAGCGTCCGAGACCTAGCCGCTCGGACAGAACGAAGACGACGCCAGCAATCCACAAAGACGCAAGGGCGCCCCACCCCCACGACGTCGGGAAATAGCCCCCATTCATCAGACCGAGGGACGCCACCATGACGAACCCGAAGGCACCGGCAGCAATTTCGGAGCGCCTCACGTAGGTTGACACGCCGATAGGGGATTGAAGAGTGACTTGGACCGTGGTGCTTTCCGCGCCGATGTCCGCAGAGTGGAGCGACCCGGTCGTCATCGCTGCGCCTCCCTACGGGCGATGCTTCCAGCGACACCTAACAGGAAAGACGTATTTGTTCGGACGTAACGCCCTGCAAGCCGACGCGGTTCCGATGCAAGGCGATGCGCCCACTCGAGTCCGGCGCGTTGGAGCGCCACCGGTGCTCGGGCTTTCTCGCCGCTCACAAAGTCAAAGACAGCACCTACTCCGGCAAGAACGGGTGCGGCCAGAATGCTGCGCGCAGCGTGCATCCACAACTCCTGCTTCGGCGCGCCAAGTCCAACCCAAACGACGTCAGGCTCTGTGGCGTTTACCGATCTCACCGCACGATCAATGTCCGCTGCATTCCAGGGTCCAAACGGCGGCGAATACGTTCCGGCTATCGCAATCCCCGGAAACCGCGAACCCAACGTGGCTCGGAGGTGGGCAAGTGTCTGCTCGGTGCTTCCGAAGAAGAAGTGACGATACAAGCCAAGTTCTCGGCCACAAAGGGCGGAGAAAAAGTCGCTTCCAGCAACGCGCTGAGACGGGCGCTTACGCAGACTGCCGAGGGCCCAAGCAACTGGTGCGCCATCAGCTAACACGAGGTCAGCGTTCAAGAGAGTATCAGCGACCACTCGGTTTCGGCGAGCAGTCTCGACGACGTGTACGTTCGCGAAACAAACGATGCCTCGGTGGCCAGTCGCGATCCAACCTTCAGCGCGAGCAACTGCGTCGTCGAGAGTGCACGAGTCCACTAGATCCAGCGCCTGCGCGAGCTTCATGTTGACCTCGCCAGCCCTGCGTAGAGATCAATGATCCGTCGCGTTTGTTGGTCGAGGCTGTATTGCTCGCGCGCACGCTCCCACGCGGCTCGACCAAAGTCCGCCGCGCCTCGACGAGCCCACAGCCTCATCATCGCGGAGGCGAGTGCCTGCGGATCACCCGGTGGCACGATCGCACCGAGATTTGGATCATCAACGATCTCCGGAAGTCCTCCGACGTTCGAGGCGATTACCGGGGTGCCGTCCGCCAACGCTTCGAGCGCTGAGAAAGGGGAGATGTCAGGGCCAATACTTGGCACGACGACAAAGGCCGCCTGCTGCCTCACCTTGGCGAGATCCGCCTCGCAAAGCTGGCCGAGATATTCGACCCTGCCAGACGCAGCAGCAGCCTGCACCTGCTCGCGCATTGGGCCATCCCCCGCGATCTTTAACGGCAAGTCCACCAGCTCCGCCGCATCAAGCAGAACTCCGACGCCCTTCTCGGGCGACAGTCGACCGGCATAGAGCGCGTGTTCGCGGGGTCGCGGATTCCAGCCATTCACGGGTACTCCAAGGCGTATTACGTGGAGGCGGTTCTCCGCGAAACCGGCGCGGCACAGAGTCTCGGCTAGCTGCTCACTCGGGACAACTATGGCGTCGACCCAACGGTTGACTAAGCGGAGGCGGCGCTGCAGCTCGAGGGCCAAGCCGTACGCAACGCTCTCCAGTCGCGATTGGCGTGCTCCTCGAAGCCCGCATAAGAGGGAAGACCCCTTAACACAGTCGTCGTGCCTCTGGCCGTGACGAAGAAGCGTTCCAGCAGGACAGAATAGGCGGTAGTTATGCGCGGTGAGGACGACCCGGGCCCCGTGTTTCTGCGCCTCGTGTAACACAGACGTAGTCAGGAGTGGCATGAGGTTATGAGCGTGGACGATGTCTGGTCGCCAGCTCCGCAGTAGCTCTCGGATCGCGAAGCGTGATGACGGTCGGTAAGCGAGGCACGATCCCACCGCGACTCTTCGGGCGAGATTTAGCTGCGTCGGACTCGTGACTTCGTAACGCTTGATCCTCAGATGATGCGTCCCGAGTTCTTCCTCCAAGAGATCGATGTGCCTCTCTTCGCCGCCCGGAGTTCTGTAGCGATTGTGGACGAGCAACACTCGCATTTAGCGCCTTCTCCCAGCGGCCGACAGTTCGGCGACGACCTTGGGCGCGGCGCGTTCTAGGGAATAGCATCGCTCGACTGTCGCGCGGCGCGTCTCGTACACCCGCCGGGGTGCGTCGTCTAGGCTCGCCGCATGGCCCTCCGCGATCTTGCGCGACAGGCGAAGGCCCTGCCAAAGCTCCGCAGCCTCACGGATCTGACGGGCTTCGCACGCCTGCTCTCCCCGATCGCCCGCGAGAAGGTCATCCGCGTCAAGGCGCTGGGCGGTCAGACCGTCACGCTTCGGGGCGGAACCTCGGACACCGCAACGTTCCTCGACGTCTTCTACTACCGACCCCATCTGCCCGCTGCGATCAAGCCGCGCCTGATCTGGGATCTCGGCGCGAACATCGGCCTGACGATGGCCCACCTGGCGCACACCTTCCCGCCCGCGCACATCGTCGGTGTCGAACTCGACCCTGCGAACGCAACTCTCGCTCGTCGGAACACTCAGCCCTGGGCCGACCGCTGTGAGGTGATCTGCGCGCCCGTCTGGTCGGAGCGTCTGATGGTCGGCATCCAGCGTCAACGAGGGCACGAATCTGGCTTCCGAGTCGCCCTCGATGGCGGCGAAATCGACACGCTGCTCCTGAACGACCTGCTCGCCGAGACGGGATCGCCCGATTACGTGAAGATGGACATCGAAGGCGCGGAGCGGCACGTCCTCGTTTCCGCAGTTGCGTGGGCCTCTCACGTCAGGGCCCTGAAGGTGGAGTGCCACGGCAGCTACACCGCCGACGAATGCGCCCAAGACCTCGCTCGACTTGGCTTCCGCGCAACCGTTGAGGCTCGACACGGCCACGGACGGCCTGCGGTCTTCGGAATGCGCTGACGCCTGCATCTATCCGAGCGCCCCATTGGCCTTGAGGGCGACGTGAACGTGATCGAAATACAGATCCGAGTCCCTCGTGCTCGGCATCTCGAAAACATGAGGCAGCGGCAGTCTCGGCGGGCCGTCTCTTACGGCCCACGCACTACCGGAGTCTCGGTGCGGCAAAGATACGTCGCCCGGATCAGGAATCATGGAGCGCGCATGGAGCCGCATAACCTGAAGATCGTTCACGTGATCAATCGCCTGGTTCCAGGCGGGGCTGAGAAGCAGCTGCAGGAGATCGTTCATCGATCCACCCTCGCGCAAGAGATCCTCGAGCTGCACGGCTACGGCGAGGAACGACGCCGAAGAAAAGTCCTCCGACGACTCGCTCGCGAACTCCGCCGCGAGCGTCCGACCGTCGTGATCGCCTGGCTGGAGCGCTCCCAGCTTGCTGTGGCCGCCACGGCCCCGGTCGGCACACGGCTGATCGCCGTAGTGGGCGGTTTGCCGCGACGGACGAACTCCTTCGACCGTTGGCTTGTTCGGTCCGCGTTCCTGCGGTTCGACTGGTTCGTGGCGAACAGTAATGCTTCGCGCACAGCGACGACGAAGTTCGCTCTACCATTGATCCTGCCGCATTTCGATGTGATCCCCAACGGAGTCGAGCCGGTAGCTCAAAGGCCGCGCCGCACCAGCGGGCCGATGAGAATCGGATTCATCGGCCGCAATAACCCGGACAAAGGACTCGATGTACTCCTTGATGCTCTCGTGGACGTCTCGCCTGCTGTCGAGGCGGTGTTCGTCGGCGTTGGCGTTCCCGACGCCGTTCGCGCTGCAGGACCTAGGCAGATCTACGAGGCCATTGACCGCGTTCCCGACCCTTGGGAAGCCATCGGCTCCATCGATGCACTCGTTGTCCCATCGCGGAGCGAGGGCTCGCCCAACGTGATTACCGAAGCCTTCGTGCGCGGCATTCCAGTGATCGGCACGCCCGCTGGGGGCGCCCGCGAATTGCTCGACAAAGATCGTGGCGTCATCGTCCCGATCGGCGATTCCCGCGCATTGGCGAAAGCCATCAACGCGGTGCTCGCGAACCCCGAAGAGGCTCGAGCACGCGCCCTTTCCGCTCGCAACTACGCCTCGGCGGTCCACGCGTGGGACCGCGTCGTAGCTGGCTGGGACTGCCTGCTGCGGAAGGTAATGACTTTCTGAACCATGCGGGTTACGCTCGTAACGAACACCCCGACGCCTTACCGCGCGCCGTTGTACACGGAACTGAACCGCCGACTCTCGGAAGGCGGAGGTACATTCACCGTTGTCTACGGTGCGCGTGCAGACGCCCGTCACCAATGGTCGGACGTCGAACCTCCAACTGGCTCGGCACCCTCGGTTTTCGTGAACGCCAGCCCTCTCCTCGATGGCTCGCGCGTCGCGTATCTGAACCCCCGAGTCGTGCCCGCGGTCATTCGTACGAGACCAGACGCCGTCATTCTGGGGGGCTATGCACCTTGGACGTACTACGTCGCTGCGTGGTGTCGCCTCTCCAGAACTCCGTACTTCGTATGGAGTGCAGAAACCCTCGACTCCGAGCCAGTGATCGGTGAGCGTCGACGGCGTCGCCGTCCCCTGTTGCGAGGAGCTGCTGGGGCACTCGCGTACGGTCCGGCCGCAGCGGCGTACCTCGCAGAGATGGGCGTGCCGCCGTCTGCCGTCACCGTCGTTGGAAACGGGATCGACATCGACGCCTTCGCCCTCCGCGCAGACAAGGCACGCGGGCAGCGTGACGAGCTTCGTCAGAGGCTGGGCGTCGAAAGCGCGCTGATCCTGAGCGTTGGCGGCAAGAACGTCGAGTTGGTTGTCGCCGCGGCCGAACTGATTGGCGAGAACGTGTCTGTCGTCGTGGTAGGAACACCGGGCCGGGATCTCCACCATCCACTCGTCGTATCTCTTGGCCGCCGCGATTCTCAGGAGATGCCCAGCTTGTACGCCGCTGCCGATTGTGTCGCCCATCCAACGAGGCTTGATCGCTGGCCACACGCGATCAACGAGGCCCTTAGCGCCGGAGTTCCTGTTGTCGCATCGCGCAACACGGGAGTTCCTGACGAGATCTTCGCCGGCCCCGGGTCCGGGCTTGTTGATGGCACTCCGACGGCGCTTGCCCACGCGATTGACCTCGCGATTCACGTCGACTCCAGTTCGCCCAAGATCCGCGAGGAGATCCGCGCGCCGTTGCGCCCTTGGGGAATCGATGGGATGACAGAGCGCATTTTGGCCGCCGTGGAGCGCGCCATCGCTGGATGACTTGACGCTGCGGCAAGCACCCAAAGCCACACGGATAGACGAGAGAAGATGTCGAAGTCAAGCGTTAGTCCAAGAACGAGCATCGATGCGAGTGCAATGCGCAGGGCGAGGCCTTCAGGACTCTGAGCGGAACGTCCTAGCATCCACAGGCCGATGACGAGCGCGACAAAGGCCAGCGCCATCAGAACGCCTCCGTTTGTCAGCAGCCGCAGATACAGGTTGTGTGTTGCGAACGCGTGGTGCAATGGACTCGAAAGGGCATAGTCCCGAAAAGAATCGAGACCACCGCCAAACAGCCAATGATGGCCATCATTAAGGAAGTTGCGCGCCTGCCTCCATATGGCGGCGCGACCGCTTAGGGCCGCGTTCGGATCGTACGAGTAACCGGTAAGTGTCGCGCGCAGAGTGACAATTTGCTCGCGTCCCAGCGTGGCAGCCCAAATTGCAGCTCCGACGCCGACAATTACAACTATGCGGGCACCGCGCATCCGTTGGCGGTCAAGTAGAGCAAGCGCGACCAGACCCGTGAAGAACGCAGCGATGCCGCTACGTGATAGCGAAATCAACAGGATGGGAACTGCAAAGACGAGCGTGATCACCGCCCATCGTCGTCCGTTCGCGGCTAGCAAAACGTACGTCGGCACGGCAAATATGCCGAACAACGCGCCGAGAGAGTTCCCGTCGAGCATCAGTCCGCCATATTGCTTTGCTCCCAGTGATTCCTCGTAGGCGACCTGATGAGCTGTGTGGTAGAGGCCGACCCGCTGAAGCACCACGGACATCCCTACGAGGAACAGGACTGCCGCCATGCCCGATCCCAGTATCTCCGCGAGATTCGAACGACCCAATAGGTTTACAAGGGTTATCCCAGCTAGGAGAACGATCACCGGCTTAATGAGCAGCGCCGCTGCGGATCCGGTGAACGCATCGGCGCCGTACGTCCGGTACCACTGGAACACGAAGATTGCAAGACTCACCACAACAAGCCCAGTCACTCGCCGACCGAGGAACCTTTGACGTCGGCTTTGTTGGATCATTACGGCACAACCGACAACGACCATCACGTCGAGCGGGTCGAGGCCGAGAGGCACTGTTGCTCCGACGAGCTCGCCGATAGCGGGGAGCGGGGCAAGCATCAAGATCACGAAGGCGTAGCCACGCGGTGTGGCGAAGCCGAGCAGTGCGCCTAAAAGCAGCAGCAGCGCGAAAATGGTTGGGAAGAACCCAACCTTCCACGCCCCGGCGACGAATGTGAGCGTTACGCCCATGCTAAGCACCAGCTCCACCGCCGGCTGCCGCCGCTCCAGTACTGCGTTAGGCACGGACAATGTCGCCCCGCCTAGTAATTCCAGCGTCCCCGATCAACTCCGCATAGGCCGAGGCGTAACGATCGGCAACGGTTTCGAGATCCAGCGCTCGGAGTTTTGCCGAGGGCTCATTTGCAGGAGAGCGGGTGCTCTGACGACGCACGGCTCCGGCGATCACGAATGCTGAGCGCGCTACTACTGTCACACGGCCCGGCGCGAGAGTCCGCACATCCTCCACCGCTTCGAACGCCGTCGTCACCACCGGCAGTCCGACGGAGAGAGCCTCAAGCATGGCATTCGGAAGGCCTTCGTGGGCAGAAGCAAAGACGAAGCCGTCGGAGGCCGCGAGTAGCTCCGGGATGTCAGAACGCTCGCCCACAAGCCTCACGGCTCCACTAAGGCCAAGTTCTTGAATGCGGGTCGTTAGCGCGCGAACGTAGTCGGCATCCCCGTCAGTCGGACTCTCCAACGGGCCTACGATGAGAAGCCACGGTCGTGGCGTCGGAAGCTCGAGCCATGCCTCGACTAGGAGGTCGTGCCCTTTGCGCGGGACGACTGCCCCGATGGTTGTCCAGATCGTCTCAGTCTCGGGAAGCCCAAGAGCCCGGCGGCAGGCAGCGCGTTGCTGCGGTCTGGGTAGAAATAGATCGAGGTCGATGCCGTTCGGAACCTGGAGGATGCGATCTCGCGCAACACCGGCCTTGCGAGCAGCGGCAGCCAACGGCGCGGCGATACATGCCCAGCAATCAACGACCGCGAGAAACGCCGCACCTCGCACATCTCGCACGCGCACCGCGTCGTCAAGCCCCACCATCGTCGCCTTGTAGACGACGCGGAAGCGAAGCATGGGCTTGATCAGCCGAAGTGTCCGCAATACAAAGAAGGCACCGTGCAGATGGACCACCGCGTACCGGCGCGGATGGGCTATTAGATGAAGCAGGACGGCAACTGAGAACAGCAGCTTCTGCATTCGTGCCGGACCCCAAACGGGCCACCGGACAACAGGTACGCCTCCGCTCAGGCCACGTCGGGGCAACCCAAAGCCGAACCTCGTCGTCAAAAGCCGCACTTCTATCCCCCGAGCGACGAGCCGCGACGCAAGTCGGACGGCCTGCTGTCCAGCGCCACTGTGGATCGGGGGGGCGAGCCGGGCGATCATCAGAACTGCACGGCCCTCACGCCTCACTGGGATTACCCCAGTGGTAGACGCGTCGGCCCACGCCGCGATGCTGTCGGTGGTTGCGAAGCGTGCCGCCCCAGATGCTCTCCATCTTCGCCACCGGCTCCGGGTCGCACATGTTGATGATCGCCTCGAGACTGAAGCTCCCGAAGGGCTTGCGACCGCCACGGTGGATCAGCACGCAGCCCTCTCCCTCGAACAGGCCAGCGCCGTACATCACGTCGAAAAGAGATGCCTGGCTCATGCTCTCACCTGTACGGATGCGCTTAGGATCCGAACGTGCGCGAGAGAATCATTGAGGCCAACCGCGTGTGGTACGAGCAGCACGCCTCCGATTACTCGACATATCGAGGAAGTGACGACTTCCTTGCCGAGTACGTGGCCCACTTCGATGCGGACTTCGCGCTCATGGGTCTCGCGGCTGGAGCGCTGGTAGCTGACTGCTGCGCCGGGACGGGCCTTCTCAGTCGCCTGTTCGCTGAACGTGGCTGCCATGTGACCGCCGTCGATGTGTCCCCGGCGATGCTCGCCCACGTCGAGCCTCCGATCATCACCGTCGCGGCCGACGCCACGGACTATCTGCGCGCACATGGGGGCTTCGATTGTGTCGTCTTCGGGTCGGCGCTCCACCATCTCTGGGATTACGAGGAAGCCGTCTCGGTCGCACTCGACAGTCTTCGACCGGAAGGGATCCTCTATGTCGTCGCAGAGCCGGTCGCCAAACAGGGACTCGCGAAAGTCGTCCGTGAGGGTGAGTTCGTGTGGCGAAAGCTGCGGCGAGATCCTCTGGATGTCGTCCCTGCGATCAAGCGGCGGCTCGGGTACCGACATGGCAGCAGCTCCGCAGAAATCGTCGGGCTGTATGCCGAGGTCTACGCGCACGGCATCGATCAGCAGAAGGTCGTTACTGCGGTCAGAGCGAGGGCCCAAGTGCTTGTGCTGCGCGAGAGTAGAAGCATGTGGTTGCGGGGTGTGAAGCGGCTTGTGCCCAGCTACGGCGGTGATTCGTTCACTCTTGTGGCTCGGGCGCATTAGATGTCCGCCGATGTCGGGCCGATCTGCACCCAGTTCGTTCCGTCGTAGTAGAAGCTGATCGTCTTCCGCTTCCCGTTCGCTGGGCTCACAAAGCCGGTGGCGTCGAGCTTGAATGCTGCGCCCCACGTGACCACGCCCATCGCGCCACCGGACGAGTTGAGAATGTCGAAAGTGGCGATACGGCCGGTGATTGGGTTGGTCGGGTCGGACATGGTGAACGCGATGCCGTTCGTCACGGTCAGCTTGAAGAGGTTCGCGAGTCCGGTGTCTGTGGCGACGGTTGCCCCGTAGGTGAGGACACTCACGTTTACCGCCAGAGATGCGCCGCAGAAGATCGCGCCGTTCTGATCGACGCTCATTTTCGAGACGGCGTTTACCTCGAGGTCGAGGAACTTGGCTCCGTAGCCCGTAGGCGCGGCGACAACGAGGCCCTTTGTGGAGGTTGATCCTGGAACGACTCCAATGGGACGCAGCGCCTCCCCCTGGATGATCATGGTGGAGGCCGCGTCGATGGTCCCCTTCATGATTCGCTCCTCGAAGGCGGCACCGGGTGCGGCGTAGATCACGGTCGGTCACCGCCCCGGGATAGCTCAAGCACCTGTACGGGTGAGTTAACGGGTCTTCTGAAATCTCTTAGGATCGCGGCAGCGTGTCGAGATTTCCGAAGTACGAACGCGCTGGGGCTTATCACTGGGGCAAGCTCTCCAACCGCTCCCTCCGCGGCTACCACGCTCGCCTGTGGGCTCGATATGGCTGGTTCAACGAACACATAGCGCAGCGTTCCGGCCTCGTCATCGATGTCGGAGCGGGCGATGCCGCCCTGACGCACCTGCTCTGCAACGCCGACCGCGCGGTCATTGGAATTGAGCCCGAACCCGACGCGTTGGCCGTTGGGGCCGACGCTTTGGCCGCGGTCGGTAGCAGCGCCCGCCTCATGTTGGGGGATGCTTATGCACTGCCGTTCGCCGACGGGGAAGCCTCGGTCGTCGTGATGTGCGAGGTCATCGAACATCTCGACCGTCCCGATGATGCTGTCGCCGAGGCTGCGCGGGTACTCGGATCTTCCGGCGAGCTGTTGATCTCGACACCGAACGCGCAACCCGCCCTCGCCGATCCTTTCCACGTTCATGAGTTCACGGCGTCCGAGTTGTGCGAGCTGATCGGTCGCCACTTCCGTGAGGTAGGAGTCTGGGTCGCCGAGCCAGGCTGGCTGTTGAGCGCGTACAGGTGGCGCGCTGGACGAATCGTGGTAAACATGGCCGCGTTCGCGGGCGCGAATCCTTTCCGCTATTGCATTACGTCTACGCGGCCGCAATGGCGTCAGCTTTACGCGCGCGCTCACCGCTAGTAGGCCGCCATGTAGAAGTTGACGTCGGCGGGATGGGCGGTGATCGTCATCGACGAGCTTACGGCTGGCAGATCCGGCTGTCCGGCAGCGAAGAACTGCGGTGGTGCAAACGTTGAGTATGCGGTGTTCGTGTTCGCGACGACGCTCGATCCGCGCGCGCTTGACAACGTCGTGCAGAAGATTCCAGGTCGTTGTTCGCACGAACATGCCCTCAACCGTCACGGCTGCACGCCCCGAAAAGCTGAGACGATGAGCGACACAGACCGCGAGTCGGTTAACCATGCGATCGCAGCGAAGACCGCCACTACGCTCAGCGCGGCCGCGAAGAGGACGCCCGGAGCCGGCAGAATACGCGCGGTTGCCGCAGCGACCACCGTGCCCAACACGAGCGCGACGGCAGGGCTGCGCAACACATCGCGGATTCGGAATGGTACGACCGATCGGATCAAACGCCGCTTCGGCTCGACCAAAGCTAACTCGACGGCAAGAACGCCTGCGGCGACGCCCGTGACACCGAGCAACCAAGCGCCGATCGAGCAGGCAATCGTAGTAAGGATCAATTGAACCACGGCAAGCCACATGATCTCGCGCACCCGGCCGCGCGACTTCAGCAGATTGCCGGCGTGCCACAGCACAAACCGGACAGCAACGGCAGCGAACAACAGAGTCAATGGGAGAGCCGCAGGGTGCCAGCGCTCTCCATAAACAGCTACTACGAATGGGCCAGCGAGGGGAACGGCTAATGCCAGCGGCAAGGCGACTAAGAACGCGCTGAACCGTGTGGTCAGCGCGAACCCCTGAGCAAGTTGCGAATCGCTTGAACGGCTGAACGCCGGAAGGAGCGGGACGGAGAGAGCACGGCCTAGCTGATACGCCTGGTTCGCTAAGCGGGTTGCCAAGTAGTAGAAACCGAGGCTCCGCGTCCCAAGCAACGCGGCGACGACGAGATCCTGTCCCCGCAGCGTCATCGTACCGAGGAGTCCGGTTGTGAGGAGTGGAGCGCCGAAGGAAAACTGTTTTCGCATTAGGAGCCGATCCCACACGAGGCCCCGGCCGGCCGGAACGAGAATGAGCATCGCGACCGCGAACGCCGCACTGAGTGTGAGGTCGCCGATTACAAGTCCCCAGACACCGATCCCTGCAGAGACGAGCGCGACCTTGACCGTCAAACTAAGAATCAGACAGCAGGACTGGGCTATCGTAAGCATGCGGAACTGGAGATTTCGCGTGAAGAAAGCTCCGAGCGCCCCGAAGGGGTTTGTCAGGAGAACTCCTCCCGCGACGACGAGATAGCCGGTCATCGCCCAATCCTGAGCGAGCAAGCCATAAGAAAGCGCTGCCCCTGTAAGGACGATGAAAAGCAGCCCTCCAAGCCCTAGCTCAAGCAGAAGACCGGTCCGGAGCACTCTGGCTGTCGCCTTCTCGGCGACCACGTAGTAGCCGTTCATCTGCAGCGAGGCACCCGAGGTGACGATCGCGACAATCGTCGCAGCCAGGGCGTAACGTCCGAGCGCCGAAGGATCCAGCAAACGCGCGATGACAATGCTTGAGCCGAGCGTCAGAACCCCGCCGAATTGGAACCCCGCAAAGGTCCACGCAGCGCTTCGGGCTGTCTTCCGCAAGAGGCTCATGTCAGACTGCCTCCGCTGCAAGGACCTTCGAGAATTGCTCTCGCCCGCCGGCGATTCGTCTCAGGGCACGATCAAACTGCAGTGCGGGATCGAGATCCGCAAATGCCGGCGCCAGAGCCTCCCGAGCCTGTAACGGGAGCGTCGTTCTGAGTGTGAAGTCGCCTGCAACTCTCTCAAGCGCTCGCACAAGAGAGTCGACATCCCCGACTTCAACAAACAGAGCGCTCTGACCGTGCCGAAGGCGAGCGGGGATGCCGCCGACGGGTGTAACCACGCACGCGAGACCAAAGGCAGTTGCTTCATAGACGACGCGTGGAAAGCCTTCGCTATACGAAGGCAGCACCAGGACATCGGCCCACTGATAGGCCTCCCGCAGTCCATCCCAATCTTGATAGCCGCTAACGACCACATTCGGAAGAGTGGAGAGGCGACGCTCAAGCTCCGGGCCGAAGGGCGGCGAACCCGTCGATCCAACGACTCGACACGCAAACTCCGGGAGTCGCTCAAGTGCAGCGGCGAGTTCAGCAGCACCCTTCCCTGGCTCGAGTCCTCCGACGAACAGCAAGCGAGGGCGCCACGGCAGATCTGACTCCACATTGGGTCTTGCAGTTGCATCCCGCAGGCGCCGCGCAACCTCTTCCGCAACGAGCGGCACACACAGTGCTGCTTCACGGGCATGAGGGCTGAACCGTCGGACGATTGCGTCCCCCGCGCCGATGAGCCCGGCCGCTCGTCGGGCGCTGAACTCCTCAGCCCGATGGCGCCAGCGCGGCATCTCGGGCATCCGAGACCAAGCACTGCCTGCATAGAGCAGCACTCGCCGGCCATAGATCGCTCCGGCCATAGCACCAAGAAGAGAAGGCATGAACGCGAGAACCGCGTCCGCATCGCGAAGAGCACGACGAGCGCGTAGCCAACCACCGAGCTTCTGATTCGGCGGGCATAGTGGCACGACGTCTATGTGATCTGGCAGCCGCTGAGTCAGAAATGCATCAGCCGATCTCTCGCGCGCTATTAGCGTGACTTCCCAACCGAGCTCGGCGAGTCTCTCGATCACGTCCGCAATGCGGTTCTTCGCCAACCATGCCTCGCCATCACGCGCCACATGCACATGCGAAACGACCACGAGTCGGCGCATCAGGCTATCGGCGGGGTTGCTTCACTCCCACTCCGCCCCGCGGGTTGGTTCGAGGCACGTAGTGCGATCGGAATCGTGCGGAGGATCAGGTTCATGTCGTTGAAGAGCGACCAGCCAGTCACGTAGAGATAGTCGAGTTGCACCATCTCCTCGAACGGGATCTCGCTTCTTCCCATCACCTGCCATGGCCCAGTGAGACCGGGCTTCAGGTCCACGCGTTGCCGGCCCCAAGCGTCGACGTATCGGTCTTCCTCCAATATCAGAGGACGCGGCCCAACAAGCGACATCTGACCACGAAAGACATTGACGAACTGGGGGAGCTCGTCCAAAGAAGTCCGCCTGAGCAGCCTGCCCACACGCGTACTACGAGGATCGTCCCGGATCTTGAACATCCGCGGATCGCCACCGTTCTGGAGATGCTGGTTCAGGTGCGCGACGTCCGCCTTCCGCTCATCGGCATCAGCGGTCATCGTGCGGAACTTGAAGATACGGAAGGTCCGATTGTCCTGACCCATACGAACTTGGCGGAAGAACACGGGCCCCCGCGAATCGAGCTTGATCGCAACGGCAAGCAACGCGAACACGGGGGCGAGGAGCACGAGCGACGCGATGGACACGATCAAGTCGAGCGCCCGCTTCAGCAGTCGCGACGAGTGAGAGAGACGCATCGGCGGCAAACCGACCAACGGGAGGCCCTCCACGCTGTGGATTCCCACACCCGGGCCAACAAGCTCGAACAGACGCGGAACGATGTCGACCTGCACATCAAGATCCTTGATCGAGCGGATCAGATTGAGGGTGTCTTCGTGGGTCTCGTTCGAGAACGCGATGATCACCCGTTCGATGTCGAACATGCGGACGAGCGCGGGCAACTTCTCCGGGGCCCCAAGCACGGTTAGGTGCGCGAGATCTTCCCGCCGTTCCTTCGGGTGAGAATCAACGAATCCGACGAGGTTGATTCCGTACTCCGGATGTTTCAAGAGTTTGCGCCCAACAAGCTGACCGATGTCGCCGGCTCCCACAATGATCGTGTTCTGGAGATAGTTGATCCGACGTCTGCAATAGGAGCGTGCTGTCGCGCGGCCGATAGAGACCAGCGCAACCGCCAGCGCCCAGAAGAGGAGCAGCTTCCCGAGGGTCGGATGCGCAACCTTCGTGAGATAGGCGAAGCCGAAGAAGAGCCAGGCGCAGACCGTCACCATGTGAAAGACGCCGATGACGTCGTCCGCCGTGGAGTGATCAGTGCGCTCCTCGTCTTGATCGTAGAGTCCGTACAGCTTCGTCACGACAACCCACGCCGGGATCGACAAGACAAAGATCAGGATCTCGGCGCGCTGATCCACGTGATCGACTACTCCAGAGCGAACACCAACGACCCACTCAGCGATGAGAAAAGCCGTCAGCAGCCCAACTACGTCCGCGAGCAGCAGCATCCGACGAACGAGCCAACCCCGCCGCTTGACAACCGCAGTTCGCCGACGTCGGTCGAGGATCTCCAGAGTCCGATCGTCGACAGTCGCCGTCATCTCTTCGTAGATCTCAACCCCACGCAACAACGCAGCTCGTTCAGTTGTGGCGTTCATGCTCCGTTCCCCCTTCCATAGAGGGATCCGGCGATGATGTTTCGGATCGACTCCACGCTCGTACCCGCGGACTCCACCCAGTCGCCGTTCCGCAGCACCCTGATCTTTTGATCACGTAGAGCGATGTGCACGAGCGGCGTGCGATGCCGCTTCGCCCAGCCGCGCACTTCGGCCGCCTCGTCGAAGTCGTCGACGACGATTGCGTCCGGGTTGATCGAACGCAACAACCCGGCCACGTCGCCGCGACCGGCCGGGAATGCCTTCACCTCCGCGATGTTGTCTAGAGTCGGCAGCAATGCCTCGTGGACCAGCGGCACGCTGTAGAGAAAAGCGACGAGCGGCTGCCGCTTCGTCGCCGTCATGACGCCCTCCGCGACCCCGCGACCTCCG
Source organism: Gaiellaceae bacterium (assembly GCA_036741295.1). Lineage (GTDB taxonomy): Bacteria > Actinomycetota > Thermoleophilia > Gaiellales > Gaiellaceae > 3-1-20CM-4-69-9. Next base: position 21,507 of record DAINSN010000004.1, read on the forward strand.
CCATCGCCCCGACGTAGAAGTCTCCGGCAGCGCGCCGCGAGGCGACCTCCAGCTTGCCGAGGATGTTCTGCATGTGGCGCTTGACGGTGAACTCGGAGATCAGCAGCGCGTGCGCGATCTGGCGATTGCGAGCCCCACGACTGACGTGATCGAGAATCTCGAGCTCACGCGTGGACAGAACAGCCAGACGGTCACGGACGCGGTCGCGCTCCTCGAGGCCGTGCAGCGCGTCGATCATCATCGTCGCCAGGTCTCGCGAAAGAGGCGCTTCTCCCTGAGTCACGCCGCGTAGCGAGCGCACGAGACCGCCCGCCGAGATCCGCTTGTTGAGAAAGCCGTCCGCCCCGGCGCGAATGGCGCCCAGCACGGCTTCGCGCGTCGGCTCGAAGGCCCACACGATCAGGTGGGCGGAACAGCGCTCGGTCAGCAGCTCCACCGCCTCCACGCCGCCGGCCGGAGGCAGATCGAGGTCGATCAGCGCAATGTCCGGGCAACCGCGCTCGACGATTCCGGCCACCTCTTCGTAACTGCCTGCCTCGAGCACCTCGAGATCGCTCTCACGCGTGAGGAGATTGCGAACGCCCGAGCGGAAGATCGTCAGCGGATCGGCGACGAGAATGCTTGTCCGCGTCACCGCACCGGCTCCCCGACGTGGTCGCCCTCTCGCGCGTAGAGGTAGTGGTCGCTGTACCCGTACGCGTGCGCGTCGCCCTCTTCGACGCCCGTGACAACGAAGCCGAGCTTCGCCGCCGGAAGCGAGTCGAGCACGCGCGCGAGCTCGTTCAGCGTCGGCCTCTTGAGCGACTTGAGCCTCGTCACCACGAGGAGCGCGTCGACGCGGGCGCTCAGAGCCATCGCGTCACCGACCCCGAGCAGCGGCGGCGCGTCGATGAGAACGACGTCGTACGAGTCGCGAAGGCGATCGATGATCTCCGCGACCGGGCGGCTCCCGACGAAGTCCCCTCCGTCGGGCGGAACCGGGCCCGAAGCGATCACGTCGAGAACGGCGCCCACTGCCGACTGCCCGTTGGCGCCGTTGCCGTTGTGCAGTCTCGCGGCGCCTTCCGAGGTGCTGAGGGCGACGCTGAGAGTCGCGTCCGCGAGATCGGCGTAGCCCAGAGCCACGTCCGTCAGTCCGGGCTTGCCTCCGAAGTCGAAGAAGCGCCCCACGTAGGGTCGCCGCAGATCGAGGTCGACGAGCACCACACGCTTGCCGGCACGCGCCATCGCCACGCCCAGGTTGGCGGCTGTCGTCGACTTGCCCTCAGCGGGAGTCGCGCTCGTCAGCATGATCGTGCGCGCGTGAAGATCGATGTTCGAGAAGTCGATGTTCACGCGTAGCGTTCGGAACGCTTCCGCGTCGACCCCGTGCGGCTCCTCGACCATGACGAGCTGGTCTTGCGTGCGGATCTTTCGGGGCGGGATCGGCATGCGTCCGAGCAGCGGCAGGTCGAGCGTCTCGCCGACTTGCTCCGCTCCACGGACCCGCGTGTCGAGCGCTTCCCACAGGAATGCCAGGCCGATGCCGAGCACGAGCCCGAGTGCGAAGCCGAGGATGCCGTTACGCACCGGCTTCGGCTGGATCTGCACTGCTGCGTCCGCGGGTTTGACGGGCTGCACGTTGCCGGTCTGCAACGCGATCATCGTCGCGAGCGTCTGCTCTTTCTCCACGAGGCTCGAGTGGAGCTGCGATCTTGTGTCGCCGGCCGTCTCCAGCGCCGCCACGCGGTCACGCAGTTCTCGGCGCGCCGTTTGCAGCGAGCCGGTGTCGAGCTGTTTTCGGTAGTCCGCGAACGACTTCGCGTACGCGGTGGCGAGTTGGGAGGCAAGCGCCTGATTGTGGTCGGTGACGCTGAGCTGGAGCAGGTCTGAGTTCTGTTTCGCAGTCGCCGATGAGGACGCGAGGAACTGCTCTGGCGTCCGGGCCTGGAGCCCAACGCGGTTGAGCGTTCGTAGCGCGACTTCCGGTACGCGCGCGAGATCGGCCTGCGTCTGCGCGAGCCGGTCGGCCTGCTGCGAGGCCGTGGTGTCCTGGGTGCCCGTCAGCGATGCGGCCAGGTTTTGCCGGCTGAGCAGAACTTCCGAGCTCGCCTGAAAGAGCTTGGGCTGGTGCAGCGAGAAGGCCACCGCCGCTGCGGGAACCAGGACCAGGGCCTGGAGGATGATCCATTTTCGGCGGCGGACCACCCTGAGATAGTCACCAAGGGTGGTCTGATGCGCCTCGTGCACGCGAGTGTGGTGAACCAAAGTCCCCTTCCTCTCCCCAGAGGTACTGCTAACCCCTCGGTCATAGTGGCCGCGTCTCAAAGACCCATCGATGGGCCATTCGGCCTAACTTGAGTTCTCAAAGGTCCCTACCCGGAGGCAAATTCGGCCGCGCTCGGCGTGGTTGAGCGGAACGCGTGGAGTAGGGAAGATGGTTCTTCCTGTCGACCTTTGCCATCCCGTCCTCCTCTGTGGTTCTGGGCACAAAAAAAGCGCTCCAGGAGCTAGCTCCTGGGCGCCACAGCCTCGACCACGCCTCCGCCGGCGTGACCACGAATCACAGTAGCAGTGATCTGCCGGCAGTGGTTCTTGCGCTAGCGGTTGCGCTCCCAGACGAGGCGCAATCCCTCCAGCGTCAGGAAAGGATCGACGCGCTCGATGGTGCTCGCGTGCGGATAGATCAGCTCGGCGAGGCCGCCCGTTGCGATTGCGCGCGCGTCGCTGCCGAGCTCCTTGCGGATCGCCGTGACGATTCCGTCCACCTGGCCGGCGAAGCCGTACACGACGCCCGACTGCAGCGCCGCGACCGTCGTCTTGCCGATCACGCTCGGCGGCTCGACGAAGTCGACCTTGCGCAGGCGCGCCGCGCGCTCGAACAGGGCATCCATCGAGACCTCGATCCCCGGCGCCAGCACGCCGCCCACGTACTCCCCAGCCGCCGACACGACGTCGAAGTTCGTCGACGTCCCGAAGTCGACGACGATGCACGGCGCCCCGTAGCGGTCGGCCGCGGCGACGGCGTTCGCGACCCGGTCAGGGCCGACCTCGCGCGGATCGTCGTAGCGCACCGTGATCCCGGTCTTGACTCCCGGCCCGAGCTCGAGCAGCTCCGCGTCGGTGTAGCGCTCGGCAAACTCCCGGTACGAGCGGGTGAGCTGCGGCACGGTGGACGCCAGGGAGATCCCGTCCACCCGCCCCAGGTCGAGGAAGCCCTTGTACTGCGCACCCAGCTCGTCCCCACTCCGGTTGCGCTCGGTGGCGATGCGCCAGTGCTCGGTCAGCTCGACTCCGTCATAGAGGCCGAACACGGTCTGGGTGTTCCCCACGTCGACCGCTAGCAGCATGCTGGTCTAGAGGTCGTCGTCCGTGGACAGCGACTCGCCGATCTTCTCGGCCAGCGCTTCTGCGGTGAGGCTCGGCTCATCGCCGTCAGTCCGAAGCTCCTCAACGGTCACGTCACTCGAGGTCCAGACCTCGGCGCGCGGAATGATCCGGGTGGGCCTGTTCTTGTCCCAGACCCAGACGTCCTCCATCTTCAGGTGGAAGAACGGGTAGTTCGGCTGCGAGATCTGGGCGAGATCGAGCTTGTTGCAGAGGTACGTGGCGTCCTGGGTGAGGACGCAGTAGCGGAAGAGGCCGAAGACGGCGGTGTATTCCTTCTTCAGCTGGAGCTCGAGCTCGGCCTCGAACTCGTCGAGCTCGTCGAGGTGACTCATCCCGAGGATTCTAGCTTTGCAAGCAGGGCCTGGACTGAGCCCTGGCCCGGCACCTCGAGGTCGGGATCCAGCTCTACGAGCGGCTCCAGGACGAATCGGCGCTCGTGCAGGCGCGGGTGCGGGACATTAAGGAGCGGCTCGTCGATCGTCGCGTCTCCGTAGAGCAGGAGATCGAGGTCGAGTGTCCGCGGGCCGTGCGGCGGGGCCGTGCCCCGGTCTCGGCCGAAGGCGCGTTCCAGCTCGAGCAGGGCACCCAGGAGCGCGCGGGCCGACATGTCCGTCTCGAGCTCCACGGCCCCGTTCAGGAACCGGGGCTGGTCGAGATAGTCGACGGGCTCGGTGTCGCGGAACCTCGACACGCCCTTGACTTCGACTTCGGGGAGGCCGCGCAGCCGCTTGACCGCGGCGCGGAGAGTCACCTCCCGTTCGCCGAGATTCGACCCCAGGCCGACAAAGGCGCGCGCCATGCCCTGAGCCTAAGGATCGCGACTACTGTGCGGGCACAGTGGCGCCGAGGCTCCTGATCGTCCTGGCCATGTTCTTCGTGGCGGCTGCTCCGGCCCGGGCCGACCTCGTGCAACTCAACTGGACTCATGCCGGCAAGGGTGCGCGGCTGGCCCGCGCCGCCGGCGGAACCGAGCTCGCGCACGAGCTGCGGATCTGGCGGGTGCCCGCTTATGCCGTCGGGGATCTTCGCCGCGCCGGAGTCGTCCGCATCAGCCGGACCGAGCGGCTCCTGCCGACCACCGCCACGGCCCTGCAACTGGCGACCGACCCGCTCGTCCCCTTCGAGTGGTGGCGCGCCGCGATCGGCGCCGACCAGGTCGACTCGCCGGGGCCCGGCAGGCCCGTGACCGTCGTGGACTCCGGCGTCGATCTGAGTCATCCCGAATTCGCAGGGCGGCCGAACACGACCGCACTCAACGCGCAGACGACGACCGAAGCGGACGAGGACCACGGGACGGCGGTCGCTTCCGTCGTCGCCGCGCCGAACAACGGCTTCGGGATCGTCGGGGTCTACCCGGATGCGGTCCTGCGCGTGTGGGACGCGAGCCCGTTCGGCTTCCTCAACGAGGGCGCGGCGATCCAGGGGATCATCGAAGCGGCGCGGCGCGGGCCCGGCGTGATCAATCTCAGTTTCGGTGGTGAGGACGACGACCCGCTGCTCGACGATGCGATCCGGTTCGCGTTTCGCGCGGGCTCGCTCGTCGTAGCCGCCGCGGGCAACGAAGGGCTCGACGGCAACCCGCCGAACTTCCCTGCGTTCTATCCGCACGTTCTGACGGTCGGCGCGACGGACGAAACCGGGCAGGTCGCGCCCTTCTCCACGAACTCGGCGACCGTCGACATGGCCGCGCCGGGCGTGCGCATTCCTGTGGCTGAGCCGTTCGCGCAGGAGCCCACCGGCTACAGCACCACGGGAAGCGGCACGAGCTTCGCGTCGCCGCTGGTCGCCGGTGCGGCAGCCTGGGTCTGGACGACGCGGCCGGACCTCGACAACACGCAGTTGTTCGAGCTGATGCGACGGTCGGCCAAGGACATCGCGGCGCCGGGATTCGACAAAGCCTCGGGCTACGGGCTGTTGAACATCCCCAGCGCGCTGAACTTCAGGACGCCCACGAGCGACCCGCAGGAGCCGAACGAGAAACCGCGCGAGATCGAGGCCAACGGTTTGTTCTCGAGCGCGACTCCGCCCCTCACGACGCCCGGACACACCGCCGGGTCGATCACGGCCCGGGTCGACCGCAGCGAGGATCCGCTCGACTTGTATCGCGTCTGGTCGCCGGCGGGGCACACGCTGCGGGCGCAGGTCACGGGCTCGGTGCGGGTGCGTCTGCTGGAACGCGCAACGCACGTGCGCGCGCTCGCGGTCGGAAAGCACGGCGTCGCGACGTACCGGAACCGCGGCAAGGGCGTGTACGTCTACGTCGAGGTTCGTCCCGCGGTGCGTCTCGCCGAGTACCGGCTCCGCCTCACGGCCGCTCGCAAATAACGCCGGCCCATTCCGCCCACGCGACCCCGGGCTTGCGGATGCTGACGCGCACTCTTTTGACCGGCAGCTCGGCGTTGAGCGCGTCGACAGCCGCGGCGGCGAGCGTCTCGAGCAGGCGATAGCTCTCCGCCTCGTTGACGCCCTTGACGATGTCTCGCACCCGGCGGTAGTCGACAGTCGCGTCGATCGCATCTTCCTTCGGCTGGTTGATCTCCAGCAAGACGTCGAAGATGAACGTCTGTCCGTCGCGGCGCTCGTCGTCGTTGACGCCGTGCCGGCCGAAGAGCTCGAGCCCGTGCACCTGGACGATCATCCGGCCACCGCCGTTGCGACTGTCAGCGCTTCGACGTGCTCGCGCACGTCGTGGGCACGGAGGATGGTCGCGCCGCGCTCGTAGGCGGCGACCGCGGCCGCGATGCTCGCCGCGAGCGAGCCCGTTGTGGCAGTTGCGTCGCCGACGATGCGCCCGAGCGAGCTCTTGCGCGAGAAGCCGACGACGACCGGGCGGCCGAGCGACGTGAGGACGTCGAGCCGGCGGACGAGCTCGAAGTTCTGCTGGACGGTCTTGCCGAAGCCGATGCCGGGATCGAGGGCGATGTGGTCCTCCGGGATGCCGGCGTCGACGGCGAAGCGGAGCCGCTCCTCGAGGAAGGCGGCGACCTCGGACGCGACGTCGTCGTAGGTCGGGTTCTGCTGCATCGTCCTCGGCTCGCCCTGCATGTGCATCAGGCAAAGGTAGGCGCCGGCCTCGGCCACCACCTCGGCCAGTTGCGGGTCACCTCTGAGTGCCGTCACGTCGTTGACGAGCTCTGCGTCGAGCTCGAGCGCGCGGCGGGCGACCTCGGCCTTCGCGGTGTCGATCGAGATCGGGGCGCCGTGTAGGGACTCGAGCACGGGAACGACCCGGCGGAGCTCCTCCTCGGCAGAGACCCCCTCGGAGCCCGGCCTCGTCGACTCGCCCCCCACGTCCACGATCGCAGCGCCCTCGTCGACCATCCGCCAGCCGGCCGCCGCAGCGGCCCCGGGCTGGAGGTGGATCCCGCCATCGGAGAAGGAATCGGGCGTCACGTTGACGACTCCCATCACGGACGGGCGCGCGAATCGTTTCTCGATTGGAGGCCGCTCGTTTGACACAAGTGGATACTTTCACCGATGGGGGAACACGACGTGCGTCGGCGCGCGGCGTGGAGATTCGTGCGCGCCGTGATTCGCTCGCAGGCCAGCGGGGTCGTCGGCGCTGCTCTTTCCGGCCTGCTCTGGCAGGCGGGAGCGGTCTCGGCGCCGCTGATGGTCAAGTACGCGATCGACCACGGGGTGCTGACGAAGGACCGGCACGCGCTGCTGATCTGGCTCGGCGCGCTGCTGGGGGTCGGGCTGCTGGAGATGTCCGCCGGCGCCGTGCGGCACTTCTATGCGATCCAGAACCGGGCACGGTCGGATGCGCGCGTTCGCGACGCGATCTTCGCGCACGCGCTGCGCCTGGACGCGAGCTATCACGATCGCGTCGGGCCGGGCGAGCTGATGTCGCGTGCGTCGTCCGACTCGGAGCACGTCGCGCGGATGATGGACTCGATCGGCCACACGATCGGTTACGTCCTGACGGTGTTCGCGGTCGCGATCGTGCTGCTCGTGTTGGACTGGCGGCTGGCGCTGATCGTGCTGATCCCGCTGCCGTTGATCTCCATCGCGGGCTGGGCGTATTCGCGGCGGTATCACGCGCGCACCGAGCGGCTGCAGGAGCGCTGGGGCCAGGCAGCCACGCTGGTCGAGGAGACGGTGAGCGGCATCCGTGTCGTGAAGGGCCTCGGGGCCGGCGGCCCGCTGGCTGCTGAGTTCCGGCGGCGGAGCCGCACGATCGTCGACCGCGCACTCGAGATCGCCCGGTTGGACGCGGTGTTCATGCCGACTTTGGAGTTCCTCCCGATGCTCGGGCTGATTGCCGTGCTCTGGCTCGGCGGCCGACGCGTGATCAACGGTGATCTGAGCCTCGGTTCGTTCGTCGCGTTCAACGCCTACATCGCGATGCTCGTCTGGCCCTTGCGCGTGCTCGGCCAGCGCGTGACGACGTTGCAGAAGGCTGTCGGCGCGAGCGCGCGCATCAGCGAAGTGCTGGACGCCGAGCCGCAGCTGCGCGACCCGCGTCATCCCGAATTGTTGGAGCGGCCCGTGCGCGGGGACGTGCGGTTGGCGGGCGTGCAGTTCGGGCACGAGGGCGGGCATCCTGTTTTGGACGGGCTCGACCTGCACGTCGCGCCGGGTGAGTCGGTGGCCCTGGTTGGTGCTACGGGTTCCGGGAAAAGCACGGTCGCGGGCTTGCTGGCGCGGCTGTACGACCCGGACGCGGGCAGTGTTTCTTTGGACGGTCACGATGTTCGTGAGCTGCGGATCGCGGACGTGCGTGGTGCGGTCGCGCTCGTCTTCGAGGAGACCTTTCTCTTCACGGACACGGTGCGCGAGAACATCCGCTTCGCGCGTCCGGATGCGCACGACGAGGAGGTCGAGAGCGCTGCAGAGCTGGCCGGGGCGGCAGGGTTCATCGCCGACCTGCCGGACGGTTACGACACGCTGCTCGGCGAGCGCGGGTTCTCCCTGTCGGGCGGCCAGCGCCAGCGCGTGGCGATCGCGCGGGCGATCCTGGCCGATCCTGCTGTTTTGGTGCTTGACGACGCGACCTCGGCGGTGGACGCGACGAAGGAGCACGAGATCCGTGCGGCGCTGACGACGGTCATGTCGGGGCGGACGACGTTGGTGATCGCGCATCGTCCCGCGACCATCGCGCTGGCCGACCGGGTCGCCGTGCTGGAAGGCGGGCGGATCGTCGAGCAGGGAACGCACGCGGAGCTGCTGCGGTCGTCGGTGCGCTACCGGGCTTTGCTCGCGTTGGAGAACGCCGCATGATGGAGCGAGCGTCGGCGAAGGCCGTCTGGCGGCACACACGCGTGCTCCTGCGGCCGGTGCGGACGCTCTACGTCGGTGCGGGAATCGCGGTGACGCTCTCGATGCTGGTCACGCTCGCGGGACCGGCTCTGGTGCGGTACGCGGTCGACGCAGGGATCCGGAAGCACGACGTGCATCCGCTCAATGTGGCGGCGTTGATCTTCCTCGGGCTGGCGGTGTTGAAGCCGTTCATCGTGCGCGCGCAGATCCTGCTCGCGGCGACGGCTGGGGAGCGGTTCCTCGACAGCCTGCGCGTCGCCTCTTTCGACAAGCTGCAGGCGCTGCCGCTCGGCTTCTACGAGCGCGAGCGCGCGGGCGTGCTCGTGTCGCGGCTCACTTCCGACGTGCAGTCTTTGAACGAGCTCGTCCGCGATGCGCTCGTCGAGATCTTCGGTAGCGGCCTGCAGATCGTCCTGACAATCGTGGCGCTGGCGTTGTTGTCGCCGAAGCTGGCGCTCATCTCCCTGGTGGCGCTGCCGATCCTGATCGCTTCCAGCTGGAGCTTCCATCACGGTGCCGGCCGCGCGTATCACGCGATCCGCGATCGGGTGGCGGAGACGTTCACCGTGTTGCAGGAGGGGCTGGCGGGCGTGCGGGTGGTGCAGGCGTTCAGGCGCGAGGCGAAGACGCTCGACCGCTACAGGCCGCGGAGCCAGGCGCAGGTGAGCGCGTGGCGCCGTGCGTCGTTCGTGAACATCCGGCTGTTCGCGTTCCTGCCACTGGCGCAGGCGTCTGCGTTGATCGTCGTGCTGCTGGCGGCGGCGTCGATGTATCGGCGGGGCGAGATCTCGATCGGGACGATCACGGCGTTCGTTTTGTATTTGATCCAGCTCTTCGATCCGATCGGGCGGTTCACCGAGTGGCTCGGGGAATTCAGGCAAGGGCTG
>DAINSN010000005.1:0-6396 GCA_036741295.1 Gaiellaceae bacterium
ACTCGACCTCGAGCTCAGGCACCCTGGCCGCCGCGGCTCAGACGATCACCGTCTCCTCCCTGACGCTGGCCGCCGGCAACACCTTCACGATCACGTACGGCGACACCGGCAGCGGCGGGCCCGGCGCGACCGCGACTGCATCGACAGGCGCGCAAACCTGGCAGGCGCAGGAGAAGTCGACCTCCGCCGGCTCACTCACCAATCTCGGCGCCTCGCCGAGCATCACCGTCTACGCGGCCGACGGGTCCGGGACGCTGACGACACCCACGACCAACGTCGCCGCGAGCCAGACCGGCCGCACCATCACTTTTACGTACACCGCACCCACGGGCGGAATCAACAACGGATCGGTGACTGTTGTCGCCCCGGCCGGTTGGAGCGCACCTTCGACGACCGGTGCCAACGCCGGCTACTCGACGTCGAGCGCCGGCACGCTGACGGTCTCGGGGCAAACGATCACCGTAGCGTCACTCACACTCGCCGCTGGGAACACATTCACGGTCGTCTACGGCTCGACGGCGGGCGGTGGACCGGGTGCAGCCGCGACCTCTTCCACCGGCGCGCAGACGTGGCAGGCGCAGGAGAAGTCGACCTCGGCCGGATCGCTCACGAACCTCGGCTCGTCGCCGAGCGTCACCGTCAACGCGGCGGACGGCTCCGGCACCCTTACGACCCCCACGAGCTCGGTACCGTTCGCATCGACCGGCAACAGCCTCACGTTCACCTACACCGCTGCTACCGGCGGAATCAACAGCGGCTCGGTCACCCTCGTCGTGCCGGCCGGGTGGATCGCGCCGTCGACAACGGGCTCGAACGGCGGTTACTCGACGTCGAGCACCGGGACGCTCACGGTCTCCGGTCAGACCATCACCGTGTCGTCGCTCACGCTCGCCGGTGGCAATACCTTCACGATCACCTACGGCTCGACAGCCGGTGGCGGGCCCGGCGCCACGGCGCCTTCGGCCGGCGGCGCTCAGACCTGGCAGGCGCAGTCCAAGTCGACTTCGGGCAGCTCGCTCGCGAATCTCGGCGCCTCGCCGAGCGTCACGGTGCTCGCGTTCGACGGCTCAGGGACGTTGACGACGCCCACCGGCTCCGTCAACAGCGCGCAGACCGGACGCACGATCACCTTCACCTACACGGCCGCAGCCGGAGGAACTTCGAGCGGCACCGTCACGCTCGTCGTCCCCGGCGGCTGGAGCGCACCGTCGACGACCGGCTCGAACGCCGGCTACACGACGTCGAGCTCCGGCACGCTCAGCGTTTCGGGTCAGACGATCACCGTTTCCTCGCTGACGATCAGTGGCGGCTCGACGTTCACGATCACGTACGGCGACACCGGCAGCGGCGGGCCCGGCGCAACCGCCCCGGTGCCGGCAGGCGCCCAGACTTGGCAGGCGCAGGAGAAGTCGAGCTCGGGCGGCACGCTGATGAACCTCGCGGCGTCTCCGAGTATCACCGTCAACGACATCACCGCGCCGTCGGCGCCGGGGCTCACCTTCGGCTCCTTCACGAACGCAAGCGCAACCGGCACGACGGTGTACGTCCGCCAGGGCGTGGCGGGTGGGTTCACGGTCACGGGGACGTCCGGCGACACCGAGTCGGGCATCGATCACCTGACGTTCGCGAGCGGCCTCGGAGCAGGCTGGGCCGGCGGTGGCGCCGACTCGAGCTCTCCTTACACGGGCGTGTACACGTTTAACTCGTCGGCAACTGCACCCGCAGGGAATCAGGACGTCACTGCGACGAACGGCTGGACTCTGACTTCGAGCGCGACGCCGTTCACGGTCGTCGCGGACACGACTCCCCCAAGCGTGACCGCACCGGGAGTGACCGCGGGCTATTACACGACCCTGTCCGTGGCCGTGACCAAGAACGGCGGCAGTGACGGCGGCTCCGGTGTCGACAACACGACGAGCAGCGTCCAGCGCGACGAGATTGCACTCACCAACGGCAGCTGCGGCACCTTCCCCGGCACGTGGTCAAGCGTCACGCTCGTCGGCGGTAACGACACGACGGTCGTCTCCGGTAACTGTTACCGCTATCGCGAGCTCCTCTCCGACAACGTCGGCAACCAGGGGACCTCGGCTGCCTCCAACACGGCGAAGGTGGACACTTCGGCTCCCTCGACGCCGTCGCTCGCATTCGGCGGCTTGTCGGCGAGCGCCTATTACGACGGTTCCGGGACCCTCTACTTCCGGCCGTCCGCAGGCGGCGCCTTCACGGTTACCGCAACGTCGACGGACGGGCAGAGCGGGATCGGCAGTTACACATTCGGAACGTTGAACTCGAACGGCGGCTCGAACTTCGGCGGCTCGCAGACCGGCGACCACTTCGACTACACATTTGCCGGCTCGACCACAGCGCCGTCCACCGCGCGTGACATCAACTCGACCAACGGCGCCGGCACGAGCTCCGCCACTGCGAACTACACGATTGCAGCCGACACGACGTCGCCGTCGGTCACCACGCCCGGCGTCACCGCCGGCTACTACACCACCAACTCCGTTTCGGTGACGAAGAACGGCGGCAGTGACGCCGGCTCCGGCGTCGACAACACGACGAGCATCCTCGAGCGTGACGTCGCGAACCTGACCAACGGCTCGTGCGGAAGCTTCTCGGGCAGCTGGACGACCGTGACCCTGAGCGGCGGCAACGACACGGGCGTGACCAACGGCCACTGCTACCAGTACCGCGAGCTCCTCTCCGACCGCGTCGGCAACCAGGGGACGTCGGCGGCGAGCAACATCGCGAAGGTCGACTCGCAGGCGCCGGCGAACAGCATCACGCTGAGCAGCGTCTCCCCCGCCGGTTCGGCGCTGAAGAACGGGGCCACGGTCTACTACCGCGGCTCGGTCGCGGGCGGCGGCTCGTTCAAGCTCACCAACGGGGTGACCGACGGCGAGGCCGGCCCGGCTTCCTCTGCAACCGCAGCATTCGGCGGCTCCAGCAGCGGTTGGTCACATACGCCGTCGACGGTCTCGAGCCCGTCCGGAGGCCCATTCGACTCGAACACCTTCAGTTGGAACGCGGGGACGACGAGCACCCCCACCGAGGTCGTCACGGCGGCCGACCAAGCCGGGAACACGACCCCGTCTGCGACGCTCACATACACCGACGACTCGACCGCCCCGACGGGCGGCGCGCTCACGGTCAACGGGACCGGCGCCACAGGAGGCGGCAGCTCGAGCTACTCCACGAGCGGCAGCTTCCCGATCGACGTCCGCACGGACTATTCGGAGACTCAGTCCGCGACTGAGTCCGGTCTTGCCACCGCGTCGCTCACCCGCGCGAGCGCATCCCTGACCGGCAACTCCTGCGGCAGCTTCGGCTCGGCCGCGACGATCAGCGGGGCGCCGGCGCAGAGCCTCTCGACCGGCTGTTATCTCTACACGCTCACCGGCACCGACAACCTCGGCAACACCGCTTCCGTCTCGACCACCGTCAAGATCGACACGTCCGCACCTTCGGCGCCGTCGCTGACGTTCTCGAACGCGATCGGCGCCTTCTACGCGAGCGGGACGAACGCCTGGTTCAAGCCGAGCTCGGCGGGAAGCATCGATCTCGGCGCAAGCTCGACCGACGGTGACACCGGAATCAGCTTGTACACCTTCCCCTCAGCAGCTGCGATGGGAGCGTCGTGGAGTGCATCCGGCAGCGGTGCCGGCCGCACGTACAGCTTCGTCGCGGGCGCGGCGGAGCCCGGCACGAAGTCCGTGTCCGCCGCCAACGGGGCCGGCGACACCGCAAGCTCCAACTTCACGGTCAGCGCAGATTCGGCCGCACCGACCACAACGGTCCAGTGCAACGCGGCCGCGTGCCTGAACGGGACGTACTACACGAGCGCGCCGGTCTCGGTGACGCTCAGCGCCAACGACGGCACGGGCTCGGGCATCCAAAAGATTCGCTACACGACGGACGGCACGGATCCGACACCGGTCAACGGCTCGGATTACAGCGGTGCGATCAACATCAACTCGACTGCGACGGTGAAGTTCCGCGCCTACGACAACCTCGGCAACGAGGAAGCCGTCGGCTCCCAGGACATCCTGCTCGACGGCACGCCGCCAAACCTTTCGCTGACGCTCACCGAGAATCCCACGAGCGGAGCCCAGCACGCCTCCGGCACGACGCTCTTCTACCGCCCGGGCACCGGCGGCGGGACGTTCCGTGTCACCGCGACGGCCACCGACCCCCAGACGGGCGTGACGTCCGTGGACTTCCCGTCGATCACGAACGTGACCGGTGGCAGCTCACAGTCGAGCTCGCCGTACAGGGAGGACTACACGTGGAGCGCGTCGACCACCGACGCCGCAGCGCACAACGTTGTGGCGACCAACGGCGCCGGTGCGACGACGAGCGTCCCATTCACGCTGACGCAGGATTCGGCAGCTCCGACCGGCCAGTCGATCACGCTCACCGGCGCGAACGCCCCGTACTACGGCACCGCCTCGGTTGGCTTCACGCTCGGCGACGGCAACGACGGTTCCGGGTCGGGTCTCGACACCTCGAGCCGCACGGTCACGCGCGAATCGGCGACGCTCAGCGGCGACTCGTGCGGCACGTTCAGCGCCGACGCAGGCACGTATTCGAGCCCGGACACGGCTGTCTCGAACGCGCACTGCTACCGCTACACGTTCACGATCACCGACAACGTCGGGAACACCTCTTCGTCGGTCACCGCGACGGCGAAGGTCGACACGCAGGCGCCGAACGTGTCGCTCAACGCGCCGACCGAGCTGACGGGCGCGGGCGACCAGTACTACGACGGTGCGACGAAGACGCAGTTCTTCCGGCCTGCCGGCTCAGGCAGCTTCCGGCTCGATGCCACTGCCTCCGACAGTGACACGGCCGTCACTTCGGTGACTTTCCCCGACATCTCCGGCCTCTCCGGCTGGAGCGGCTCGACGGGCGGCGCGGACACGACGAGCCCGTACAGCTCCCCGGCCGACTACAGCTGGTCGTCCGGTGCGGCCGAGCCGGGAGCCCGGAATGTCTCCGCCTCCGACAAGGCTGGGAACGGCACCGCGGACACGATCACGTTGGCTGCTGATTCGGCGGCTCCGACGGGGCAGTCGGTGACGTTGACGGGTGCGAATGCACCGTATTACAGCGCGGCTTCGGTGACGTTCTCGCTCGCCGACGGCAACGACGGTTCCGGCTCTGGCCTCGATCTCTCGACGCGCAACGTCACCCGTGAGACAGGTGACCTGGCCGCGGGCGCATGCTCCAACTTCAGCGCCGACGCAGGCAGCTTCTCCAGCCCCGACAGCGCGGTCTCGACCGGACACTGCTACCGCTACACCTTCACGATCGCCGACCGCGTCGGCAACGTCTCCTCGACCGTCACCGCGACCGCCAAGGTCGACACCGACGCGCCCAGCGTCGCAGTGACCGCACCGACCGAGCTCACCGGCGCCGGCAACCAGTACTACGACGCCGGCAGCCAGACACAGTTCTTCCGCCCCGCCGGCTCCGGCTCCTTCACGCTGCACGCAACCGCAAGCGACAGCCAGTCCGCCGTGGCGCAGGTCTCCTTCCCCAACGTCACCGCAGTCAGCGGCTGGGCCGGCTCGATCGGCGGCGCCGACAGCTCCAGCCCCTACAGCTCACCCAACGACTACACCTGGAGCTCCGGCGCAACCGCCCCCGGCGCCCGCTCGATCACCGCCACCAACAACGCCGCGATCGACGGCACCGCCACGATCACCCTCACCGCCGACTCCACCGCCCCCACCGGCCAAACCCTCACCCTCACCGGCGCCAACGCACCGTATTACAACGCGGCTTCCGTCACGTTCTCGCTCGTTGACGGCAGCGACCCTGCTGGTGGCTCCGGCCTCGACACAGCCACACGCAGCGTCTCGCGCGAGACCGGCGATCTCTCCGCGGGCAGCTGTTCCAACTTCAGCCCCGACGCGGGCAACTTCTCCAGCCCGGACACCGCGGTCTCGACGAGTCACTGTTACCGCTACAGCTTCACGATCGCCGACACCGTCGGCAACGTCTCCAGCGCAGTCAGCGTAACCGCCAAGGTCGATACCGACGCGCCGAACACCACGATCGACTCGAGCCCGTCCGATCCGTCCGGCAACACCACGCCGAGCTTCAGCTTCAGCTCCTCCGAGAGCGGCTCCAGCTTCGAATGCCGCATCGACGGCGGCGCCTGGACGTCCTGCACCAGCCCGGACACGATCTCACCCGCACTGACCGAGGGCAGCCACACCTTCCAGGTACGCGCCACCGACAGCGCCGGCAACACCGACACCACACCGGCCGGCTACACCTGGACAGTCGACCTGACCGCGCCGAACACCACGATCGACTCGAGCCCGTCCAACCCGTCCGGCAACACCACGCCGAGCTTCAGCTTCAGCTCCTCCGAGAGCGGCTCCA
>DAINSN010000005.1:6496-30419 GCA_036741295.1 Gaiellaceae bacterium
GCCACACCTTCCAGGTACGCGCCACCGACAGCGCCGGCAACACCGACACCACACCCGCGAGCTACACGTGGGTCATCGACGCCGGCGCTCCGACGGTGACGATCACGGCTCCGATCACATACGTGAACGGCTCCGATCCCAACAACTACACGGTGACCGCCTCGACGCCCGACTCGGACGTCACGCGCGTGGACTTCTTCGAGTGCACCGATGCGAGCACGGCGTGCGCCACCGGCTCCTGGGTGCAGTTCGGCACGGACAGCACCGCGCCGTACGACGCAACCTGGGCGACGCCGGCCTTCGACGGCCCGAAGGCAATCCGCGCAGTCGCCGTCGATGCCGCGACCAACACCGGTCAGCACGTTCGCACGATCACGATCGACCGCACCGCTCCGACCAACGTCACGGTGACCTATCCGAACAGCTACGTCGTCGGTTCTTACGCGATCACGACGGACAACGGGCCGGACCCGGACGTCAACGCGGCGACCGGCTCGCTCCAGCGGCAGACCGGCGATCTGGCGAACGACGCCTGCTCGTCGTACGGAGGCTGGGTCGCCGCCACGAGTCCCGACACGCTCGCCTCCGGCAAGTGCGCGAAGTACCGCTACAGCGTCGTCGACAACGCGGGCAACGTCGCGCTCGCGACGTCCGCCAACGAGACGAAGTCCGACACGGCCGCGCCGACCTCGACCCCCACCGATCCGGGCGCCAACCTACGCCAGACGATCACGCTGAGCGCAAGCGCGGGCGACACGGGCGGCTCCGGCGTCAACTCGGTCGCGTTCCAGCGCCGGCCCGCGGGCGGCGGCTCGTGGACGACGATCACGACGGACGGCTCCTCCCCGTACTCCGTGTCCTTCGACACTACAAGCGTCGCCGACGGCCTCTACGACTTCCGCTCGGTCGCGACGGACACCGCCGGGAACGCCGAGGCATCCCCGGCCGTCGTCGCCAACCGCCGCATCGACAACACTGCTCCGAGCGCCACGATGCTGAGCCCGGGCAACCCCGTCGGCGGCCCGGTCACGCTGACGTCGAACACGAGCGACACGGGCGGCTCCGGCATCGCGACCGTCGCCTACGAGCTGGCGCCGAACGGCGGCAGCTTCAACAGCCAGTCCGCGTCCTGGGACACGACGCTCGTCTCCGACGGCCTCTACGACCTGCGAGTCGTTGCGACGGACGTCGCCGGCAACGCGACGACCTCGACCACCGTCACGACGCGGGTCGACAACACCCCACCTGCGCTGACCTTCTCGAGCCCGGCCACGGGGACGATCGTCAGCGCCGCGGTCAACCTCGTCGGCAGCGCCACCGACGCCTCGCCCGCGAGCCCGCCGGTCACCTTCGCCTACAAGCTGGCCACCGATCCGCCGAGCGCGTACACGGCGACCAGCGCGTCGTGGAATACCGCAACGCTGCCGGCCGGCGACGGGCTCTACGACCTCCGTGCACGCGCGACCGACGCCGCAAGCAACACGGCGAGTGTCGAGAACACGAGCATCCGCGTCGACAACGCGCCGCCGACGGTCTCGATCACCGCACCGGCTGCGGCAATCAACGGCTCGCTTCCGAGCCCGACCACCTTCGCGGCAAATGCGAGCGACCCGGCAGGCAGCGGCGTGACCCAGGTGCAGTTCTTCGAGTGCTCCGACCAGAGCAACGATTGCGCAACCGGCGTCTGGAACCCACTCGGCACAGTCCCGGCGCCCGGCCCTTACGGCGTCTCCTGGTCGATCCCGGCAGCGGACGGGAACCACGCGCTCGCCGCGGTCGCGACCGACAACGCGGGTCATCCGGCCACGGCGATCAGGAACGTCGACGTCGACCGGACGGCGCCGAGCACGACGATCCTGACCAAGCCGTCCGATCCGTCCAACGACGCGGTTCCGTCCTTCGCATTCGCCTCGAGCGAGCCCGGCTCGACGTTCGAGTGCAGCATCGACGGCGGCTCGTTCGCGCCGTGCACGAGCCCGCGCAACGTCACCGGCCTCACCGACAACAACCACACCTTCGACGTGCGGGCGACGGACGCGGCCGGCAACACCGACGCAACCCCGGCTACGTGGACCTGGCATCGCGACACGAACGATCCGACCGGCACCCTGAACAACCCCGGGGTTAACATCCGGCAGACAGCCACACTCACCTCGACCGAGACGGATCCGCCGGCAAACGGTTATTCGTCGGGGCTCCAGTCGGTCACGTACGAGTACTCCGCGAATGGGACGACGTGGGCTGCCATCGGCACCCTCAACTCGGCACCGTTCGACACGATGCTCTGGAACACCGCCGGAATCAGCGACGGCGTCTATCAGCTCCGCATCGTCGTTCGCGACGTGGCCGGTAACACGACCACATCCTCCACGGTGCCGAACGTCCGGATCGACAACACCGTGCCGACAACGAGTCAGAACGACCCGGGCCAGTACCTGCGCGCAACGAAGACGCTCACCGGCTCGGGAGCCGACTCCGGCTCGGGGATCGACCATGTCGACTTCCAGCGCGCTCCCACGAGTGGCGGCTCCTGGACGACGATCGCCACGGACTCGACGCCGCTCGACGGCTTCCAGGTCAGCTTCGACACGGCGACCGTGTCCGACGGACACTACGACTTCCGGACGGTTGCCTACGACGTCGCCGGGAACCAAGCTGCCGCCACGCCGGTCACCGATCGTCTCGTCGACAACACCGTCCCGACCGCGACCATCAACAGCCCCGGTCCGTATCTGCGCGGCGCCGTCAACCTCACGTCTTCTACCGGCGACCCGGGCGGCTTGAACGCCTCCGGCGTCGTCACGGTCGCCTACGAGTACTCGACGAACGGCGGCGCCACCTGGCAGTCGACCGGAGCTAGCTTCAACTCGAGCGCCGTCCCCGACGGCAACGTCAGCCTGCACGTCGTGGCCACGGATGCGGCCGGCAACACGACGACCTCTACGGCAGTCACGAGCCTCGCGGACAACACGAAGCCCGCCACGACCGACAACGCTCCGAGCGGCTGGCAGTCCAGCCCGGTCACCGTCACGCTCACCGCCAACGACGGAGGCTCCGGTGTCAATGTCACCGAGTACAGCATCGACGGCAACCCGGCCTACACCGTCGGCACGAGCGTCGTCATCCCGGCTCCGGCCGACGGCTCGAACGACGGCGCGCACACAGTCGCCTACTTCTCGGCGGACAACGCCGGCAACATCGAGGCGATCAAGAGCACCAACGTGCTGATCGACGCAACGCCGCCGGCCTGCCCGTCCTGCTCGGCCGCCGACTACCTGCGCGGAACGGTCACGCTGAGCGCTGATCCGGACAGCAGCGGGTCCGGCATCAAGTCCGTCGCCTTCGAGTACACGGATGCCGGCGGCTCGATGTGGACGACGATCGGCACCGACACCACCGGCCCCGGCCCGTATACGACCGACTGGGATACGACGCCGGTGTCCGACGGCAACTACGACCTGCGCATCCAGATCACGGACAACGCGGATAACGTCACGACGACGAACCTGCCTGACAAGGTCGTCGACAACACGGCGCCGGACGTCTCACTCGTGGGCGCACCCACCGAGGGCCAGCTTGTGTCCGGGACGATCGCGATCGCCGCCTCGGCCTCCGACGCCACTTCGCCGGTCGCCTCGGTCACGTTCTTCGTGCGCGGCTCGCTTTTCGGGACGGACACGACCGCCCCGTTCTCGCTCAACTGGAACACGACAACCGGCTCCGACGGCGCCGCGACGATCCAGATCGTCGTTGAGGACATGGCCGGCAACACGACGACCTCGCCGATGCGCAACGTCTCCGTCGACAACGTCGACCCGACACCGACGCTCGCGGATCCGGGCCAAAATGTGAACGGCATCATCTCGCTCTCGGCCTCCTCCGATCCGGATACGACCCAGGTCGACTTCGAGCGGCGCCCTGCAGGCGGCGGCTCGTGGGTCACGATCGCAAGCGACACGACGACCCCGTGGGACACGTCGCTCGACACCACTTCCCTCGCCGACGGTCTCTACGACTTCCGGGTGATCGCCACCGACCAGACGGGCCACACGGGTACGAGCCCGATCCGGGCCAACGTCCGCGTCGACAACTCGGCGCCTGCCGGATCGCTGACGACACCGGCGAACGGCGCGACCGTCGGCGGCACGAGCGTTGCCCTCAGCGGTTCTTACTCCGACAGCGGATCAGGCATCGCCTCGGTGCGCTACGAGCTCCGCCCGACCGGCGGCGGCTCATGGACGACGATCGCGACCGCGACCAGCGCACCGTTCAGTGCGAGCTGGAATGCGACGACCGTCTCGTCGGGCAGCTACGACCTCCAGCCGGTCATCACCGACCGCGCGGGCAACACCTTCACCGGTCCGATGCGCACGATCACCGTGGACGTGAGTGCTCCGACCGTGGTCCTCACCAATCCGGGCGCCACGATCTCCGGTTCCGTCACTCTCAACGCCACGGTCAGCGGCTCGGGCGCAACGCAGGTCGCGTTCGCGGCCACGCCGGCCGGCGGCGCTTCCTGGTCGTCGCTCGGGACGGACACCAGCTCACCGTGGAGCGCGACGTTCGACTCCTCTCAGCTTCAGGACGGGGTCTATGACCTTCGTGCAATCGTCTCCGACAACCTCGGCAACACATCCGCCGACGTCGTCGCCGCGATCCGCATCGACAACACCGCCCCGCGCCTCGTCTCGTCGACGCCCGGTGAAGGCACGACGGTGCCCTCGGCAAGCGCCATCGGCCTCGTCACGAGCGAGGCTGCAACGCCCGTCGGCGTGACGCTCGACGGCAACGCGACCGTTGCGCCGGTCGTCAATGGCACAAACATCGACTACGGCACCGGCACGCTCGGTCCTGGCCCGCACACCCTCGCCGGCGAGTTGCAGGATTCGTCTGGGAAGAAGGCGCCCTTCCGCGTCCACTTCACTGTGTGGACCGCGTCGAGCTCGATCGCGCCTCCGGTCGACAAGAACACGGCGGCCGGCTCGGCGACAACGGTGGAGTCGGCGGACGGCTGGGCCTCCGCGACGATGCCGGCGGGTGACTGGTCCTCGTCGAGTGGAGACTGGATCGTTCTGCGCATCACGCCGATGGCGGCACCCACCGGACTGACGAACGGCTTCGGCGCAGGCCCCGAGACGCTCGACGTCACCGCGCGTTGGGCGCTCGCAGGCACCGAGGTCCATCAGTTCAGCCGGGCGATCACCATCCTGATGCGCTCGACCGAGAAGGGTCTCGTTCCCGCAACCTTCGAGAACGGTCGCTGGCGCGTCCTCTCGCGCGTTCCGTCCGCGGGCACCCTGCCCACCGGTTGGGAGGACGGCTTCTACAGCGACGGCGCCGGCTTCCACGTCATGACGATGCACCTCTCCGTCTTCGGGCTCCTGCGTGACCTCGAGGGGCCGAACCCGCCGCAGAACGTGCGCGGGTTCCTCGGCCCGACGGGTCTGATCCTCCGCTGGACGCCGGGCTCGGACAACAGCGGCACCTACGACTTCGTCACCCTGTTCTCGGACTCGACCGACGCGGGCCACTTCGGCGTCGATTACACGGCCGCAAATATTGGCGCATGGTCGACCGGCGACCCGCGCATCTTCCGGCTGAAGGAGACCGATCTCGCCGGAAACGAGAGCTCCCTGACGCCGCCGCTTCGCCCGGTGCCGTCACTGATCGGCAAGACGCCCGACCAGGCAGCCGCCCTCCTCGCGCCACTCGGCCTGAAGATCGGCACTACCACAGCCGGCGGAGCCGGCCCGGCAGGCACGATCACCGGCCCGGCCGGTCTCGTCCTGGTAGAGGCAGGCTCCACCATCGACGTGACCGTCTCGCCGGGCAGCGGATCGACTCGGCTCGTGTTGAAGGTCACCACGGCGCCGAGGGTCAAGCCGGCCGTGCGGAAGAAGAGCATCGCGGCTCGCGTCTCCTTGACGCGGGCGGCCCGCTTGACCGCGGAGCTCTTCAGCCCGCGCAACGTGAAGCTGTACACCTGGCGCTTCTCGCTCAAGGCCGGCAGCTCGATCGTGAAGCTCCGCCTCCCGCACCAGGTGCGCCGAACCGGCGTCTACACCATGCGCTGGACTGCGCGCTCCGGCCGCGAGGCGATCGCGCGCAAGATCACGATCCGGCTCGTGGGTGCACGCAACGTGCATGTCGCGCCGGTCCAGGTCCTGCTGGCCGGGCCTGCCGCTCGCAGCATCAGCGGCAAGTTCCCGACACGGAAACCGAGGCTCATCACCTCCTCCGCGATCGAGCCGACGTTCGACGCTGCTGCCAGTCGGCGGACCGACGTGCGCGTGATCGTGGTCGACGTCGACGCATTCGGCGTCTCCCTTATCCGTGACCTGCACGCCGTCTTCCCCTCGACGAAGATCGTCGCCCTCACCTCTGGCCCGAGGCAGATGACCGCATCGCTGAAGGCCGGCGCTGTCATCGCCCTGCCTCGTGCGACGCCGGCTTCGATCCTCACCCGCGTGATCACGAGACTCCTGGCGAAGCCGGCCAAGCCCAAGCCCGCCAAACTGCTCCGGCCGCGCTCGCACCAGACTTCCGCCAACACGCGGCACTAACCAGGCCACGCCGCTTTCCCTCGCGCGTGCTCGCGCTTCAGCCGCCCGGTTTCCAGAGCGGTTCGTCGCGGCCGGCGTCTGCGTTCGCAGTCCGCGCCGCGATGAACAGGAAGTCCGACAGTCTGTTGAGGTAGGCGAGCACGAGCGGGTTGATGCCGTTCTGTTCGTTCGCCACCAGCGCGTCGCGCTCTGCACGCCGGCACGTCGTCCGCGCGACGTGGAGTCGGGCAGCCGCTTCGGTCCCGCCGGGCAGGATGAAGCTCTTGAGCATCGGCAGGTTCGCGTTCAGCTCGTCGCAAAGATGTTCCAGACGATCCACTGCAGCTTGTTCGACGCGGAGCCGGTCGGTAATGCCGAACGGAACGGAGAGGTCGGCGCCGACGTCGAAGAGATCGTTCTGGATCCGACTCAGCGGTTCGCGCAGACGATCCGGAAGGTTTGGATCCGCCAGGACGACGCCGAGCGTCGCGTTCAATTCGTCGACCGTGCCGAACGCGCCGATGCGGCAGTCGAGTTTCGGAACGCGCGAGCCGTCGCCGAGCGACGTCTCGCCGGCATCACCCCCCCTCGTGTAGATGCGGGTGAGCCGAACGGGCTCGTCGCGGCGGCGGGAGCTCAAGCGACCCTCCGGAAACTTGGTACGAATTCGGCACCCATGCGTGCGTCGGACGCCGGTATCGTCGATCGCAGTGGGTGGTGGGTGACAACCCCCACCCGGGTGGGGACGTGCGCGTGCGTGTACAGCAAAGACACCGTCAGCGCACCACCAGCGATCGGTCCGTCATGCCGAGGATGCTGCGGGCGATCACGAGGCGCTGGATCTCGCTCGTGCCTTCATAGATCTCGGTGATCTTCGCGTCGCGGTAGTAGCGCTCCACCGGAAACTCCTTGGTGTAGCCGTACCCGCCGAGGATCTGGATCGCTTCTGCGGTCTGCCTCCTGGCCATCTCCGACGCGAACAGTTTGGCCTTTGCTCCTTCCTCGGTGTGCCGCCGGCCCTGCTGCTTCAGCCAGGCCGCCCGGTACACGAGCAGGCGCGCAGCGTCGATCTCCATCGACATGTCCGCGAGCTTGTGCTGGATCGCCTGGAAGTCGGCAATGCGATGGCCGAACGCGCGCCGCTCGGCCGCGTACTCGCGCGCGACCTCGTACCCGGCCTGAGCGATTCCGAGCGCCTGCGCGGCAATGCCGATGCGCCCGCCGTCCAGCGTGCCCATCGCGACGCGGAAGCCACGGTTCTCCTCGTGGAGCAAGCGGTCGCGACCGACCTGTGCACCCTCGATGACGATGTCGTTCGTCACGGAGGAGTTGAGCCCGAGCTTCTCCTCGTCGCGGGTCACGCGCACATGCTCCGCGTCGAGGATGAACGCGCTCACCCCTCGGGGACCGGCGGTCTCGGGGTCGGTGCGTGCGAACAAGATGAACGTTCCGGCATGCCGGCCGTTCGTGATCCACTGTTTGGCGCCGGTGATCTTCCAGCCCTCACGGGTGGACTCGGCCTTCGTGCGGAGGGCCCCAGCATCAGAACCGGCCTCCGCCTCGGTCAGCGCAAACGCGCCGAGCTGCTCGCCACGCGCAAGCGGCGGAACGAATCGTGACTTCTGCTCATCGGTGCCGTAGGCCAGGATTGGAAGGGTCGCAGCACTCGTGTGCACGGCAACCGTCACGCCGACGCCGGCATCCGCGCGCGACAGCTCTTCGAGCACGAGGATGTAGGAGAGGAAGTCCGCGCCTGCTCCGCCGTATTCCTCCGGGACGCAGGCACCCATCAGGCCCAACTCGGCAAGTTTGCCGAAGAGCTCGCGCGGAAAGTGATGCTCCCGGTCCCATTGGGATGCATGTGGATCGATCTCGGCCCGCGCAAAGTCACGCGCGAGCGCCTGAATCTCCCGCTGGTCCTGCGTGAGGTCGAAATCCACTTCGCAGGCGATGATACGTGGCCGCTTTTGTGGGCAGCCGCCGCCCGGCTCGCGAGCCTCTAGGCGGCGGCGATCTCGCGGCGGATTTCGCGCAGCACCGGCTCGACGGCGACGAAAGCGTCAACCACGTCAGGATCGAATTGCCGTTTGCGCTGCGCGAGGATCTCTGCGTGTGCAGCGGTCCAGCTCATGGCGCGACGGTAGGGCCGATGGCTCGTCATGGCGTCGAGCGCATCGGCGACGGCGAAGATGCGCGCGCTGAGCGGGATCTCTTCGCGGGCGAGGCCGTCGGGATATCCACGCCCATCCCAGCGCTCGTGGTGCGAGCGGACGATCTTGAGGCCCTCGCCCTTGAGGAACACGACGCCCGAAAGCATCGCCTCACCGAGAACGGTGTGCGTCTCCATCTTGCGTCGCTCGGCCGGGCTCAGCGGACCGGGCTTCTGCAGGATCCCATCCGGGATGCCGATCTTGCCGACGTCATGAAGGAGGAACCCGTACGGCGTGCTCTGGTCGCGCACCACTGCTGCCTGTCCGACGGCGTCGGCGAGCGCCGACGCGTAGCTCTGGACGCGTTGCGAATGCGCGCGCGTGCCCGTGTCCTTCGACTCCAGCGCGCTCGCGAGCGCCGAGACCGTTTGGAGATACGCGCTCTGCAGGAGCTCGCGCTGGCCGCGCTCGACCTCGAGCATGTGCCTCAAATCTCGCGCGTAGAGCAGCAGTTCCTCGTCGGGCCCCCGGGTGCGCTTCTTCGTGGCCCGGAACGGAGTGCCGAACATGCCGCCCGCCAGTCGCTCCGCGATGGCAAGCAACTCGAGCGGGCTGAACGGCTTGCGCACGAGCGCATCGGCGCCGGCCTTCTTCGCGGCTCCGTCGGTGCCGCCGTCCGAGCCGGTCAAGAGCACGATCGGGATCTCGCGAGTCGCGGGTGCAGCCTTCAGCTCGACACAGAGCTCGATCCCGGTCGTGCCAGGCATGTTGATGTCGAGCACGATCACGTCCGGCCGGGCACTGCGAATCTTCCGCCGGGCGGCGGCGGCATCTTCGGCTTCGACAACGGCGACGTCGGCAACCTCGAACGTCGTCTTCAGCAAAGTGCGAAGCGCAGGATCGTCGTCGACCAGCAGAATCCGCAACGCGCGGTGCCTCCCTTTCCCAGAAACCTGAGTCCTTGTTTCGGCAACCGGCTCGCCAGACTTGAGCCTCGATAAGAGAGACCGCTCTACCGGCGAAAACCCTGCACATGCCCGTTTTTTATTGGTTTCTACGAATACTCGTAGAACCCTGAACCGCTCTTACGGCCGACTTTTCCCGCCCCGACGAGCTCCTGCAGCAGCGGGCAGGGCGCGTAGCGGTCGTCCCCGAGGCCATCCTGCAGCACCCCCATGATCGCGACGCAGGTGTCGAGGCCGATCAGATCGGCGAGCGCCAGCGGCCCCAGTGGGTGGGCGAACCCGAGCTTCGCGATCGTGTCGATCGACTCCGCTTCGGCGACGCCGTCGTGCAGTGCCCAGACCGCCTCGTTGATGAACGGCATCAGGATGCGATTAGAGACGAAGCCCGGAAAGTCGTTCGCCAGCGCGGGCGTCTTACCCAGTTCGCGCGCCAGCGCAGTGATCGCTTCGGCAGTCTCGTCTGAGGTATCGCGGCCTCGGATGATCTCGACGAGCTTCAAGACGGGCACCGGGTTGAAGAAGTGCATCCCGATCACCTTGTCGGGACGTCGGGTCGCAGCAGCGAGCGAGCCGATCGGGATGGAAGATGTGTTCGAGGCGAGCACCGATTCCGGCGGCAGCTCGGCATCGGCCCGCCGGAAGATCTCCTCCTTCACCTCGGCGTCCTCGACTACGGCTTCGATCATCAGGTCGGCAGGCAGGAGACCTTCTACGACCTCGATGCGCGCCAGCACCTCCTCCGCAGGGGCACCGCCCTTCTCCTCGAGCTTTCCCAGGCTCTTGCGCATCGCTTCGAGCGCGCGATCGGTCGCGCCCGGCTGCGCGTCGTGCAGCGACACGCGCCGCCCGGATGCCCCAACGACCTGGGCGATACCGGCGCCCATCTGCCCTGCTCCCACAACGAGCACGTGTTCGAACTTCATGTCTGCGAGCCTACGCCGCTAGGAACGACGGCGGCGTCCGATGAAGAGACCGAACGGCAGGAGCAGGATCAGCGGCAGAAAGAACACGTGGCCACCCGAGAGGACGTAGACGAGTACAGCGACCGCAAATCCGGCGAGCAGCACGACGAGCGTCAGCGGCATGGCAGTCGGGTCATACGGGCGTCGTTCCCTACACCTCGAGCAGCAGCGCGTCTCCCTGGCCGCCGCCCGAACAGATGGCCGCCAGGCCCAGGCCGCCGCCGTTCCGCCGCAGCTCGTAGATCATCGTGCCGAGAATGCGTGCGCCCGAGGCGCCGATCGGGTGGCCGAGCGCGACCGCCCCGCCGTTCACGTTCACCTTCTCTGGGTCGACGTCGAGCATCTTGGCCGAGTTGAGCACCACCGACGCGAAGGCCTCGTTGAGCTCGACGCGCTCGACATCGCCGATCTTCTTGCCGGCTTTTGCAAGCGCCGCCGCTCCGGCCTTCGCGGGCGTGCGCGCCAGGTACGCGAAATCGTCGGCCACGTATGCCTGCGAGATGATCGTCGCGAGCACCTCGAGCCCGTGCTTGCGCGCGAACTCTTCGCTCGTCACCACGAGCGCACCAGCCCCGTCGTTCACGCCCGGCGCATTGCCGGCGGTCGTCGTCCCTTCCGGATCGAACACCGGCTTCAGCCTGGCGAGCTTCTCGTAGGACGTATCTCGGCGCGGGCCCTCGTCGACGGCGAACTCGCCGATCGGAACGATCTCGTCTTTGAACTTCCCGTCGTCGATCGCGCCCACCGCCCGCTGGTGCGAGCGGAGCGCCCACCGGTCCTGATCCTCGCGCGAGATACCGAGCTCTCGCGAGACGAATGACGCCTGTTCGACCATGTGCTTGTTGTCGAACGTGGACGTGAGCCCGTCGTGCGTCATCAGGTCGATCAGTGTCCCGTCCCCGAGCTTGTAGCCGAAACGCGCCTTCTTGAGGATGTACGGCGCGTTGGACATCGATTCCATCCCGCCGGCTACGACGACCTGGTGATCGCCGGCCCGAATCATCTGATCCGCGATCTCGACGGCGCGGATCGAGGAAGCGCAGACCTTGTTGATCGTGTCCGACCCGACCTCGATCGGCAGTCCCGCGCCGATCGAAGCCTGCCGCGCAGGCGCCTGACCGGCGCCCCCTTGGAGAACTTGGCCCATGATCACGTACTCCACGTCGTCGTTCTCGACAGCGGCGCGGTCGAGCGCGGCGCGAATGGCGATCGCTCCGAGTTCTGTCGCCTCTCTGTGGACAAGCGACCCGCCGAGCTTGCCGAACGGGGTTCGAACTGCAGAGACGATCACGGAGCGTGCCATGGTCCGAGCGTACCAATAGGGTTCAGGTGTGCCGAGCCAGCACACGACCGTCAAGCGACACCCCGAGCGCGGCGCCTACGACCGCCAGATCATCGATCCGATTCTGGACGAAGCGTTGATCTGCCATCTCGGCTTCGTCGTCGACGGCCGGCCGTTCGTGATCCCGACGATTCACGCCCGCGACGGCGACACTCTGTACGTTCACGGCTCGCCGGGAAGCCGCATGCTCAGGGCGGCGAAGGAAGGCGTCGACATCTGTGTGACGGTGACGCTCCTCGATGGGCTCGTGCTTGCGCGCTCGGTCTACAACCACTCCATGAACTACCGCTCGGTCGTCGTCCTCGGCCGCGCCCGCGAGGTGACCGACCCTGACGAGAAGCTCCGGGCCATGCAGCGTGTCGTCGAGCACGTCGTTCCCGGGCGCTGGGACGACGCGCGCCAGCCCAACGACGGGGAGATCAAAGGCACGACGATCCTCGCGCTGCCGCTGGACGAGGCGTCCGCGAAAATCCGCAGCGGCCCGCCGACCGACGACGATGCCGACCTGCAACTCCCGGTCTGGGCCGGGGTGATCCCGCTCGGGATCGAGCCTGCGGATCCCGTCGCGGACTCAGGCGTCGACGGCCCGCCCCCGGCCTACGCAGCCGACTACGGCCGCTTGACCTAGGCCTACGCGGTCCCTACCCTGAGACGACGATGATTCCCGCAACTCGCATCTGGGCCTGGCGCTGCGAGCGGAGCGGGAGCCTGCGCCTGCGCTGACCTAGGCCAGAACAGCCCGTTCCGCTCGACCAGACCTTCCACCGGAAGGTCTTTTTGCGTACCCGTCCATTCCATGGAGACTTCGAGATGACCATCGCACCCGACATCAGCACAGATCTCGTCACCCCGCTCGGCGCCTATGTGCGGCTGCGCCGCGAAGGCCGTGCGGCCTTCCTGCTCGAATCCGTGGAACGCGGACGGCTCGGCCGCCACTCGCTCGTCGGCTGCGGCTCGCGCCTTTGCTACCTCGCCGAGGCAGAGGCGTGCGGTGAACCGGTGGTCGGCTACCTCGCCTACGACTACGCCGCACGGCTCGAGCCGACCGTGCCCCTTCCCGACGACGGTACGGGGCTGCCTGAGAGCCGGTTCCTCGTCGCGGAGGTGTTGATCAGGTTCGACCACGTCCTCGGCACTGCTGAAGTGATTCGCGGCGATGCCGCCGCCGTGTCGGCGCTGCTTGCGCAGCCGGTCCCAAGTCTGCCGCCGTCGAACGGAAAACGCGGCTCCGCGCGGCGCACCCCGGACCAGACGGACTACGAGACGTCGGTTCGCGCGGCCAAGGACCACATTCGCGCGGGCGACGCGTTCCAGATCGTGCTCTCGCAACGAGCGGAGCGACCCACGTCGGCTTCGGCGCTCGAGCTGTACCGCGCGTTGCGCCGTGTCAACCCGTCTCCGTATCTGTTCCTGCTCGAGCTGGACGGCCTCGCATTGATCGGGTCGTCGCCCGAGACACTCGTCAAGTGCGAGGGGCGCCGCGCGGGCGTCAACCCGATCGCCGGGACGACCGAGCGAGGCGAGGGTGACGCAGAGCGGCTGCTCGCATCCGAGAAGGACCGCGCTGAGCACGTCATGCTTGTCGACCTGGGCCGAAACGATCTCTCGCGGGTCTGCGTGCCGGGCACCGTGAAGGTCGAGAAGTTCCTCGAGGTAGAGCGCTATTCCCACGTAACACACCTCGTCTCGCAGGTGGCGGGCGATCTGCAGGACGGCATCTCGCCGTTCGACCTGTTGCGCGCATGCTTCCCGGCGGGAACGGTGTCGGGGGCGCCGAAGGTGCGCGCGATGCAGTTGATCTCGGAGCTCGAGGGCAGACGCCGGGGCCCATACGCGGGCGCCGTCGGCTATGCGCTCCCGGAGGAAGGCACGCTCGACACGTGCATCGCGATCAGGACGATCGTCCTCGAGGAGGGCATCGCGCATCTGCAGGCGGGCGCGGGGATCGTCGCCGACTCCGAGCCGACCGCCGAACACGAGGAGTGTCTGCGGAAGCTCGCGGCCGTCGAAGCGGCGATCGACCTGGCGGAGGCGGAGCAGCGTTGATCCTGCTCATCGACAACTACGACTCGTTCACGTACAACCTGGCGCATCTCTTCGGCGAGCTCGGCGCCGAGGTCAGTGTGCACCGCAACGACGCGATCGACGGCGAGACCGCGGAACGACTCGCGCCCTCGCACCTTGTGATCTCACCCGGGCCGGGCCGTCCCGCCGACGCCGGCGCGACGCTGGAGATCGTGCGGCGCCTCGCCTCGAGCACGCCGACGCTCGGGGTCTGCCTCGGGCACCAGGCGATCGTCGAGGCCTTCGGCGGCACGGTCGCGGCGGCGCGGGAGCTCGTCCACGGGAAGTCCTGCACCGTGCGCCACGACGGGCGAGGCGTCTTCGCCGGGCTTCCGGAGGAGCTCGAGGTGGGGCGCTACCACTCTCTGGCGGCCACCGCCGTGGCGGGCGAACTAGAGATCTGCGCCACTTCGGACGACGGCGAGATCATGGCGGTGCGTCATCTCTCGCTGAACGTCCACGGCGTGCAATTCCACCCCGAATCCGTCCTCACCCCACTGGGGCGCGAAATCGCGCAAAACTTCCTAAACCCGTGATCCAGGCAGTCATCTCCAAACTGCTCGACGGCACCCAGTTGGCGCGCGCGGAAGCGCGCGCAGTGATGGACGAGATCATGCGCGGCGAAGCGACGCCTGCGCAGATCGGAGGATTTCTGATCGCGCTGCGTGCGAAAGGCGAGACACCCGATGAGATCACGGGCTGCGCGGAGGCGATGCGCGACCACGTCCTCGCCGTTCGACCGCAGCGCAGCGATCTCGTCGACACGGCAGGCACCGGCGGCGACGGCGCGCACACGATCAACATCTCCACGGCCGCTGCGCTCGTCGCCGCTGCCGCCGGCGCGGCCGTGGCAAAGCACGGCAACCGCGCCGTGTCGTCTGCGTGCGGATCGGCCGACGTACTCGAAGCGCTCGGCTTCACCCTCGAGCAAGAGCCGCAGCGGATCGCAAAGTCCATCGACGAGCTCGGCTTCGGCTTTCTGTTCGCTCCGTCGCACCATCCGGCCATGCGGCACGCCGCGGCCGTACGCAAAGAGCTCGCGACTAGAACGGTGTTCAACCTGCTCGGGCCACTGACGAATCCGGCAGGCGCCCGAGCCCAGGTCGTCGGCGTCTACTCTCCCGAGCTCGTGCGAACGATCGCGGAGGTGCTTGCTCGGCTGGGCGCTCGCCGCGCGTACGTCGTGCACGGCGGCGGCGGCATCGACGAGCTCTCGCCGGTCGGCCCGAACCTCGTTGCCGAGGTGGTGGAAGGCGAGCTGGTCGAACGCCGCCTGGACCCTGAAGCCGAGCTCGGCATCCCGCGCTGCAGCATCGACGAGCTGCGCGGCGGTAGTCCCGCCGAGAACGCGAAGGCGATCCGGGAGGTATTCGCCGGGAGGAACGGCGGGCGCCGCGATGCGATCCTGCTCAACGCAGCCGGGGCGATCGCGGCAGGCGGTCACGCCGCGGACCTCCGCGAGGGCCTCGAGGTCGCACGCCGGACGATCGACTCCGGAGCCGTGGGGGAGCGGCTCGAACTGCTGATCGCCTTCTCGCGGGAAAGCGTCGCTGCCTGATGGGCCGATTCCGCGATGCCCTCGCCGCCCCCGGCCTCGCTGCGATTGCCGAGGTCAAACGCCGCTCGCCGTCCGCAGGGGACTTGCGCCCCGACGCCGACCCCGCACGACTTGCCGCGCAGTTCGCGAACGCGGGTGCCGCAGCGATCTCGATCCTCGTCGACGAGCGCTTTGGCGGCTCGCTCAGCGATCTCAGAGCCGCACGCGCCGCGACGGCGGCGCCCCTCCTCGCCAAGGGCTTCTTCACCGAAGAGCTCGACATGCTGAAGGCGAAGGTCGCGGGTGCAGACGCGGTCCTCATCCTGCTCCGCGATGTCGACGATCAGCGCGCTGCCGCCTTGATGACGTACGCACACGAGCTCGGCCTCGAAACGCTCGTCGAGACGCACGATGCCGAAGAGCTGCAGCGCGCGGTCGGCCTCGGCGCGGAGGTGATCGGCGTCAACGCACGCGACCTCTCGACATTCGAGATCGACCGAGGCACCCAGCTCGAGCTGATCGCCCAGATGAGCGCGCACGACGGAGTGATCGTGGCGGAGAGCGGCGTGCACTCGCGCGCTCAAGGCGCTGCCGCCGAGCTCGCGGGCGCCGATGCGATTCTCATCGGTTCGGCGCTCATGCGCGCAGAGGATCCTGCGGCACGGCTCCGCGACATCGTCTCGCGCCCACTCGTGAAGGTCTGCGGGCTCACACGTCGCGAGGACGTCGACGCGGCGGTCGAGGCGGGCGCCGACATGCTCGGGTTCATCCTCGCGGAGGAGAGCCCGCGCCGCGCGCGCGAGGTGTTGTCCGTTCCGGACGACCGCCTCAGCGTTGCCGTCTTCGTCGGCGAGGCAGAGGAGGCGGGATCCGATCTCGTCCAGCTCTACGGCCGCGAGGAAGGCCGCGTTCGCGGGCGGGACGCCGTGCTCTTGCGGAAAGGGAAAACGGTCGCGCATGTCGTCGACCTCCCCTGGGAGGAGCAGGACCCGCTGCACTTCCAGCGAGCGGCAGTGACCACAGGGCGCGTGATGCTCGCCGGCCGGCTCGGGCCCGACAACGTCCGCGAAGCGGTCCGAGCCGTCCGCCCCTGGGCCGTCGACGCTGCGTCGAAGCTCGAAGCGAAACCCGGGATCAAGGATCACGACAAGGTGCGCGCGTTCGTCGAGGCAGCCCGGTGACGTCGACGCCCGGACTGTACGGCACCTACGGCGGACGTTACGTCCCGGAGACGCTCATTCCGGCGCTCGACGAGCTGGAGGCGGGCTGGCGCAACGCGCGGGCCGACGAGTCGTTCGAGGCGGAGCTCGACGAGCTCGGCCGCAACTTCGCCGGCCGGCCGACACCGCTCACCCGCGCCGAGCGATTTGCGCCGGGCAAACGCCTCTATCTCAAGCGGGAGGATCTGCTGCACACCGGCGCGCACAAGCTCAACAACGCCCTCGGTCAAGCGGTGCTCGCACGCCGTCTCGGCAAGCGCCGCATCGTCGCGGAGACCGGCGCGGGACAGCATGGAGTCGCAACGGCAACGGTGTGCGCTCGCTTCGGTCTCGAGTGCGTCGTCTACATGGGCGAGGAGGACATGCGGCGCCAGCGGCCCAACGTCGAGCGCATGAACCTGCTCGGCGCCGAGGTACGGCCCGTCGACTTCGGCACCCGCACGCTCAAGGAGGCGACGAGCGAGGCGATTCGTGACTGGATCACGAATGTCGAGACGACGCACTACCTGATCGGCTCGTGCGTCGGCCCTGCCCCATACCCGGAGATCGTGCGCGAGCTGCAGGCCGTGATCGGCCGCGAGGCGCGCGAGCAGTTCCGCGAGGCTGAAGGCCGGTTGCCGGAGGTCGTCATCGCGTGCGTCGGCGGCGGCTCGAACGCGATCGGCATCTTCGCCGGCTTCCTGGACGATGCCGACGTCCGACTCGTCGGTGTCGAAGCGGCGGAGGCCGCGTCGCTCGGCGCAGGAAACCCCGCCGTGCTGCACGGCGCGCGCTCATCCGTCCTGGCGGACGAGGACGGCCAGATCGCAGACGCGCATTCGATCTCCGCCGGCCTCGACTATCCAGGCGTCGGTCCCGAGCACGCGTGGCTCCGAGATTCGGGCCGGGCGCAATACGTGCGGGCCACCGACGAAGAGGCGCTCGACGCCTTCCGCGACCTCACCCGCCTCGAGGGGATCATCCCGGCGCTCGAGCCCGCGCACGCACTTGCGCGTGCCCGCGAGCTCGACGAAGAGCTCGTGCTCGTCTGCCTCTCGGGCCGTGGCGACAAGGATCTCGCGGAGGTGCTCGCGCGATGAGCCGCTCGGACCGAGCAGCCGGGCAGATGTCGGCGTATCGGTTCCCGGATGAGCTCCGCGTCAACGAATTGCTGGTGCGCGGCCCCATGCAATCGGATGTCGACACGATCGCGCCGGCCTTTCGCGACCCTGCGGTCGGCGGCGAGGCCAGCCTGCCGCCGGTCGACGCAGACACGCTGCGTGTCATGCTGCGCGACCAGCTTCCCGGCATGAGGGCCCAGGGGCTCCTCGCCGCGTACGTCATCGAGGACCTCCGTAACAGCGAGCTGCTTGGCGGCGCGTCGCTGCACCACTTCGACCCGTTGCGTGACATCGTCGAAGTCGGCTACTGGCTCTTCGTCTCCGCGCGGGGCCGAGGCGTTGCGACCCGGTCGGTGCAGCAGATGACCGAGCACGCGGCCGCGAACGGCATCTGGCGCGTCGAGGCACACGTGCGGATCGGCAATACAGCGTCCGAGCGCGTGCTCGAGCGCCTCGGCTTCGAGCGCGAAGGCATCAAGCGGAAATACCTGCGCCACGGCAACGACCGCGTCGACGCGACATTGTTCGCGCTCCTCACAGACAACAGATGAAGACGCTGGTCATCTACCTGATGTCGGGCCCTGAAACGCCCGAGCTCGCCGCGGCGGCGGTCGCCGGCGGCGCCGACCTGGTCGAGCTCGGTTTTCCGTTCTCCGATCCGCTCGCAGACGGACCGGTGATCCGCCGCGCGGCGGAGCGCGCGCTCGGGCAGGGCATGCGGACGCGCGCCTGCCTCGAGTGCCTCGCGCGCACACGCGAGCTCGTGCCGGAGACACCGCTCGTGCCGATGACCTACTCGGCCCTCCTCGAGGCGTACGGCTGGGACCGCTTCGCTCAAGCTGCCGGCGCAGCCGGTGCAACCTCGCTGATCGTCGCCGATCTTCCGGCAGGCGAAAAGCCCGAGCTCCGCCGCATCCAGCTCGTCGCGCCGACGTCGACCGACGAGCGCGTGCGCATCGCAGCGGAGCACACGGATGGCTGGCTGTACCTAGTCACCGTCACGGGAACGACGGGCGCGCGCGCCGACGACTCCCCCGCGCTCGCCGGCCTCGTCGAACGGGCGCGAGCCGTCACGAACGTGCCGCTCTACGCGGGCTTCGGGATCTCGACACCAGAGCAGGCGCGCGCCGCAGCCGAGCTGGCCGACGGCATCGTTGTCGGCTCGCGCCCCGTCGAGGTCGCGGAGGAAGGGGCGGACGCATTGCAGAAGTACGTCCGCACGTTGCGCGAGGCTGTCGACGCGGTGGTGGCGGCCTGACCTGGCTCGTGCTGTTCGACGTCGACGGGACGTTGCTGCTGACGCACGACGAGGTGTACGTGGAGGCGAGCCGGCTGGCGCTCGAAGCCGTGTTCGGGATCTACGCCGAGGGGCCCGACGTTCCGGCTGACACAGCTCCGGCACACATCCGTCGCGCCCTTCGTACCGTGAACGTTCCCGAGGCCGAGATCGACGCCGGGCTTCCCCGCTGGTGCGAGACGTTCTCCACTCACTACGTTCGTCTTCTCGCGGGTGCCGACACGAGCCACTGGCAGCTCGGGCCGCATGCCGCCGAGGCGGCAGCCGCCGTCGCGCACCGCGCGCTGCTGACCGGCAACCCGCCCGCGGTCGCGCACGCGCGGATGGAACGGCTCGGACTGGCCGAGCTCTTCCCGCGCGGGCAAGGCGCGTTCGGCTGCGAACGAGAGAATCGGATCGAGCTCTTCGACCTCGCCCGTGAGCGTGCCGATAACTGGCCGGGCGAGCGCACCGTCGCCGTCGGCGACACCCCGATCGACGTCTCGAGCGCGCATGCCGCGGGCTGTCTGTGCATCGGCGTCACAACGGGCCGCTATCGGAGAGGGCAACTCGAAGAAGCGGACGTCGTCATCGCCGATCTTGGCGAGCTCGCTCACGCGCTTGAAACGCTCGGCTAGAGCCGGCACGCCCTCGTCACATTCTCGTACCCGTGCCTGGCACCGGTACGTCCTCCGGAAGAGTCGCGCCTTGCGGGGAGTTGCAGAAACCGGCACGCCTGCAACACACGAGCGTACCCGTGCCTGGCACCGGTACGTCGCTAGAGCGGCTGCGCGAACATCCAGCGATGGCCTTCGAGATCTTCGGCTCGCGCCGAGCTTGGTGAGACGTGAACGCAAGTCGTTCCTCCTTCGTGTCTGTTGTCGATCGAACGTGCGCAGACCACGGTAGGAGGTCAGTGTGAGACGGCTGTGAGCCGCTCCACCCTGCTTCTCACCTTTCTTTCACGCCACGTTCAGCGAGCAGCAATCTCCTGAGCTGCCGCCTCGAAGACAGACGAGTGGAGATCCACATCGGCTTCGGTTGTCGCAGGCGACATGAGCGCCATGTTGTGGAACGGCGTCAAGAGGATGCCGCGGTTGAGGGCATAGAGGTGGATCAGTCGGTCGAGCTCCGCATTGCCTCCCGCAGCGGCCTCGCTGCCGTTCCGTGGCCGCTCGGGGCGGAAGAGATACTCGACGCGGCAACCGAGACGCGTGACGTGCCACGGCAGGCCGTGCCGCTCGATCGCACCGGCGACTCCCGCTTCGAACCGCTCGCCGAGCGCAATCATGTGCGCGAACGCCTCGTCGGTCAGCACCTCGTCGAGCGTGGCGCGCATCGCAGCAAGCGACAGGACGTTCGCCGCAACCGTCCCACCGATACCGCCGACGTCCGCCCGCTCGTCGCGCGGTAGCAACGCCTCGAGCTGCTCTGCGACCTCGCGCGAGAACCCGTACGCGGCGGCCGGGATACCGGCGGCGATCGCCTTACCGACGGTCAACAGGTCCGGGTCGAGCCCGTGCGCGGCCGTGTAACCGCCGGGCCCGGCGCAGAGCGTGTGCGTCTCGTCGATGATCAGCAGCGTCCCCGTCTTGCGGGTCGCCTCTCGGAGAGCGTCGTGGAAACCGGGGTCGGGATGGACGATTCCGATGTTGGTCAAAGCAGGCTCCGCCAGGACGCACGCGACATCGCCGAGAGCAAGCTCGCGCTCGAGCGCCTCGACGTCGTTCCACTCGACCACCCGCGTCGTCTCCTCGAGCGCGACCGGAGGCCCGACGTTCCCTTCACGGGAGACCACCGACGCACCGTCGAGCATTGCGAACGTTTCGTCGACGGTCCCGTGGTAGCACCAGTTGAAGACGAGAATCTTGGGTCGGCCCGTGAGCTCGCGCGCGAGCCTGATCGCGAACCGATTGGCGTCGGTCGCGGTGAGCGCAAACTGCCAGCGGGGCAGCCCGAAACGGCGACCAAGCTCTTCGCCGACCCAGAGCGCGTCCTCACTCGGGAGCATGAGCGTGATGCCTCGCGCTGCTTGCTGCGCCACCGCCCGCGCGGTCGGCGCCGGCGAGTGCCCGGTCATCGCCGCCGTGTCGCCCAGACAGAAGTCCACATACTCGTGGCCGTCAACGTCGCGAAAGCGAGCGCCGTGCGCCTCCACGGCGAACACCGGGAAGCCTCCCGCCCAGCGGATCATCCACGGCATCGGCACTCCGGCGAGCAGCGAACGCTCGGCCCGTGTCGTGAGCTCACGCGAACGTGGGTGCTCACGTTCGAACCGGTCGAGCTCGCGGGAGAGAAGATCGTCGAGCGTCACCCCGCTAGTCAATCAACCTCGAAAGTGCGCGTGCGGTCCGTTCGATTCGGGCATGATGATCCCGCTTTGGTGATGAACAGAGATCTCGTGGCAGACACCGTCGCGGCTGAACGGCTCGGAACGACGCTACGCCGCGTTGGCTATTCCGAAGACGCCGTCCACCGGTTGCTCGGCGAAGATGCGTACTCGAGCGAGCGCGGCGACACGCCCGCCGACGAGCGCCGCCTGCCCAACACGCCACTCGGGACGCTGCTGCGCCTCCTCTTCCTCCAGGTGCCGGTTTCGGCGCAGGACGCCGAGGCCGCGATCGGCCGAGACGGCATCGATGCGCTCGACGCGACGGGACTGGCGGAGGTCGGCGACCGAGTCGTCCCGCGTGCCAGGATCCTGCCGATCGGCAAGGTGCTCCTCGCCTCGGACGGGTTCTCACGAGACGCGGACGACCCGGCGGACTACGTCGCGACCTACACCCCCACGGCTCGCGTCCTCGATTCCCTGACGCCTCGTCCACGTGTCGACCGGGTGCTCGACGTCGGCACCGGAAGTGGGATCCATGCCCTGCTCGCTGCTCAACATGCGCGGCAGGTCACCGCGACCGACGTCAACCCACGCGCGATCGCGTACACGGAGCTCAACGCGGCGCTGAACGGGCTCCACAACATCGAGTGCCGCCAGGGCAGCCTCTTCGAGCCCGTGGAGGGCGAGACGTTCGACCTGATCACGTGCAACGCGCCGTATGTCGTGTCCCCCGAGCGTCGCTGGGTCTACCGCG
This sequence comes from Gaiellaceae bacterium, assembly GCA_036741295.1. Lineage (GTDB taxonomy): Bacteria > Actinomycetota > Thermoleophilia > Gaiellales > Gaiellaceae > 3-1-20CM-4-69-9. Next base: position 28,741 of record DAINSN010000005.1, read on the forward strand.
ACAGCGAGTTCTCCGAAGACGAAGTATCGGAGCGCGTGATCGCAGCCGCGGCCGAGCATCTGGCGGAGGGCGGTTACGCGGCGATGCTCGTGAGCTGGTTGGCCCTCGACGAGGAGGCTCCCGACGAGCGGGTGATCGCGTGGGCCGAGGCGACCGGTTGCGACAGCTGGATCCTCTCCACGCTGAACTCGGATCCACTCACGCATGCCGCGGAATGGAACTCCCACCTGGTGGGGGAAGCACTCGGCGAGGCGCTCGACGAATGGACGCAGTACTTCGACTCGCTGGGCGTGCAACTCGTGAGCGAGGGCGCCGTGGTCCTGCACAAGACGAGCCGGGGTGGCGAGCACACCGCGCGAGTGGATGAGCTCGACGAGGATGATCTGGACGACGCGGGCGATCAGATCCTGCGCGCCTTCGAAGCGCGTGCGAGGCTTGCCAAGCTCGGCGGCGACAGAAACTTGCTGGAAGCCCGCATCGGCGTCGCCTCGAGCCTGCGATTCATACGCGAGCTCGAGCCCGCGGGCGGGCGTGCCGTCGACGTCGAAGGCAGCGTCGAGCTGACAGAAGGGACGAAGCACGCAGTCGACGCCTCGGCGGATGCGCAGGAGTTCGTCGCCTCGATCGATAGCCGCATGCGGCTCGGCGAGGTGATCGATACGACCGCCGACCGGCTCGGTTTGTCGGCTGAAGAGGCGCGGACGCTCAACGAGGAAGCGCTCGACGTCACGCGCGAGCTCCTCGAGCTCGGCGCGCTGCGATTCCGCGGCGACTAACCAGGCCTACAAACGCCCGAGAGCTTTCTCACCCCTGAGGCTCGCCGAGCCGGGCCAGCCGACGTAGTCTTTACAACAACGGAATCACGATCGACCGGGAGGTCACGATGAAAGGCGCCTCGAAGCCCAAGAAGCTGGGCAAGAAAGTAGCCCAGAAGTCACTGAAGGAGAAGCGGCAGGACAAGCGCGCCGCGGCGAAGAAGGGTTTCGGCTCGAGCTAACGCGCCGAAGCCCTGGATCGCCGCGAGCGCGTGCCCGGCCTCAGACGGCTGTCGAAGCCGACGTCCCTCTGACCTGCGCCCGCTCCCACAGGCGCTCGCCGCAGAGCATGCAGCGCGGCAGCACCTGGCGGACGATCACCGTGTTGCCACAGGCGGCGCACAGAAACCAGCCGCTGGTGGCAACTCCAGCAGGCCAGAACTCCACGTAATCCCGTTCATCGTCAACCCGCTCTGCGGGCTTGGTTCCTTCCCCCGGCTCCACTTCGACCCCCTCGATCGAATTGCGGCTCCCCGCTCCTTTTAGGTGGAGGGCGCAGCGGTGTCAACCGCGGCTAGCGGCCGAGCCTCGTGCGGCGGCGAATCCGGAGGCGCTTCTGCACCGCCTTGTCCTCCTGCCCGTCCTTGACCGCTGCCCAGACGAAGAGGCCGAGGACGAGCAAGATCGTCGCTACGGCGACGAGCGCGAGGACTATCTCCTCACCCGTGTGCACAGCGTCAGCCTAGACGGTCCGCACCGGCTCGTAGGAGAGCGAGACGTTGGTCGCGATGCGGTAGAGCCACGACCGCAGCGCCGCCCGGCCCTCGAAGCTCTCGAACCCGCGCCAGGCTCGGATGAACGTCTCCTGCACTGCGTCGTCGGCCTCGAACGGCGAGCCGAGCATGCGGTAGCAGTAGGAGCGCA
>DAINSN010000006.1:0-26769 GCA_036741295.1 Gaiellaceae bacterium
CGTCGCCCGCGGGCGAAGCCGTCCCGAGATTGCCGCCGATCGTCCCCCGGTTCCGGATCTGCGGGCCGCCGACGGTTCGCGCCGCCTCCGCCAGAGCAGGCAGCGCCTCGGCGAGCGGCCGCTCCATTGCCTCCGCATAGGTCAAGCCGGACCCGAGCCACACCCTCCCGTTCTCCCGCGACCAACCGCGCAACTCCGCCACCTCATTGAGATTCAGGAGAGCGACAGGCCTGGCCCGGTCGAAGTTCAGGTCGACCATCAGGTCCGTCCCGCCCTGGATGGGCACGGCGTCGGGACGCTCCGCCTTCAGGCGCAACGCCTCTTCAAGGGTGCGGGGCGTCAGCACGTCCACGGAGGCCAAGCGTACTTCGCCCGCATGGGAGAATCGCCTCGCCGTGTCCAGCGATCTCTCCCGACGCCTTGCCGTGGCCCGCGGCGACGAGCCCGCCGACGTAGTGGTGCGCGGCGGCCGTGTCCTCTCCGTGTTCACGCGTGAGTGGCTCGACGCCGACATCGCGATCGCGGACGGCTGGATCGCCGGACTGGGCGAGTACGAGGGCAGCGAGGTCGTCGACGCGTCGGGGCGTTATGTCGTCCCCGGCTTCCTCGACGCACACATGCACCTCGAGTCGACGAAGTTGCTACCGGACGAATTCGCTCGTCTCGTACTTCCTCTCGGCACGACTGCAGTCGTCCTCGACCCGCACGAGCTTGCGAATGTCCTCGGCACCGACGGCGTGCACTGGCTGCTCGACGCGTGCGAAGGACTGCCGCTCGACTTCTACTTCATGGCGTCGTCAACCATTCCCGCCTCGGAGTTCGAGTCGCCACGGCGCCCGCTGCTGAGCGGCGACCTCGAGAGCCTGCTCCGGCGACGGCGCGTCCTCGGGCTCGCCGAGATGATGAATTTTCCAGGCGTCATCAAGGGCGACGCAGGCGAGCTGGACAAGCTCCGACTGGCGAACGGCGTACAGGTCGACGGCCACGCCCCCGGGCTGCTCGGCAAGGCGCTCAACGCCTACGTGGCGGCGGGCATCCGCTCGGATCACGAGGCGCTGACGCTGGAGGAGGGACGCGAACGCCTGCGCAGGGGCATGTGGCTCCTGATCCGCGAGGCGTCGATGGCGCGGTCCCTGCAGGCGCTGCTGCCTCTGGTGAAGGAGTTCGGCACGAATCGCATCGCGTTCTGCACCGACGACCGGGACCCGGAGGACATCGCAGAGAACGGCCACATCAACGGGATGGTGCGCGAGGCGGTCGCGGCGGGCATCGCGCCCGAGGATGCGGTCGTGCTCGCGACGATCAATCCTGCGACGTGGCACCGGCTGTGGCACCTGGGCGCGATCGCGCCGGGCTACCAGGCCGACCTGCTGCTCCTGCCTGACCTGGAGCGGTTCGAGCCCGAATTGACGTTGAAGGCCGGACGGCCGGTCGAAGAGATCCCCGAGCCGGACGTCCCGGAATGGGTCAAGCACTCCGTGCGCAACAAGCCGGTGAGCGCAGCGGACTTCCAGATCCCGTGGGACACCGGCAAGGCGCGCGCGATCGGGCTCGTGCCCGACCAGGTCGTGACCGAGTCGGTCGAAGTCGAGCCGACGACGGTGGGGGGCTTCGCCGTCGCCGACGCCGGCAATGACCTCGCCAAGATCGCGGTGATCGAGCGCCATCTCGGCACGGGCCGCATCGGGCATGGGTTCGTCCGCGGTTCGGGGCTGCAGCGCGGCGCGCTCGCGTCGACGGTTGCGCACGACGCGCACAACATCGTCGTCGTGGGCATGGACGACGACGACATGACGCGTGCGGTTGAGCGGCTCGGCGAGCTCGGCGGCGGCATCGTCGTCGTGGACGGCGGCGAGGTGAAGGCCGAGCTGCCGCTTCCCGTCGCCGGACTGCTTGCCGACGCACCGCTCGCAAAGGTGATCGAGAAGAGCCTGGCGTGCAACGACGCCGCGCGCGAGGTCGGCTGGTCGGGTGCGACGCCTTTCCTGACGCTGTCGTTCCTGGGCTTGTCGGTGATCCCGAGCCTGAAGATCACCGACCGCGGCCTCGTCGACGTCGACCGCTTCCAGATCGTGCCGCTGAAGCTTTGAGCACGTTGCTCTTCAACGCCCACGTCGTGACGATGAACGACGCAGGCACCGAGCACGAAAGCGGCTGGATCCTCGTTGACGACGGCCTGGTGAAAGACGCCGGCGCAGGCGCGAAGCCCGAAGCCGACGAGGCGCAAGATCTCGGCGGCGCGGTTGTGACTCCGGGGCTCGTCAACACGCACCACCATCTCTGGCAGAACCTGACGCGTGCCCGCGCGCAGGACGAGAACCTCTTCGGCTGGCTAGAGGCTCTGTACCCGATCTGGTCTGCGATCGACGAGGAAGCCGAGTACGCCGCAGCGCGCGTCGGCCTCGCCGAGCTCGCTCTCTCAGGGTGCACGACGGTGTTCGACCACCACTACCTCTTCCCACCCGGCGTGACCGGGCTGCTCGAGGCGGAGATCCGCGCGGCGCGCGAGCTCGGAGTGCGCATCGTCGCAGCCCGAGGGTCGATGGATCTCGGCGAGTCGCAGGGCGGGCTGCCGCCGGACGCGGTCGTGGAGACGCGCGACGACGCGCTCGCTGCGACGGAAGCGGCGGCGGGCCTTGCAGACGGTGCACAGGTCGAGATTGCAGTTGCGCCCTGCTCGCCGTTCTCGGTCACCCGGGAGTTGATGACGGAGTCCGCGGAGCTCGCCCGCAGGCTTGGCCTGCGGCTGCACACGCACCTGGCCGAGACAGTCGAAGAGGAGGACTACTGCCGCGAGCTCTACGGCTGCACGCCCGTCGAGTACCTCAGGGAGGTCGGCTGGCTCGCGCCCGATGTGTGGTGCGCGCACTGCGTGCACCTCTCGGACGACGACGTCAAGGCTTTCGGTACACAGGGCGTGGGCATCGCGCATTGCCCCACCTCCAACATGCGACTCGGAGCGGGGATCGCGCGCGTGCGCGATCTGCTCGACGCGGACGTACGGGTCGGACTTGGTGTCGACGGGTCGGCCTCGAACGAGCGCAGCGATCTCTTCCTGGAGGTCAAGCAGGCCATGCTCGTCGCGCGCGCTCGGGGCGGGCCGAAGGCAATGAGTGCCCGCGAGGCCCTGCGGCTGGGGACGCGTGGCGGTGCGGCTGTACTCGGTCGCGACGACATCGGCGAGCTCTCACCTGGAAAGCGCGCCGACATCGCCGTCTGGAGAACGGACGGCCTGGAGCTGGGTGGTGCCGCCGATCCGGTTGCAGGGCTGGTCTTTTCCGGCCCGCACCGAGTCGACCGTCTGTACGTCTCAGGTGAGGAGATCGTTCACGATGGCCACCTAGTTCGAGGTGACGAACAGGAGATCGCGAAGGAACATCGCGTCCAGGCGGAAAGATTCGCAACATGAGCATCTCCCTCTCCACCCATGTTCTCGACCTCGAGCGCGGCCTGCCGGCGACCGGCGTGCGCGTCGAGCTGTGGCGCGACGACCTCGTCACCGCGAGCGATACCGACACCGATGGCCGCATCGCCCCCCTGGCCACGGATCTCGAGCCCGGCGTCTACCGCTTGCTGTTCCGCCCTCCCTCGCCGTTCTTCAAGGGAATCGGCGTCGAGGTCGAGCTCGAAGACGGCCACTACCACATCCCGCTGCTCGTCTCCTCCTACGGGTGCACGACCTACCGCGGCAGCTGACAACCGACGAGCTCGCGGAGCTGTTCGAAGGGCGCACGCGACTCGTCGAGAAACTCGCCGCGCTCGAAGACCCGCTCGGATCCGCCCAAGCTGTCGTCGGCGAGTTGAGTGAAGAAGAGAAGCTCGAAGCGCTCAACGCACATCCTGCGATCGGAGCTCGGCGTTTGTCGGCACGCTCGGCGGCAGAGCAGGGAAGCGACGACACTCCCGAAACGCTCGCGGAGCTCGAGCGACTCAACATCGAGTACGAGGAACGGTTCGGCTTTCGTTTCGTCGTGTTCGTAAACCGCCGCCCGAAGAGCGAGATCGTCCCGATCCTGCGCGAGCGGCTCGAGCGCTCGCGCGAGGAGGAGCTCGACACGGCCGTCGAAGAATTGGTGGCGATCGCGGAGGACCGATGGCGTCGCTCCTAGCTCTAGACCCATACGTCACCGACTGGCTGAACCTGCTCACGCGCTGGCTGCACGTCATTGCCGGAATCGTCTGGATCGGCTCGTCGTTCTACTTCATCGCGCTCGACAACCACCTCCGACCCCCGCAGGACGAGGGCGAACGGGAGGCCGGCATCGGCGGCGAGACGTGGGAGATCCACGGCGGCGGCTTCTACAACATCAAGAAGTACCTCGTCGCGCCGCGCGTGCTCCCGGAGACGCTGCACTGGTTCAAGTGGGAGGCGTACACGACGTGGCTGAGCGGCTTCGCGCTCATGATCGTCCTCTACTACCTCAACGCCGACACGTACTTGATCGACAAGAGCGTTGCGGACCTCTCGACCGGTGAGGCGGTCGCGATCAGCATCGGCCTGTTGGCGGCAGCCTGGCTCGTGTACGACGTTCTCTGCCGCCTGCTCGCGTCGAAGCCTTTCGTTCTCGCAGCGGTCCTCCTTGGATTGATCACGCTCGCTGCCTGGGGCATCGGCCACCTCTTCAGCGCGCGCGCGATGTACTTGCAGATCGGCGCGATGCTCGGAACGATGATGGTCGGCAACGTCTTCTTCGTGATCATCCCGGCGCACTGGGAGCTCGTACGCGCGAAGCAGGCCGGGCGCGATCCGGACCCCGCGGCCAACGCCCGCGGGAAGCTGCGGTCCGTGCACAACAACTATCTGACACTGCCCGTCGTCTTCACGATGCTCTCGAACCACTTCCCGTTCACCTACGGACATAGCTACTCCTGGCTGATCCTCGTCGTGCTGCTCGTCATCGGCGCCTGGGTCCGCCACTTCTTCAACCTGCGCCATCTGGGACGAACGGTGTGGGCGATTCCGGTCACCGCGGCAATCGCGATCGCGGTGCTCGCGATCCTGATCCGCCCCCACAGCGAGTCCGCGGCGGGAACGACGATTGGGTTTGCACAGGTCGCGCGCATCGTCGACCAGCGCTGCACCGCGTGCCACTCCCAGCAGCCGACGAAGGTGAGCACCGCGCCGCGCGGGATCAAGCTCGACACGCCGCAGGAGATCAAGGCGCAGGCGTCCGCAATCGAGCAGCAGGCCGTGCAGACTCAGGCGATGCCGCTCGGGAACGTCACCGGGATGACCAGGGCCGAGCGCGACCTCCTCGGGCGCTGGATCGCGCAAGGAGCCAGAATCCCCTAATGCCCCTACCAGCAATACTCGCCGGCCTCTCGCCCGCGATCACGCGGCGCCAGAGTCCACCCTCGCCCTTAGCAAGGCTATCCAGCCTTGCTGCGGTTGAGTGCGGCCTCTGGCTTGGTGCTCGCGACCGAGAGACTCGGCAGCATCACTGGCAGGGGCATTGATGCTCGAGATCACGACCGGCGACCTCCGCTTCCTCGCACGCTTTGAGGAGGAGCTCGCGCCGCAGACTGTGGCTGCCTTCAGAGGCATCCTCCCCTTCGACGACCGCATCATCCACTGCCGCTGGAGCGGCGAGTCGAACTGGATTCCCTGGGGCGACCGCGAGCTCGGGATCGGGCCGGAGAACGCCACCTCGTACCCGCACCCCGGCGAGCTCGCCCTCTACCCGGGCGGCCAAAGCGAAACCGAGTTGCTCTTTCCTTACGGGTATTGCTCCTTCGCATCGAAGGCGGGACACCTGTGGGCGAACCACTTTGCGACGCTCGTCGAGGGGCAGGAGCAGCTCAAGGAGCTCGGCCGCCGCACCCTCTGGGAAGGCGCGCAGGCGATCACGTTCCGCGAAGTCTGATGCTCTACCGGCCGGAGGCGTTCGAGCCACTGGTCGACACGCCGCGAACGATTGGGACGGCTTCTAGCGCTCTTCGCGGACGTACGGTAAGCCGAGCGCCGCCGGTGCGCCGAACCGCAATCGCGCCGCCCGCGAGGAGACGAGCACGAGCGCCAAGATCGTCGCGACGTAGGGCAACGTCTGGAAGAGCTCCGGTGCAACGGTCACACCGTGACCTTGGAGCGCAAACGGCAGCGCGGTGAACGCACCGAAGAAGTAGGCGCCGAGCAGGCAGAGCGTCGGCCGCCAGAAGGCGAAGATGACGAGCGCGATCGCGATCCAACCGGCGCCGCCCGTCAGGCCGTCAGCCCACTGCGGTGTGATCGAGAGGCTGAACGCTGCGCCGCCAATGCCTGCGAAAGCTCCGCCGGCGAGCGTGTGCGCGTAGCGGTAAGCGGCGACGTTGACCCCCATCGCGTCGGCCGCAGCGGGAGACTCGCCGACCGCGCGCACGTTGAGACCGGTGCGTGTCCGCGTGAGGTAGAGCGCCACGAGGATGACGCAGACCCACGACGCGTACACCAGGACCGACTGCCCGAAGACCATCGGACCGATCACAGGCAGGTCCTGGAACGACTTGGGAAAGACCTCTTGGAACTGGTGTTTTGCAGGGGAGCCGGTGAGGTTCAGATCGTTGCCGAGGTACGACGAGAGCCCCGCGGCACCGGCGAAGATCGTCAACGCAAGACCGGAGACGATCTGGTTCGCACGCAAGGTCACGACGAGGAATGCGTGGATCGCCGCCATCGCGGCGCCGGCCAACGCTGCCACCCCGATCCCCGCGGCGAGCACGAGCGCCGACGCACCGTGCAGCCGCTGCACCGCCCAGAAGCCCATGACGGCGCCGACGAGCATCATTCCCTCGACGCCGAGGTTGAGCACGCCGGAGCGTTCGGCGAGCAGTTCGCCGAGCGCTGCGTACAGGAGCGGCGTCCCGTAGAGAACGCCCGAGGCCAGCACGACGACGACGAGACTGTTGTTCACGGCGCAGGTTCCGGTGCCGGCGACTTGGCGACGCGCGGTCCACGTTCGAAGCGCACGCGGTAGCGGACGAACAGCTCGCCGCCGAGAACGCAGAAGAGGATCAGGCCTTGCATTACGCCCACGAGACCGTTCGGGAAATCAGCGCCTTGCAGCGCGAAGCCCGCGTTTTGCAATCCGCCGAGCAGCAATGCGACGGGCACGACCGCCAACGGGTTGTAGCGTGCAAGTGCTGCGACGACGATGCCTGTGTACCCATAGTTGGCCTGACGTAGCCCGCGCGGATCGAGTTGATGGCGAAAGTCGCCGTCCTGGCTGGCGCCCCCGATCCCCGCGATCGCACCGGAGAGGCACATGACGGCGAGGATCTTCCGGCGCGTCCGCATTCCTGCATAGCGGCCCGCACGAGGGGAGTCCGCAATCACCTGCACCTCGAAGCCGAAACGCGTTCGCGCGTACAGCACCCAGACGACCACGGCAACTCCGATCGCCAGGAGGAAGCCGAGTGGCAAAACCACGCTGTGAACCCTCCAGCTCGACCACGTGGCCTGGTCGCCCAGCATCTTTCCCTGTGGGAAGACCCTGGCTTCGAACCCGCTCGTGTCGCGGAGGTAGGAGTGGCTGTCGAAGATCAGATACTCGAGGACGAGGGCGACGACGTAGTTGAGCATCAGCGACGTGATGATCTCGTTCGTCGAGAAGAACGCCCGCAGGACGGCCGGAATCGCCGCCAGGATTGCTCCCCCGACGGCGCCGGCAGCGATCATCCCGGCGATCACGAGCGGCGACGGCGCACCGGCCATCAGCAGCGCGACGGTGGCGCCCGTGATCGCACCGGCATAGAGCTGGCCCTCACCGCCGATGTTGAAGAGGTTCATGCGGAAGGCGGCCGCGGCGGCCAAGCCCGTGAACGCGAGCGGAGTCGCCGAGACGACTGTGTCGCCGAGCGCCCCGTGCGCGATGAATGCCGCGTCGAACAGGCGGTGGAAGGAGTGAATCGGAGGATGGCCCGTCAGCAGCAACACGGCGGCGGACAACAAGAACGCGACCGCGAGCGAGGCGATCGGGACGACGACCGCGAGCCACCACGGCTGCCGTAGGCGACGCTCGATCCGCATCAGTCCTGCTCCTGCCCGCCCGCCATGAGCAGGCCGAGCTCTTCGACGGTGGCCGACTCCGCCTCGCGCTCGCCCGCAATACTGCCCTCGTACATCACGGCGATACGGTCGGCGAGGGCAAGAATCTCGTCCAGGTCTTCGCTGAGGAGCAACACGCCCACTCCCGTTGCTGCCGCCTCACGTAGGTAGGAGTGAACGGTTTCGATGCTGGAGACATCGAGGCCCCGCGTGGGCGAGGCAGCGATGAGAACGGCCGGCTCGCCGGAAAACTCACGCGCGAGCACGACCTTCTGCACGTTCCCGCCGGAGAGCTGCCAGGCCGGCACCTGACACCCGGAAGTGCGAACGTCGTACTTGTCGATCGCGCGGTCGGCAAGGTCGCGAATGCGCGCGAAACGCAAGAAGGGCCCGCGTGAGACCGGCGACCGGCGGTACGACTTGAGCACGACGTTCGACGCGATGCTCAAACCCGGCGCGACACCGGTGCCCAGACGGTCTTCGGGGACGTAGGCGACGCGAGCCGAGATCGCGCTGCGCGGATCGCCGCTACGCACCGGACGCCCGTTGATCTCGACCGTTCCCTTCGTCGCAGCCCGCATACCGACGATCGTCTCGGCAAGCTCGCGCTGACCGTTCCCCGCCACACCTGCGACCGCGACGATCTCGCCGCTGCGGACGCAGAGCGACACATCCTTGACGGCCGGCACCCCGCGGTCGCCGTCGGCCCAGACGCCGTCGAGCTCCAACACGGCGTCACCCACGGGCGGGCGATCGTGGTGACGCCGCCCGATTTCGACCTCGCGCCCGACCATCAACGCGGCCAGCGACCGTGGCGTCGCCTCCGAAGCAGGGACCGTGGCGACCGAGCGCCCGCGGCGCAGGACGGTGACTCGATCGGCGACCGCCTTCACTTCATGGAGCTTGTGCGAGATGAAGATCACAGTGCGTCCGTCCGCCGCCATCGCACGCACCGTCTCGAAGAGGACGTCTGCTTCCTGCGGGGTCAGCACGGCAGTCGGCTCGTCCAGGATGAGAATGCGTGCGTCCTGATAGAGCGCCTTCAGGACCTCGACGCGCTGCTGCTCACCGACCGAGAGCTGCCAGATGCGCGCGCGCGGGTCGACGGCGAGGCCATACCGGCGTGACAGCTCCTCGACTCGAGCTTCGATTGCGCGCGGACGCACGAAGAACGAGCGGCCGACATCCCGTTGGTCGCCGAGAACCACATTCTCGGCGACAGTGAAGGGCGAGACGAGGCGGAAGTGCTGGTGCACCATCGCGATCCCTGCTGCGATCGCGTCGCGGGGCGAGTGGAAGTCGACCGGCCTGCCGGCGAGAAGAATCTCGCCTTCGTCCGGCCGGTAGAGGCCCGTGAGGATGTTGGACAGCGTCGTCTTGCCGGCGCCGTTCTCACCCAACAGGGCGTGCACCTCGCCCTCTGCGGCCTCGAAGTCGACGTGGTCGTTCGCAACGACCGCGGGGAACCGCTTCGTGATTCCCCGCAGGGCAACGGCGGCCGGCATGGTGGGAGGGTCGGGCGGGGAAGCCTGGACTTCCCCGCCCACAGAATCAGCCCTTGGCGCTGCCGATCACGCCTTTGACGAGCCAGTTCATCGCGTAGAGGTCCTTGACCGTCAAGCGCTTGCCTTTCGGAACGCGCAGCTTGCCCTTCTGGTCGTAGAGCGGACCTGCGAACTCGTAGAACTTGCCGTTGATCAGAGCTTGCCTCTTCTTCGCAATCGCAGCCTTCGTCTTGGCGGTGACCTTCGGCCCGTAAGGAGCTAGGCCGATCATGCCGTCCTTGAGGCTGCCGTAGTAGAAGTTCGTCTTCCAGGTCCCGTCGATCGCGGCCTTGGTCTTCCGTAGGTAGTACGGGCCCCAGTTGTAGATCGCGGCGGTCAGCCACTGCTTCGGAGCGAACTTGCGCGCGTCGGAGTCGTACCCGACCCACGGGACACCCTTGGATTCCGCGTACTGACCGGCAGTGGGGCTGTCGACGTTCTGGCCGATAACGTCCGCACCTGCGGCGACGAGACTCTGCGCCGCCTTCTTCTCCTTGCCGAGATCGAGCCAGGCATTCGTCCAGATCAGCCTGACTTTCGCGCCTGGATGCGTTGCCTGGGCACCAAGTGTGAACGCGTTGGCGTGGCGGATGATTTCCGGAATCGGGAACGGAACGACGTACCCGATCACACCCTTCTTCGTGGCGGCACCTGCTGCCATTCCGGAGAGGTAGATGCCGTCCTCTCCTGCCCCAAAGTACTCCGCCATGTTCATGGACTGCGCGGTGCCCGTTGCCATCTCGAACTTCACGTCCGGGTACTTCTTCGCCGCGGCGACCATCGCCGGCTGAAAACCGAAGGATGTGGCGAAGATGATCTTGTTGCCGTCTCGAATGAGGCTCTCGATGACCTGTGTGGTCTGGGGACCTTCCGGCACGAGCTCCTTGTATGTGGTCATGACCTTCGAGCCGAGTTGCTTCTGCACGTAGAGACGGCCCTTGTCGTGTGCCTGCGACCAGCCGTTGTCGTTGTGCGGGCCGACGTAGATCCAGGCGGCCTTGAACGCCGCGGACTGCTTCTGCGTCCTCGCCGATCCGGTCGAGACGCCGAGCGCGAGGATCAACGCGGCAAGCGCGAGCGGCAGGGCCAGAACGAACTTCCGTTTCTTCATGTTCTCCTCTCTCCTGTCCCGGGGGTGCCGTTCGCGACTATAGGGCGGCCGAGAGGCGATGCCTAGGTCAGCCTCTCGAGAGCCCCGGCCAGGACCTCGACGGCCAGCTCGACGTCCGCCGGCGAGGACTCCTCCTGCGGCGAATGGCTGATGCCGCCGTTCAGGCTGCGGACGAAGAGCATCGCCGTCGGCACGCCTGCGCCTGCCAGGATCGCGGCGTCGTGCCCGGCTCCGGAAGGGAGCTCGAGGATGGGCAGACCCCGTTCCTCCAGCTCCGCACGGAAGGCCCCGATCGGCTTCTCGGCCATCGGAACCGGCTCGAGGCGGAAGTCCGCGTGGAGCCCGAGCTCCGCGACGAGGCGGTCCAGGCGTTCCCGGTCGGGGGCGCGGGCATCGACCGACACGCGCACCCGGCTGGGGATGACGTTGACGGCTGCCGGCTCGACGTCGAGCTGACCGACCGTGGCCACCGCCCCGTCGACCGCGTTCGCGACGTCTCGCACCTGCAGGACGTACTCCGCCGCCGCCACGAGCGCATCGAGGCGCCCGGGCATCGGAACGGTGCCCGCGTGGCCGGCTTGCCCCTCGAAGGTGCGCTCGCCGCGCACGATGCCGACGATCCCCATCGCCAGTCCGAGCGGAGCGCCCGCCCGTTCCAGGACCGGCCCCTGCTCGATGTGCACCTCGAGGAAGCACTCGGGCAGCGCTCCGCGCCCGACGAAGGCCGAGCTGCCGACGCAGCCGCGCTCTTCGTCCCTGAAGACAACGACGGCTCCTTTGCCGACGCGCTCGACCGCCTCGATCGCCGCGACGACTCCGAGCGCGCCGTCGAACTTGCCTCCGTACGGCACCGAGTCGAGGTGCGAGCCGGTCCAGACGCTCGGCTCCGCCGTCCGGCCGATGAGGTTCCCGACATTGTCCACCTCGACCTCGAGACGGGCCTCCCGCAGCCAGCCCGCGGCGAGTTCGTGCGCCTGGTCCTCACCTTCGGTGCCGGCAACACGGTCCGCGCCGACACCGCCGCCGATGGCGTAGAGCTGGTCGAGGCGCTCGTGCACGCGCACGCCAGGATCATCCCTTGTAGGCGTGGCTCCGCGGGACCGTACCGGTGCCAGGCACGGGTACGACTCTGTGACAGCTTCGCGCTTAGAGCCCGAACGGATTGATCGGCTTCGGGCTCGTCGAGACGACCACGCTCTTCGTCTCGAGGTAGAGCTCGAGCGTGTCGAGGGCAAGCTCACGGCCGAACCCCGACTGCTTGTAGCCGCCGAAGGGGATGCCCGGAAAAGCGGTGTACGGCATGTTGATCCCGACGGTGCCGGCCTTGATGCGGCTCGCGACGCGGTGGCCGCGAGCGGGATCGCCCGTCCACACCGTTGCCATCAGCCCGTACCGCACGTCGTTCGCGATGCGAATCGCATCCTTCTCGTCCTCGAACGGGATCACGGTGACGACGGGCCCGAAGATCTCCTCCTGTGCAACCGCCATCGGGCTTGCAACTCCTGCGAGCACGGTGGGGGGATAGAAGGCGCCCTTGCCCTCGCCGATCGCTCCGCCGGTGACGACCTCGGCGCCCTCCTCGCGTCCCTGCTCGACAAAGCCGTGAACCTTGTCACGGTGCGCGGCCGAGATCAGGGAGCCGACCTGCGTCTCCGGATCGAGCGGATCGCCGACACGCAGCTGCTGCGCGAGAGCGGAGAACTTCGCGACGAAGTCGTCGTAGATCGACCGCTCGACGAGCACCCGCGAGCGCGCCTCGCAGCTCTGCCCCGCGGAGTAGTAGATCGACCACACCGAGCTCGGAATCGCATCGTCGAGATTCGCGTCTGCGAACACGAGGTTCGGGCTCTTGCCCCCAAGCTCGAGCGTGATCCGCTTGATCGGCCCGGAGGCCAGCCGCATGATCTCGCCGCCCGTCTGCGTCGAGCCCGTGAACGCAATCTTGTCGACATCCGGATGACGGACGAGATACGCGCCGGTCGTCTTGCCCGGGCCGGGAACGATGTTGACCGCACCCGGCGGAAACCCGACCTCGGCCGCGAGCTCCCCAAGCCTGAGCGCGGTCAGCGGCGTCGCCTCGTCGGGCTTCAACACGACGGAGCAGCCGGCCGCCAGAGCGGGCGCAAGCTTCCACGTCGCCATCATCAGCGGGTAGTTCCACGGGACGATCTGGCCGGCGACGCCGACGGGCTCCTTCAGCGAATAGAACAGCAGTGAGCCACCGATCGGATTCGAGCGTCCGGCGATCGACGCAATCGCCGAGGCGTAGAAACGGAAGTTCTCGACCGCCTGGTTCACCTCCGCCTTGACCGACGAGATCGCCTTGCCGACGTTGCGCGCCTCCAGCTCGGCGAGCTCCTTGCGGTTCGCCACGATCGCGTCAGCGAGTGCGTGCAGAAGCCGTGAGCGCTCGGTCGGCGGCGTCTTCCCCCACGGCCCATCGAGAGCTGCGCGTGCCGCTTCGACCGCTCGATCGATGTCCGCCTCGCCGCCCATCGCGGCCCGTCCCAGCAGGTCACCCGTCGCAGGCTCCGTCAGGTCACGCACTTCTCCAGAAGCGGGCTCGACCAGCTCGCCGTTGATGAAGAGCCCATATTCGCGCTCGGTCGCGACGGCCATCGGTCGCGGAGGATACGGGTTTGGCAGCGCAGAGGGCCAGTAAGATCGGTTTCATGGTCGACGAGACCGTCCAGGTCAAGGCGGCGCGCATCCCGGACCGCGATCGGCTGCTCCAGGAGCTGCGCGACGCCGGGCTCGACGCACGGGCCGTCGGGGAGGTTTCGATCGAGGTGCAGTGCGGCGTGGACACAGACAGTGCGTCCGACGAGATCCTCGTGCAGACCGAGCACATGATCCAGAGCCTCGGCGCACCTTTCGTGCCACAGAAGCACGAAGGCGTGATCTACATTCGCCCGCCGGTGAGCTGACTAGGGGAGCTTCGGTAGGTCCGGAGTCGTCGGCAGCTGAACCCGCGCGTATGTGACCGCCCTTGCGTCCACGGCGACGCGCCGGAAGGAGCGATCACGTTCGAGCCGCTGCTGTGGCGCACTGCCACGCGTGACGACCACGGCCGTTGCTCCGCGTAGCAACGCGTCGCCTGCCGGACTGGCGTCGAGCCAGTCCAGATAGAGGCGCTGGTCGCGGCGCGAGAAGGCGTCGAGCGGATTCGCGATCAAGACTCGCTGTCCATCGAGCGCAAGCTGCTCGGCGTCGATGCCGTCGGCGAGGATCGGCTTGCCGGCGGCCAGCCGCGCGGCCTCACCGCGCACCCGCACGCCCGCGCCTTCGGGGCGCGGCGTCTGGAGCACGCCGATGGCGAGGAACGCGGCCGGAACGCAGGCGCACAGCACGAGCGTCCGCCGCGAAACCGTGAAGTCGCGCAGAAACCGCTTCCCGAGGCCGTGCGCGGCCGGAGCGGCAATGAAGAAGAGGAGCCAGACCGCATTCCGCCCTGCATGCAGCGTCAGTGCCGCAAAGGCGGCGATGCAGGCGAGCTCCCACACCCTGGGACGGGAGCGGATTGCGAACACGAGCAACGGAATCGCGAGCAGGATGAAGAGAACGTCGAACGGCCTGTGGAGCGACAGGGGCGCCCACATCCCTGCACCGCGCTGGGCCGCCTCGCTGTGCAGCACGCCGAGGTAGTAGTCACCCGACGCGCCGAGCGCCGGCGTGAGAAAGAGAGCCGCGCAACAGGCCGCCAGGACACACGCAGCGACAACGGGCTCGCGGCGCGCCCGTTCGAGAACGAGATACGCGCCGGCGACCGCAAGTCCGACGAGCACGGCACCGTGGAGGTTGGACCACAACGCGACGAGCGGGACGAGCAGCCACACGCGGCGACTCGGACTTTGGGCCTCGGCGCGGAGAAGGAGGAGCACGACGCAGAACAGCACCAGCGAGAAGAGCTGCGCGCGAACGATGATGAAAGACGGAGCGGCGGCGAAGAAGACCAGCAAGAGCACCGTCGCGCTCGCAGCGTCGGGCGCACCCAGAGCGCGCATTCCGAACGCGAGCAAGGTCAGTGCCGTGGTCGCTGCGACAAGTTGCGCCAGGAGCAACGCACGGTCCCCGCCGACCGCCTGCAAGGCGTGAAAGACGAGCTCGCCGAGGACGGGCACGTTGACCCAGTCCGCGGAAGGTGCCGCGGCATAGGGAATGCCCGAAGGGATCGAGCCCTGCGCGAGGATCGTCCGGCCCAGCGCGGCGAGCCATCTGGCATCGGCTCCGACACTCCCGAGGAGCGCGCAGGCGCCCGCGCCTAGGGCGACGGCAAGCCAGGTAAGCCTGGAGCTATGCGGCCTGGCCTCCATAGAGGAGGCATCGGCCCGCAAACCCGGCCGCTGTAGCGCTTTCGACTAGGAAACGCGTTCGAACAGCGCGGCCTGGCCCTGTCCCACGCCCACGCAGAGCGTCGCGACTCCGTACCGGGCCCGGCGCCGGCGCAGCTCGTGCAGCAGCGACACGACCAGCCGTGCGCCGCTCATGCCGAGCGGATGGCCGATTGCGATGGCGCCGCCGTTCACGTTCACCTTCTCTTCGTCGAGACCCAGCTCCCGGATGACGGCCAGGCTCTGCGACGCGAATGCCTCGTTCAGCTCGACGAGATCGAGCTCCTCCACCGATAGGCCCGCGCGATCGAGCAGCTTGCGCACCGCAGGCACGGGACCGATGCCCATCACGCGCGGATCGACGCCGGCGACGGCGCTGGCGACGAAGCGGCCGAGCGGCTCGATCCCGAGCTCCCGCGCCTTCTCCTCGCTCGCGATCACGAGCGCGGCGGCACCGTCGTTGATGCCGCTCGCGTTGCCGGCAGTGACCGTTCCACCCTCACGGAATGCCGGCTTCAGGGCTGCAAGCTTCTCGGCGCTCGTGTCGGGACGCGGGTGCTCGTCTCGTTCGACTCCGTTCACCGGGACGAGCTCGTCGTCGAAGCGGCCGGCCGCCGCCGCGGCCGCCCAACGCTGCTGCGAGCGCAATCCGAAAGCGTCCTGTTCCTCCCGGGAGACCTGCCAGCGCTCGGCGACGTTCTCGCCGGTCTCGCCCATCGACTCGAGCGGAAACTTCTCGGCGAGCCGCGGATTGGGAAACCGCCAGCCGAGCTGCGTGTCGTAGGTGGTCCCGTCGCCGTACTCGGTCTTCGCCGTCACGAGGGGAGCGCGACTCATCGACTCGACGCCGCCCGCGACGAACAGCTCGCCGTCCCCCGCGGCTACCGCATGGCACGCGGAGACAATCGCTGACAAACCCGACGCACAGAGTCGGTTGACCGTGACTCCCGCCACGCTCTCCGGCAGGCCTGCGAGCAGAACCGCCATGCGTGCCACGTTGCGGTTGTCCTCACCGGCCTGGTTCGCAGCACCGAAGTAGACGTCCTCGATCTGTTCGGCGGGCACACCCGCGCGCGCGACCGCTTCTGCGATCACGGTTGCAGCAAGGTCGTCCGGCCGCACACCCGACAGCGCACCGTCCTTGCGTCCGATCGGTGTGCGGACGCCCGAGAGGATGACCGCGCGGCTCACGTTCCGACGAAGTCGATCTGTACCGGCTGTTCGTAGACGCCTGCCTCTTCAGCGCGCCGCAAGAGCTCGGCGACGGCCTGGCGCCCCTCCTCGCCGTAGTCGCACGTGAGCTCGTTCACGTACATCTCGATGAAACGGTCCGCCGTCTTCGGGTCGAGGTCGCGCGCGAAACCGAGCGCGTACTGCGTCGCCTCTTCGCGATTCGCGAGACCGGCCTCGATCGATTCGCGGAGGACGGTGGACAGCTCGTCGAGCCGCCGCACGTCCCGGCGCGCGACGTTCACCCCGAGCGGCAGAGGCAGACCCGTCTCGAGCAGCCACCACTCACCGAGGTCGAGCACCTTCACGAGCCCTTCGTCCGCATAGGTCAGCTGTCCCTCGTGGATCAGCAGGCCGGCGTCCGCGTGGCCCGACTTGACCTCGTCGAGGATCCGGTCGAAAGCGAGCGCACGATGTGCGAACGGCCCGCCGAGCGCCATCCCGAGCACGAGGAAAGCGGTGGTCAGGCGCCCGGGCACGACGATCTCGACATCGCGCAGCTCTGCCGGCGTCAGTTCCTCGCGCGCAACGACGATCGGCCCGTAACCCGACCCGATCGACGCACCATGGGGCAGCAGCGCGTAGCGGTCCTGCACGAGCGGATACGTCGCCAACGAGAGCGCCGTCACCTCGAGCCTGCCCTCGAGCGCCCATTCGTTCAGCACCTGGATGTCCTCGGGCACGAACTCGAACTCGAATCCCCGCGGGTCGACCCGGCCGGAAACCAGGCCCCAGGCCATGAACGCGTCGTCTGGATCTGCCGAATGGCCGATGCGGATGCGCACGGCCCTCAGCCTAGACTGTGAGTGGATGGCCAAGCCGGCCCTCACCGACGCGATCCAGGACTACCTGCGCGAGATCTACAAGCTCGGCGTGGACGGCGCGCGGGTGTCCGTGACCGCGTTGGCCAAACGGCAAGGCGTCTCTCCCGCCTCGGCAAGCGCAATGGTGAAAAAGCTCGCGGCGCTCGAGCTCGCAGTACACCAGCCCTACCGCGGAATCGCGCTCACGAGCGCCGGCGAGAAAGTGGCGCTGGAAGTCATCCGGCATCACCGGCTGCTCGAGCTCTACCTCGCGGAGACTCTCGGCGTCGACGTGGCAGAGGTGCACGGCGAGGCGGAACGGCTCGAGCACGCCTTGTCGGAAGAACTGGAGGAGCGCATCGACAAGGCGCTCGGATTCCCGACGCACGATCCGCACGGGGACCCGATCCCGGACGCGAACCTAGAGTGGCCTAGCGGCGACCAAAAAACCAGCGCTCGAGCGGCTTCAGCAGCTCGCCGCGGGTGAACGGCTTCAGGTGCTCGGGGCGGCCGTCGCTCTCCGAGACGGTGAGGTCGTCCTCCAGCGCGCCGTTGGCGGACTCCAGCGCGTCGTCGAGCTCATAGCCCTCGAACAGGTAGTCATCGCGCCGCGGCTCGTCGCTTGCACGGTTCTCCGGGTTGACGGCCCGGCCGACGGCCCAGATCGCGCCCTGTTTGCGCTCGATCCAGATGACTATTGTCTCCGCGGCGCCCGCGTCGTCGACTCCGTGGACGACCCTCTCGGCGAAGCGACCTTCCGTCGTTTTCCGCCTCACGGCAGCAAGGATACAATCGTCCCATGCAGCGACTCGCAAGCCTGCTGCGCTCGCCGTTCTCCTTTCTCTTCGCCCGTTCGAGCACGGAGGAGCGTGTGGCTGCCTACGTCATCCGGGAGCACGGCCGCGGGCGCGGGCTCGCTGAGATCCTGGAGGACCGATACGTGCAGAACCGTCTCAGCCCGCAACAGCGGCTGCGGCTACTCGACCGCCCCGAGTTGATCCAGGCACTCGGAGACGAGACGGTCGACGACACCAGGCGCGACCTCGAATCAGCCCGCGCGGGTTAGAGGTTCGTTCCGACCTTCTGCTCACGGGCGCGCTCCACGGCTGCCGCCGCTATCGCGACGTCCCACGAGGCGATGCCGTTCGACTTGAAGACGACGATGTCGTCCGCAGACTGCCGGCCCGGGAGCTCTCCGGACACGACCTCGTGCAGCTCGTGTACCTCGAGCCAGTCGAGAACACCCTGCTGGATCGGCTCGATCAGATCCGCGGACTCGAGCCGCGCCTGTTCCTTCCAGTCACAGCAGACGAACGTCGCGCGCTCGAGCACGACATGGTCGAGCTCACGCGACGCAGCGTTGTTCGCACCGACGGCACAGACCAAACAGCCGGGGTTGAGCCACTCACCCCGGAGCACGGGGTCGCGAGAGGTCGTGATCGTGACGACGACGTCCTGTTCCGCCGCTTCGCGGTTGCTCTCCGCAGGCTGTGCCCCGACGCGCTCGCAGAATGCGCGCAGGTTGCGCTCCGTGCGGCAATACGCGACCACGCGCTCGATCGTCGGAACGGCTGCACGGATGCACGCGACCTGCGTCTCCGCCTGAGTGCCGCAGCCGATCACGCCCAGCGACGTCGCGCCGACGCGAGCGAGGTACTTGGCTGCGACCGCGCTCGCCGCTCCGGTCCGCAACCGGCCCAGGTGATCGGCTTCGATCAACGCGACGAGCTCCGGCCGGTCGACCGCGAAGAGCGCAACGAGAAAAGCCGCCCCCTCCGCGAACCCGGCATAGGCCTTGACGCACGCATACCCCAGCTCCAGGTCCGAGGCGGCCATGTCTGCGAGACGTCCTTCCTGGAGCTGCAGCCGGCGTCGCGGCGCGATCTCAACGGACCCGGCGGCCATGCGCAGAAACGATCCTTCGACCGCTTGGACCGCGGCTTCGGGTGAGAGCAACTCCTGAACGTCGTCCTCCGTGAGGAAGAGCGTCACACGATCTCGGTCCCGTCTCGCACGACGATCTTGTCGCGCTCGATGCGCACTACCGCCTCCCAGGGAACGGCATCGGGGGTCTGTCCCTTCGGGGTGCCGATCCCGAAGTGCTCGAGGCGCCCTCGCCGGCCTACGACGAGCTGATCGATCCTCGGATTTCCTCTGCCGCTGACCGCACGCATGTCGCAGCAGCGACCGATGTGCCGACCTGACTCGGTCTCGACCGTACGGCCGAGCATGGACGAGAACGTTCTCAATGATCCGACCCCGGAATCTTCTCGACGTATCGTCGGACGCGATCTTCTCCACGTCCGAGCCCAAGCTCTTCGGCGCGCTTGCGGAGCTTGACGTGCGAGTCGACCTCGGCCACCTCTTCCCACGGGATGCGAACGCGGCCGCCCCCGCCGAT
Organism: Gaiellaceae bacterium; assembly: GCA_036741295.1. Lineage (GTDB taxonomy): Bacteria > Actinomycetota > Thermoleophilia > Gaiellales > Gaiellaceae > 3-1-20CM-4-69-9. Next base: position 19,441 of record DAINSN010000006.1, read on the forward strand.
CCAGGCGGCGATCCGCCCGAGCAATCCGCCCCGGGCGCGCCACACTCCGGGCCCGCAAAGAATCGCGACCAGCTCGAGATCCTCACCGGGCCCGCCCTCGAGCGCGAGATCGTCGACCTTCCCGCAGCGCCGGCCCTCGGAGTCGAGCAGCTGGTGATCGAGGACGTTGAGCCCGAGGTCGATCGAGTCGCTCAATTCTGGCCTACGTTCGTGAGAATCATGAGCGGTACGGCAGTCAGGGCGATCACTGTGATCACAACGAGGTACAGCAGCCCGAGGATGTTCCCAACGCGACCGTTCGTGTACTCGCGCATGTAAGTACGGTCGTTCGCGACCAGGAAGATCGGGATGTAGGTCAGCGGCAGCGCCACCGCCGAGAAGATCACCGCGTACTCCGTCAGCTGAACGGGGTCGACCCCGGTCATGACGAGGCCAAGTGCAAGGACGAGCAGCACGAGCCACGTGACCGTGAAGCGTGGCGCCCCGCGAGGGTGACGGTAGCGGCCCCATTCCCAGCCTAGGAACTGCGCAAGGTTGTAGGCGCCCGAGAACAAGGTGTCGATCGAGGCGCCGCCCACGGCGAACAGGATGCCGACTAGAGCGAGCAGCAGCCCGATCTGCCCGAGGGGCACCTCGACGCCGAGCGCGATCGACCCGAGGAACTGGGGCTCCACGCCCTTCCCGAGAAAGAGTGCGCCGCCGACGATCATCAGCGCAAACGAGAGGAAGCCCCCGAGCCCGTAGCCGATCATCGCGTTGACCTTGTTGAGGCCGAGATCCTTCGGGCCCCAGCGCTCCTCGACGCCCCCGGAAGAGTAGAAGTAGACCTCGTACGGCGTCATCGCCGCGCCGAGCAGGCCGATTGCGAAGTAGGCGTAGAGCAGCGGGCTCTGCGTCGAGATATGCGGGACGAAGCCGTGGCCCACGGCCCCCCAAGAGGGGTGGAGCTTTACGGCCGCGACTGCAAACACGAGCATGGTGAGGCCGCCGTAGCCGAAGACGCGTTCGACCCACGCGAACGGTGTCACCCAGACGACGATCGCAAGCACCACGCCTGCGCTGAGGATCAGCCAGCGGTAAGACAAGCCCGAGAGCAGCTGGAGGCAGATCGCGACCCCGCCGATCTCCGCGGTCAACGTCATCAGGTTGACGACCTGCGCCGAGATCAGCGCAGTCAGCCCCATCTTGAAGCCGAGACGCTCTCGCACTGCGTCGAAGACCGCCTTTCCCGAGACGGCTGCGACCCGGCCGCACATTTCCGAGTAAACAACGATTCCCACCACCCCGATCACGACGACCCAGAGCAGCTGGTAACCGAACGTCGCGCCTGCGGAAACGTTGAACACCAGATCGCCGATGTCGACGAAGCCGCCGATCGCAGCAAGGATCCCGAGCGCGACCTGGAAGATCTTCATTTCGCGAGTGAGTCCGCCGCATCGGCATCATCCGTGAGCGGCTGCTTCAGTGACTCGGCGACTTTGCGGTCCGTCGGGTGAAGATGCAGCTGCTCCAGCTCGCGGGAAACCTTCCCCGCCAGCTTCGACAGCTTGCGGACGTCAGACGTGATTCCCGGCGACGTGGGGCGCTTGCCGAGCGCGTTCTCGAGATCCGAAGCCGCGCCCGACAGTTCGTTCGCATGCACGCGCACGAAGTTCTCCGTCGAGGCGCCTCTCGACACATCGTTGGCCAGGAGCTCGCCCTCGGTTGAAAGCGAGCCGACCTTCTGTGCGTCGCGCTTCAACGCGTGCCTGTCCACCGTGCCACCGTTGCAACCCGTGAGTGACAGCACGAGCAGGCCGAGAGCGACGCTGCGTCTCATTTCTTTTCGATGAAGCTGATCGCGCCGTTCGTCTCGAGGACTGCCCATTTGATCGAGTCGAGTGACTCGATCTGCTGGAGGCGCGCCTGCTCCATCAGCTCCTCGAGCGTGAGCCGCTCGTTCCGGAGATTGCGGTCGATGGTCTTCCCGTCCTGCACGAGGATCACGGGTTCCCCTTCGATGAGGTTATGAATCCGCCGGGAGCGAAACGTTAGAAATGCGGTGACCGTGGCCAGCAGCCCGATCGTTCCGGCAGCCAGCACGATGCCCGTCACCGATTCGTCGTTTTGAGTGACCCCGCTCTGGATGAGATCGCCGATCACGACCAGCAGGATCACGTCGGACGGCTCCATCGAGGAGAGCTCTCGCCTTCCGACGACGCGCATCAGGAAGAGGATGAAGACGTACGCGAGGATGGCTCGGAGAACGACGTCCATGGCTCAGGGAAAGATCGTCACCTTGCGGTGGATGGTGAGAATCGGCTGCTCGCCGTCGGTCAGCCGAACGTCCTGCGAGCGGCGCCCCACGTTCGTGGGATTCACCTGGAGCGACAGGAAGAAGATCAGGGAGTCGCCGGCTGGGATATGGCCGAAGCCGAATGCGATCCGCCCGTTGCGGCTGGCCTCGGTGACCGGCTGCGGCGCGACTCCGTTCACCGTGTAGCCCTCGGCCCAACCGGGATCGAGCACGAGGAAGGCGTCTTTTAGATCGCGATGAGCCGTGATGTGAAAGCGCGCCGCGTAGATCAGGCCGCTACGCAGGTGAGCAGGCGCGTAGACCTCGAGCGACGCCGCGGCGGCAGACGCCCGATCGGTGTGCGGCCGCTGGCCGAACACGTTCACGAGACCGGCGACGACAAACAACGCGAGGAGCGTCAACAGCACGCGCCTCATCGGGATCCACCATTCGCGCCCCTTGAGATCGCGGTGCCGCGTCAGTACGAGTGAATCGGGAGCTCCCGCCATCGCAAGAACGCTTTCGCGCGCGCAAGTCATCGTCCTGCCACGCGCTACACTGATCCGTCTTCGGAGCGCCCGTAGCTCAGGGGATAGAGCGCTGCCCTGCGGAGGCAGAGGTCGCAAGTTCGAATCTTGCCGGGCGCACTCCGCTCGGAAATCCGCCGCGCCGCGCGCGGCATGATGATTTCCGAGCGTTCATTCTTTGATCCGAGGCGTTGATCAGCGAAGCCGGGCAAAGCCCGGCTTCGCGCCGAGTACTAGTTGCGCGTCGTTCGGGACTTCCACCCGCACATAGCCCAGCGCCAATCCCGGCACTGCGCTCGTGATGCGACCGACCTTCTTTCCGTCGAGCACCAACTCATCTCCCGGTGTTGCTTCGCCGTCGATCTCCAGCACCCGGAGTTTTCTGTTCACCTTTCCGCGATAGCGCTGGCGGGCGATCGGCTCTTGGCCTGGATAACAGCCTTTGCTGAAGCTGACGTGTGTCTCGTCGAGGCCTGCTTCTGCGGGCAGGATGCGGTCGTCGATCTCTCGGCCCCAGCGTGGGATGCCCGACTCGATCCGCCACCGCTCGAGTTGCTCCTCGCCCACCTCTTCGCCCGCCGGCCGTTCATCGAGCACTTCGTCGCCGCCGAGGACGAGCCAGGACTCGTGTTCCTCCGGCTCGATCTCCGCCTTGGCGGCGAAGCGCATCCGGACGAGCTCCGTGCGCACGGTCTCCCCGAGCTCGGGCTCGGTCAGCAGCAGGAAGTCGTCGGCGCCGCGCCGCAGGATCCGGAGCGGCGCGATCACCCTGGCCTTCGCGGTGAGCAACAGCGCGTCGCAGGTCTCGCCGTCGGCGAGAGCCTCGACGTCGTTCGAGACCATGCGCTGCAGGTAGTCGGCGGCATCGGGCCCCGCAACGCGCAGGAACGCGCGCGGAAGGCGCGCGACGACGGGTGACGTAGCGCTCTGCATCGCAACTAGTCTAGGTTCGCGTGACCCTCTTCCGTTCCAAAGCCGAGCAGAAGCTGGTCGACAAGGGGCTCGACCCCGCCCGGCTCCCGCCCGGCCAGTACCTGACAGAGAAGTGGCCCGTCCTGCACGCCGGCACCGTCCCGCAGACCGATCTCTCGACGTGGGACTTCAAGGTCTTCGGCGAGGTCGAGGAGCCGGTCACGCTCAGCTACGACGAGTTGCAGGCACTGCCGCAGACGGAGGTCACGACCGACATTCACTGTGTCACGCGCTGGAGCCGCTTCGACACGTCGTTCAAGGGTGTGCACTGGCGCGAGCTCGCAAAGCTCGTACGCCCCAAGGCGAGTGCACACTTCGTCCTCGCGCACGCCGAGCAGGGCTTCACCGCCAACGTCCCGCTCGAGGCCCTCCAGGACGACCAAGCGCTGGTGGCGTGGGAGGCCGACGGGGAGCCGCTCGAGCCCGATCACGGGTGGCCACTGCGCCTCGTCGTCCCGTCGCGCTATTTCTGGAAGAGCGCCAAGTGGCTGCGGGGCATCGAGCTGCTCTCCGCGGATCAACCCGGCTTCTGGGAGCGCTACGGCTACCACAACGACGCCGATTACTGGAAAGAGCAGCGATATAGCTTCTGAGTTAAGGTCCCCGTCGCTAACCGAGGGGCAATCGAAGGGGGAGAGTTGATGAGACGATTTACCATCGTCGGCATGCTTGCCTGCATCGGCCTTTTTGCGGTCGGTCTTGCGGGGGCGTCGACACCGGGTGGAGACGTGAAGCTGACGCACGACGCCAGCGATCCCGGTTATGTCAGTGCATACACGCTCGCCACCGGCACGGCGTACACCGACCCAACGCTGATCGAGTGCTCGCGCTCACGCGGCCGCGAGAACGAGCCGGCGGTCGCGATCGACCCGCGTGACCCGAGCGTCATCGTCGGCAGCTCGAACGACTACTGCGGCGTCTACAACCGAAACGACGCCAACGGCAATCCGATCGCGGTCGGGCCGATCTGGCTGGGCTACTACCGCTCGGAGAACGGCGGCGGGCTCTTCACGAGCTCTCTCGTCCCGGGCTATCCGGATGACACGTCGCCCTATGCGGCTCTCGCGAAAGTCCGGACGTCCACGGCGGGCGATCCGGTGCTCGCGTGGGACGCTCAGGGCCGGCTGTTTGCAGGCTCGGAGAGCTCCGGCGACCCGGCCGGCTCGCCCAAGACGTTCGGCGACGTCTTCGTCGCCAGCTTCGTCCCGGCCACGAGCGGCGCGCATCCCGACGGGAAGGCGTTCGCCGGCTCCGTCATCGTCTCGAAGGGGTCGGCAGCACCGAACCTGCTCGGGGTGTTCAACGACAAGACGGCGCTCGAGGCCGATCACAACAGTGACTCGACCTGCGACAACAACGTCTACTTCGCCTATTCGCGCTTCACCGGCAACGGGAACAACGGGATCTACTTCTCGCGCTCGACCGACCACGGCGCATCGTTCTCGCAACCGATGAAGATCTCCGATGGTGTCCACGGATCGCAGTTCCCGGACATCGCAGTGACCGGCAACAGCCACGTCTACGTCACGTGGCGCGAGTTCGAATCGAAGTCGGGACAGCCGGACGCGATCATGCTCGCCCGGTCGACCGACTGCGGCCAAACGTTCACGAAAGCACAGGCCGTGCAGACGTTCATCCCATACGACGCGCAAGACGTTTCCGACCCGCAGCCGATTCCGACATCGGCGAGCTCTCTGGACGACCCGCTCTCCAGCGACTCGGCGGAGCCGGCGGCCGGCCGCGCTCGTGACTGCGGCGACTTCAGCGCCCACTGCAAGTCCGGCTACACGTTCTTCCGCCGCGACACGCAGGTCCGGATGACGGCGGATCAGTTCGACACGACGAATTCCGACCGTCTCTACTTCGTCTACGACCCGACGAAACCCGGAACCCAGATCCCGACCGGGACGACCTATGGCTCGATCGAGTCCGGTACGGGGAGCCAGTCGGGTATCTACTTCCTCCGCGTGAACGGGGCGACGGGAGTCCACGAGACAGACCCCATGCTGATCGACAACGCGACGCTCGGGCATCAGCTCTTTCCGGACATCTCGGCCGACAACCCAAGCGCGTCCCCATCCACACGGGGGACGGTCCACGCAATCTGGTGGGACAGCAGGCTCGACCCGTGCTATAGCGCGGCCCTCCCCATCGGCAACTGCGCCGACGGGACGACGACGGCCTCACTCGATACGTGGGGCGCGGTGTCGACCAACTACGGATCGTCGTGGAGCTCGACCCGCGTCAGCAACGTCACGACGAACCCCAACTACGAGCAGTTCTCGAACCGCACGGTGCCCTTCGCGGGCGACTACCTCTACGTCAGCTCCCTCGGCACCCTCTCGTTCGGGGTCTGGACGGACTGGCGGGACACGGTCCAAGGCACCGATCAGCGGGAAGTCACCGAGGACGAGGACGCCGCGACGGCCGACGTGCTCCAGTGCCGCGTGTTCTCCGGCGGCGCCTGGAGTGGCGACCACTGCCCGCGGAACGGGGGGATCGACCAGAACATCTACGGCGACCTCTCGCCGTAAGGCGGGAGCCCAACCGCTAGACGTCGAAGGGGCGCCGCAAGGCGCCCCTTCGCATTCCCCCTTTTGAGGGAGAAGCCCGGGCCGCAAGTGACCGATATCTCCTGCGAACCACCTCCCCCTAATCCCCCTCGCAAAGCGGCCCTCCCCGGGCCGTTTTGCTGTTGTGGCTCGGCCGGTGGTGCTCGTGGATCTCTCGGTCGTCATGAGCAAGCGATGGAAGGACGCAGGGAGGCCGCGTGCTGAACAGCACGGGGCCGACTGAGGACGCCCCAGCGCGCAGCTCAGGACGGGCGAGAGGCCGCGAAGTGCCGCCGGTCGAGCCACTAGGGTCAGGTTCAGGCTCAGGAACGACGAAGGCCGGCTTGCGCCGGCCTTCGAAGTCAAGCGAGCGGGCGGCTCGCTTACATCATGTCCATGCCGCCCATGCCACCCATGCCACCCATGCCGGCGCCGGCACCCTGCTTCTCGGGTGCCTCGGCGACGATCGCCTCGGTGGTGAGGATGTTCTTGGCGATCGACGCGGCGTTCTGAAGCGCCGAGCGAACGACCATCGTCGGGTCGGTGATCCCGGCCTTGACGAGATCCTCGTACTCATTGGTCTCGACGTTGAGCCCGTGCCCCTTCGGGGCGTTCCGGATCTTGTCGACGACGATCGAGCCTTCGAGACCGGCGTTGTTCGCCAACTGACGAACGGGCTCCTCGAGCGCTCGGACGATTGTCGATGCGCCTGTCTTCTCGTCACCTTCGTAGTCGTCGAGGTTGATCGAGTCGATGGCGTTCACGAGTGCAACGCCGCCGCCGGGGACGACTCCCTCTTCCAGAGCGGCGCGTGCCGCCTGAAGAGCGTCCTCGACGCGGTGCTTCTTCTCCTTCATCTCCGTCTCGGTCGCGGCGCCCACCTTGACGACCGCAACGCCGCCGGCCAGCTTCGCGAGCCGCTCCTGGAGCTTCTCGCGGTCGAAGTCCGAGTCGGTGTTCTCGATCTCGGCCTTCAGCTGCTTGATCCGGGCCTTGATCCCAT
>DAINSN010000007.1:0-12184 GCA_036741295.1 Gaiellaceae bacterium
TCGGCCGGCTACTACGAGGCGTACTACGGTCAGGCGCAGAAGGTGCGAACGGTGATCGCGCGCGAGTTCGCTGCGGCGTTCGAGCGCTTCGACGTCCTGGTCAGCCCGACCTCTCCGACCGTCGCCTTCAAGATCGGCGAGAAGGCCGAGAGCCCGCTGGCCATGTATCTCACGGACGTACTGACGATCCCGCCGAACATGGCCGGGCTGCCGGGGTTGTCGATCCCGTGTGGTCTTTCCGAGGGACTGCCGGTCGGGCTGCAGTTGATCGGGGCGCAGTTCGCCGAGAACACGCTCTTCCGCACCGGCCACGCGCTCGAGCGCGCAATCGGCTTCGACACCGTTCCGGAACGACTGCGATGAAGACCATCGTCGACACGGCCGCCGACTTCGTCCCCGCGGTCGAGCGAGTCTTCGGTGTGCAGCCGCGGCTGCTCGACGGGTCGCGCGCGGTGCAGATCGACGACGTTCGGTTGTCGCTCGAAGCGGGCGAGCGAGAGCTCTGTCTCATCCGCATGCACGGTGCGCTGGAGGACTACCTCGCGATCTTCGAAGTGCGCGGCGACATCGAAGTGCCGCTGCTGAGGGCCAAGGAGTTCCTCCATGCCTGAGTGGGAACCCGTGATCGGCCTCGAGATCCACGTGCAGCTCAAGACGCACACGAAGATGTTCTGCGGCTGCGAGTCAGGATTCGGAGGCGAACCGAATACGCGCACGTGTCCGGTTTGCCTTGCGTTCCCCGGCGCGCTGCCCGTGCCGAACCAGACTGCCGTCGAGTGGACGATCAAGCTCGGGCACGCCCTCAACTGCCGGATCGCCGAGCGCGCGGTCTTCCACCGCAAGAATTATTTCTATCCCGACAATCCCAAGGGGTACCAGATCTCGCAGTACGACGAGCCTCTCTGCATCGACGGCTCCTTTGTCGTGCCCGGTCCTGAAACCGACAGTGAAGTCGGCATCGTGAGGGCGCATCTGGAGGAAGACGCGGCCAAGACGATTCACATCGGCGGCGCGACCGGCCGCATCGTCGGGTCGGCGCACTCCAACGTGGACTTCAACCGCGGGGGCACCCCGCTCGTCGAGATCGTGACGCAGCCGGACCTCCGCTCGGCGGACGACGCGAAGCGCTTCTTGCAGCTGCTGCGCCAGACCATCGTCGAGCTCGGCATCTCCGATGCGGAGATGGAGAAGGGCACGCTGCGTGCCGACGCCAACGTCTCCGTGCGTGAGGTGGGGGAGACGGGCTACCGCACGCGCACCGAGCTCAAGAACATGAACTCGTTCAGCCACATCGCGCGCGGGATCGAGGCAGAGCTCCGCCGCCAGATCGAGACGTGGGAGTCCGGCGGCGAGGTCGTCCAGGAGACGCTCGACTACGAGGTGAAGTCGGACACCGTCACGCCGCGACGGCGCAAGGAAGAGGCGGACGACTACCGCTACTTCCCTGAGCCTGATCTGGTCCCGGTGGAACCGGAGGCCGATGTCGTCGAGCGCCTACGTAGCGAGGTGCCGGAGCTCCCCGGTGCGCGCATCCGCCGCTTCGAGCGGGAGTACGAGCTGTCGTACTACGACGCTGAAGTGCTGAACGGTTCAGCCGCTCTCGCCACGCTGTACGAACAGGTCGCGCTTGACGGCGTCGACGCAAAGGCGGCGTCGAATGTCCTGATGAACGACTTCGTCGCCAGCGGAGTCGACCCGGCGGCGGTCAATGGTGCGGAGCTCGCGAAGCTGATCACGGCACGATCGACGCTCCCCCGCGAGACGTTCACCCGTGCGCTGGCGGAGAGCGCCGATCCGGAGTTCCGCGCCGAGACCTACCTCGGTGACACCGTGGTCGTCGACACGGCCGAGCTCGAGCCGCTCGTCGCGCGCGTCCTCGCGGACAACCCCGACCAGGTGGCCGCGTACAAGGGCGGCAAGGAGGGCCTCCTCGGTTTCCTCGTCGGCCAGGTGATGAAGGAGACGCAGGGGAAGGCCGACCCGAAGGTCGTCAACGAGCTGTTGCGCGCAAAGCTTTCGGCCTAGTAGCCCTTAGATGAGCCCGCAGTACCTCGCCGTGTTCGGCCAGGGATAGAAGCCGCGGCCGCTGCGGTGGGCACGCTCAGCAGCCCACATCTGCTCGAGCGGCGTCCAGTGATTCGCCGTCCCCTTGCGTGAGAGCAGCCCGCCACCGTATGTGCGCTGGAAGCCGAGATCCATCTGCAGGCCGCCGTAGTAAGGGGGATTCGGGTCGTTCCACGCGCCTTCGTAGTGATGGATGCAGAGCCACTGGCGCTTGTGGGGTGGATTCTGGGCGCGCGACCGGGTCTTCAGTGCGACGCGCTTCCAGACCCCGATCTTCGCCTCGACGTCCGCGGGCGGGTTCGCGAGCTTGCGTGTGAGCTTGCGGCCCATCGTGCGCTGCCAGCGCCACGTCTCATGGCGGTATCTGTCGATCTGCCGCTGGATCTGCCATTGGTCGAGCTGGGGTGGCGCCGTGTCGGTCTCGGTTTCCGCAGGCGGGTCAGGCGTCGTCTCCGCCTGGAGAGTTGCAGCGCCGGCCAGCGCGACCCAAAGGGCGCAGGCGCACGCGAACGCGAGTGTGAGTTTGGAACGCATCTGAGTGATCCCCCCGGATCAACGCCGCCTCGTGACTGTGCCGCAGCTCGAGGACAGCTAGTTGTGTCGAAGGGGTAAGACTGCCCCGGCGGCGGAGAAGTTAGACATTCCTCGTGCCGATTGCCTCGAAGCGTCTGAGTAGTAAGGTCGTTTCCGCATGATTCGGGCCGTTGCGCTTGCCGCAGCCATTGCGCTGGTAGCGCTTCCCGCCGCCGGTGGAGCCGGCTCGTCCGATTACGCGTCGGTGGCTTTGAACGTTCTGCCGCCCGGCCAGTCGGGGGATCTGCTGTTTCCCGCCACCGCCACGGATCAGCTGAAGCTGTACGACGGGCTCACACCGCGCGGCGGCAATGTGCGCGCAGCCGATCTGACCAGGTACTTCAAGCCCGAGCGGTTCGGTGTGAGCGGAAAGGTGGTGCGCACCGAGCGTCCGCGTCCGGGCCTGCGCATCCTGCGCGATCGCTGGGACGTGCCGCACGTGTACGGACGCACGCGCGCTGACGTCGAGTTCGGCGCCGGTTACGCAACTGCGGAGGACCGCTTCGTCCTGATGGAGCTCTTGCGCGGCCCTGGTCGCCTGGCGGCACTCGACGCGCCCGGCCTGGATCCGTTCGCGCTCGCGACCTCGGGGCGGCAGTTCGTCCCGACCCAGGCCACCGAGGAGCGAGTCGCCCAGCAGCTCCAGCTCGTACGGTCCGCAGGCCGGAAAGGGCAGCAGTTGTACGCCGATGTCCGTTCGTACGTCGCCGGCATCAACGCGTACTACAAGAAGCGGAACCAGGGACTACGGCCGTGGACGACCACCGACGTGATCGCTGTGGGCTCGCTGCTCGGCGCGAATCTCGGCGTCGGCGGCGGCGACGAGACGCGTCGGGCGATGTTCCTCGACGCGCTCCGTCGGCGTGTCGGCGCCGAACGAGCTGCGGCGCTCTGGGATTGGCTGGCGCAGAAGCAGGATGCCACGACGCCCGTCAGCGTCGACGGCCGCTTCGCGTACGACTCGGGGCCTGCGCTGCAGACCGGAAACGCTGTGCTGATGGACGGGAGCTTCCAGCCCGGCAGTTCTTCGCCGCCGACATTCCACTTTGCAAATCCCGTCGCGGCGAGCAACGCGCTGCTCGTTTCCGCGCGCCGTTCCGCAACGGGTCACCCGCTCTTCGTTGCGGGCCCGCAGGTCGGGTACACGTACCCGGAGCTCCTGCTGGAGCTCGATCTCCACGGGGGCGGCATCGACGCCCGCGGCGCCTCGTTCCCGGGCCTCAGCTTCTACGTCCTGCTTGGGCGAGGCAAGGATTTCGCCTGGAGCGCCACCTCCGCCAACTCGGACATCGTCGACCAGTACGTCGAGACGCTGTGCGGCGGCGACGACTTCCACTACCTCTACAAGGGTGAGTGTCGCGCGATGACGACCTTCGATGCCGGCGTCCTCAAGGGCACGGCCTCGGAGCCGGACCGGGAGATCGTCTTCCGCGAGACCGTGCACGGGCCAGTGTTGGGTTACGCGAAGTCCGAGGACGGAGCACCGGTCGCAATCTCCACGAAGCGATCTACGCGCGGACGAGAGCTCCTCTCTGCACTCGCGTTCCAGGACCTGAATACGAACCGCGTGCACGACCCGCAGAGCTTCTTCCGGGCGATGAACCAGCTCGAGTTCACCTTCAACTGGTTCTACGCGGACAACCGGGACATCGCGATGTTCTCGAGTGGACGCCTGCCGATCCGCGCCTCGAATGTCGGCAGCGGGCTGCCGACGAACGGAACGGGCGACTACGAGTGGCGGGGTTTCCTGCCGCTCAGTCGGCACGTGCGCGGGATCAATCCCAAATCAGGCGTGATTCTGAACTGGAACAACAAACCCGGTCTCGGTTTTTCGTCGTCCGACGACAACTGGTCGTTCGGCCCGGTGCAGCGCGTCCAGCTGCTCCGGAACGCAGTCGCACGGCAGAAGGTGCACACACTCGCGTCGTTGACCGGAGCGATGAACCGCGCCGCGACGCAGGACCTGCGCACGGTCGCCGTGCTGCCGGTGCTCGAGAACTATCTCGGCGGCACCGCGCCGAGCGCCTTCGACAATCAGCTCGTCAGCCTGATGTTCGATTGGCTGAAGAACGGTGCGAGTCGGATCGACCAGGACCTCGACGGCAAGATCGACGACCCGGGCGCCGCGATCATGGATGCCGTCTGGCCCGGGTTGGCGGACGTCTTGATGCGGCCGACACTCGGCCCGCTCACCGACCGCCTCAAGACGCTTCTCGGAGTCGACGATTTCGCCAATCCGCACGGCTCGTCGTACTTCGGCGGCTGGTACGGCTACGTCGTCCGGGATCTGGCCGCTTCGACTCCCACCTTCTGCGGCGGCGGCGACTCGGCGCGCTGCCGAGCCTCGCTCTGGGCGGCGATCGACGAGGCTGGAGCCGCTCTCGCAGCCGCCCAGGGGCCGGACCCGACCCGCTGGCGCGCCGACGCCACCGGTGAGCGAATCACGTTCGGCTTCCTGCCTCAGACGGCGCGCTGGACGAACCGCCCGACGTTCCAGCAAGTCATCAGCTTCGACAGCCATAGGCCGCGCTAGTCTCAGGTCGATGGCCGAGAAGCGCTACCTGCTCACGCCGGGACCGACACCCGTGCCGCCGGAGGTCCTCGCAGAGCTGGCGAAACCGGTCATCCACCATCGCGAGCGGGACTACCGCGAGATCTACGAGCGCTGCCTCCTCCGGCTGCAAGAGGTGTACAGGACCAAGAACGAGGTGCTGATGTTCACGACCTCCGGCACGGGCGCGTTCGAGTCGGCCGTCGCGAACCTGACCTCGCCGGGAGACCGGCAGCTCGTGCTCTCGGCAGGAAACTTCGGCGAGCGCTGGGCGGGAATGGCGAAGGCGTTCGGCGCCGACCTCGTGCATGCGCAGCTGGAGTGGGGGGAGACGCCCGAGCCGGAGGACCTGCGCGCGGCGCTCGCCGACGCCGGCGAGGTGAAGGTGGTCTACCTCACCCACTCGGAGACCTCGACCGGTGTCGTCTGCGATGTGCAGGCTCTCGCAGCCGTCGCGAAGGCAGCCGGCGCGTTGGTGGTTGTGGACGCCGTGTCCAGCCTCGGAGCCGTTCCGCTCGAGTCGGATCTCTGGGGAATCGACGTCGTCGTCTCGGGCTCGCAAAAGGCGCTCATGTGCCCACCCGGCCTCGCTTTCGCCTCCGTCTCAGCAGCCGCGCTCGCAGCCTGTGCGAACGCCACCTCTCCCCGTTACGTCATGGACTGGGAACGGACCCGCAAGGGGCAGGCGAAGCTCGACGCACCGTTCACTCCGGCCGTCTCCCTCGTCCGCGCGCTCGACGTCGCCCTCGGCCTACTGCTCGACGAAGGGCTCGAAGCGGCGTTCGATCGTCACGCGCGGCTCGGGCGGGCATGCCGCGAGGGCGCGAAGGCGATGGGGCTGGAGCTGTTCTCCCCGGATGAAGAGCGCTCGGCGGTCGTAACCGCGATTCGCGCACCGGACGGCGTCGACTCGACGGAGGTCGTCAAAGGATTGCGTGACCGCTTCGGGATGACGATCGCCAACGGGCAGGGCGACCTGAAGGGAAAGATCTTCCGCATCGGCCACATCGGCTGGTTCGACATCTTCGACATCACCTCCGCGCTCGCGGCGGTCGAGCTCGTCCTCACGGACGCGGGCGCAGAGATCGAGCGCGGCGTCGCAGTCACCCGCGCCCTCGAAGCCTGGGCCGAGCACACGCCCGTTTGAGCAAGGTCCTCGTCCGCGAAGAGATCGCGGAGGCCGGCATTCGCCTCCTGCGCGAGCGCGGCTTCGAGGTCGACGTCGACGGCGACTCCGACCTCGCCGAGACGATCGGTCGCTATGACGCGATCATCGTCCGTTCGGCGACGAAGGTGACCGCTGATCTGATCGCGCGTGCGGACAACCTGAAGGTGATCGGACGCGCGGGTGTCGGTATCGACAACGTCGACGTCGAGGCCGCGACGCGGCGCGGAATCGTCGTGGCGAACGCGCCGGAGTCGACCGTCATCTCGGCGGCGGAGCACACGATCGGGCTGCTCGTCGCGCTCACGAGAAACATCCCTCAGGCCCACGCAGCGCTCAAGCAGGGCCGGTGGGAGCGCAAGACCTACGGCGGAGTGGAGCTGGCCGACAAGACGCTGGGCGTTCTCGGCTTCGGCCGGATCGGCCAGCAGGTCGCTCGCCGCGCCGCGGGCCTCGGCATGCGGGTCGTCGCGTACGACCCCTTCGTCTCGCCGGACCGGTTCCGCGAGCTCGGGGTTGAGCGCGTCCAGAAGGAGGAGGACATTTATGCGTCCGCGGACTTCCTGACGCTGCATCTGCCTTTGACCGACGAGACTCGCGGGTCGATCAACGCAGCGGCGTTCGCGAAGATGCGCGACGGCGTCCGGATCGTCAACGCCGCGCGAGGCGACCTCGTGAACGAGGACGACCTGCTCGAAGCGCTGAAGTCGGGCAAGGTCGGCGGCGCCGCGCTCGACGTGTTCTCGACGGAGCCGTACTCCGGTCCACTGCTCGAGCTGGACAACGTCGTTGCGACGCCGCACCTCGCCGCATCGACAGAGGAGGCGCAGGATCGAGCAGGCGTGATCATTGCGGAGCAGGTTGCGGCAGCACTCGACGGCGGCCTGGTGACGAACGCGGTCAACATCCCGGTGATCGGTGCGGAAGATCTCGAAGTGCTGGGGGCGTACATCCCACTCGCTGCCAAGCTCGGGCGTCTGGCCATGGAGCTCGCGGAAGGGCATGTCGAGGAGCTGCGGCTGACCTACTTCGGGGCGCTGGCCCAGTACGACACGCGCCTGCTGACGGTTGCCGCGTTGAACGGCGCCTTCCAGGGCCGCTCCGACCAGCCGGTGAATTACGTCAACGCGCCGATGATCGCCGCCGAGCGCGGCGTGGACGTGCGCGAGGAACGGAGTCTTTCCGCCCGCGACTACACAAACCTCGTGCGCGTCGAGGCCGTCTCGGACGGCCAGCCGTTGCGAGTGGCCGGCACGACCATGGGCAACGACGACCGGCTCTGGCTCGTCAGTGCGTTGGGGTTCGAGCTCGACATGGAGCTGGCGCCTCTGCTCGTCGTCTTCCGTTACGACGACGTTCCGGGCGTGATCGGCAAGGTGGGGACGCTCTTCGGCAAGGCGGGCGTGAACATCGCGAACATGACCGTGTCGCGAACACGCCAGGGCGGCCAGGCGCTGATGACTCTGTCGATCGACTCACCCGCGCCGCCCGAACTGGTGAAGCAGATCCACTCGGAGTTCGACGACGCCCGTTTCATCTCGCTGGAATGAACTAGAGGCCTCTAGGCTGCAGACGTGTGGCCTGAAGCGGTAGAACGCATCGCGGCGTTCCTGCGGGCCTCAGGCGTCGAGGGACGGCTCGAGGAGCTGCTCGCCGGGGCCGGCCCGCCGGCCGGACAGAAGCTGCGCGCGGACGCGTTCGATGGAGACGGTGGCGCGGTCGTCGCGCTCGTCCCGGCCGATCGCGCCGTCGACACGCGGAAGCTCGCTCTTGCTGCGGGCTGCCCGGAGGTACGGCCTGCGCCTGCGCCCGCCTTTCCGTTCGAAGGAGCCCGG
This sequence comes from Gaiellaceae bacterium, assembly GCA_036741295.1. GTDB lineage: Bacteria > Actinomycetota > Thermoleophilia > Gaiellales > Gaiellaceae > 3-1-20CM-4-69-9. Next base: position 8,189 of record DAINSN010000007.1, read on the forward strand.
GTCTTCATCGACCAGACGGTTGTGTCGTCGGACGCCGTCTGGCTGGAGGTGGGCTCGCCACGTCACGTGCTCGGGTTGTCGCCGGTGCAGGTCGCCCGGGTGACCAGGGCGGAAACCGCAGATCTCCTCCGAGAAGGCTAGAACGGGGGAGGTCGACGACGTGACTCGAAGGTAGAATTCAGCTTCGGCCCAGCCTTCGTCTCAAAGGAGAAACTCTCTTGCAGGAACTCGAGAAGATCTGGATGAACGGCGAGCTCGTCGACTGGGCCGACGCCAAGATCCATGTCGGATCACACGGGCTCCACTACGGCTCCGGCGTGTTCGAGGGGATCCGCGCCTACGAGACGCCGAAGGGCAGTGCTGTGTTCCGGCTGACCGAGCACCTGCAGCGTCTACACAACTCCGCGCAGGTCTTGAACATGGAGCTCCCATACACGGTCGAGGAGCTTCGATCGGCCACGATGGAGCTCATCGGTGCGAACGGTGTGGCCGAGTGCTACATCAGGCCGATTGCATTCTTCGGCTTCGGCGAGCTGGGCGTCGCTTCGACCGGCAATCCCGTCGACGTCGTGATCATGAGCTGGCCCTGGGGAACGTATCTCGGCGCGGATGCGCTGACGAACGGCATCAGTGCCAAGATCTCGTCGTGGACGCGGGTCGGGCCGAACGTCATCCCGCACGTCGCGAAGGCAACGGGCATCTACTTGAACTCGATGCTCGCGGTCATGGAGGCGAATCGTGCCGGCTACGACGAGGCGATCCTGCTCACCGACGACGGCTTCATTGCGGACGGCTCCGGAGAGAACATCTTCATCGTGAAGGACGGGACGATCTACACGCCTGATCTCTCGGCATCGATTCTGCAGGGCATCACGCGCGACACGATCATCCAGATCGCGCAGGACCTCGGCCACTCCGTCGTCGAGAAGCAGCTGATCCGCACCGACCTCTATCTCGCGGACGAGGTCTTCATGACGGGTACCGCGGCCGAGGTGACCCCGCTGCGCGAGGTCGATGATCAACCGGTCGGCCCACCCGGCCCCGTGACATTGGCGATCCAGAAGGCATACCTCGACACCGTGCGCGGCGGCAGCGAGCGCTGGTCCCATTGGCTCGAGTACGCCTCGACCGAACCGGCGCGAGCGGAGGCATGACCGAAGCAGTCCGGGAGCTCCCACTCTCCCGGCCGTGGCTCGACGAGCGTGAGGAGGAGCTCGTCCTCGAAGTGCTGCGGTCCGGCCGCCTGTCGCTCGGCCCGTGGATCGACCGTTTCGAGGAGCAGATTGCCGAGCGAGTCGGGGCGCCCCACGCGGCGGCGCTCTCCAGCGGCACCGCCGGGTTGCACCTGCTCTGCAAGATCGCCGGGCTTGGAACGGGCGATGAGGTGATCACGTCGCCGCTCTCATTCGTTTCCTCGGCGAACTGCTTCATCCTCGAGGGAGCGACGCCCGTCTTCGCGGACGTCGACCCGGTCACGCTAAATCTCGATCCGACTACGGTCGAGGCGGCGATCACAGAACGCACGCGCGCGATCGTGGCGGTCGACATGTTCGGGCTACCGTGCGAGCTCGACGAACTGCGGGCGATCGCCGACCGCCACGGCCTCACGTTGATCGAGGATGCGTGCGAGTCACTCGGCGCGGAGTATCGCGGCCGGCCCCTTGGAGCGCATGGGACTTCCGCGGTCTTTGCCTTCTATCCGAACAAGCAGATGGCGACAGGCGAAGGTGGAGTTGTCACGACCCACTCCGAAGAGGAGTGGCAGTTGCTGCGCAGCCTCCGCAACCAGGGCCGTTCGTATGACGGAGGGGGCGGGTGGTTCCATCACGTTCGGCTCGGCATGAACTACCGCTGGACGGACGTTCAGGCTGCGATCGGGCTTGCGCAGCTGGAGAAGCTCGACCGCATCCTCGAGCTACGCGAGGCAGCGGCCCAACGCTACGGCGAGCTGCTCGTAGACGTGAACGGTGTCGAGGCCCCGTCCGCCGCCGACGCCGATCACAAGCGCTCGTGGTTCGTGTACGTGGTGAAGCTCGACGCCGGGCTCGACCGTGCCGCCGTGATGGACGCTCTGAGGCGGGAGGGGATCGCGACGGCCGAGTACGTGCCGTGCATCCATCTGCAGCCGTACATGCGCGAACGATACGGGTTTGCGCGGGGCCTTTGCCCTGTCGCTGAGAACACTTCGAGCCGAACGCTCGCCTTGCCGTTCTTTTCACAGATCGACACGTCCGACCAGCACCGCGTCGTCGAGGTGCTGAGCGCCGCAGTCGCAAACGCTGCGTAGTCTGCGCCGGGCGAGATGGAGGTCACATCGCTCACGAGTGTCGCGCCGTTTACGACGAAGGACGGCTCGACGATCCATGAGCTGCACCACACGGCGCTGCAGAGTCTCGCGCAAGCGACGCTCGACTCCGGCCAGACGACACAGCGCCACTATCACCGCCGCAGCGAGGAGATCTATTTCGTGCTCGAAGGTGAAGGCGAGATGGAGCTCGAAGGCGATCGCCGGACGCTCGCGGTAGGCGACGCGGTGTTGATTCCGCCGGGCGCGTGGCACGAGATCCGGGCAGTCGGGCGCCTTCGCTTCCTTTGCTGCTGCGCCCCGCCGTACGCCCATGAAGATACGTACTTCGAGTAGCGGCAAAGAACTATTGGCGCACGATCGGCACAGATCCCTGCGTCCTGTGGCGATATCGTCGACGGTAGATGGGTGGTGGGTGTCTCAACCCCACCCTGATGATGGGTGGGGGTGCGCGCTCCTGGTGCTGCTCTAGTTGTCCGCTGCGCCGGCTGTCTGCTCGAGCGCAGCGAGCACGCGGCTCTGCAGCGTCTTGAGCGTGAACGGCTTCATGATGTAGTCGTCGGCGCCCGCTTCGTAGCCCTTCTCGACGTCCGACGCCTCGGAGCGGGCCGTGAAGAGGATCACGATGGTGTCCTTTGTCGCGGGATCATTCTTCAGTGCGGAGGTCACCTCGTACCCGTCCAGCTCCGGCATTGCGATGTCGAGCAAAGCCAGCGCGGGTTTCCGCTCGCGCGCCGTCGTCAGCGCGGTGGCGCCGTCGCGGGCGAGGAGTACCTCGTAGCCGCTTTCCGAGAGTGCGCGGTGAACGAGCGCCAAAATGTCCTCGTCGTCGTCCGCAATCAGGATCGTCCTCACCACGTCTTCCTGAGTCGTGTTCACGTTGTCGTTCATGCGGCCTCCTCGACCGGTTGAAAAGCGACGGACGCGGCGAGCGGGAGAGCGATCCTAAACGTTGCGCCCTTGCCTTCCGCGCTCTCGACCGTGATCTCGCCGCCGTGGCCCTCCACGATCGCCTTGACGATGGAAAGGCCGAGACCGGTTCCCTTGATTGCCTTCCGCATTGCCGCTTCGGTGCGGAAGAAGCGCGTGAACAGCTTCTTCTGATCCGCTGCGGAGATGCCGATCCCCGAATCTTCCACCTCGATCAGGACGGTGTCTTCCCGCGCAATCACCGAGATTCCGACCGACCCACCCGAGGGCGTGAACTTCAGCGCATTCGAGAGGAGGTTGTCGATCACCTGCGCAAGCCGCTGCTTGTCGCCGATCACGTCGGCGTCGTCGCGCACACGCACTGTCATGTCGATCTGACGATCCGCTGCCGCGGGGAGAGCGGCCGCCACAGCCTGGTCGAGGAGCTCGGGAATGCTCACGAGATCCTTCTCGAGGGTTACCCGGCCCGCCTGCACCTGCGCTGCGAACAGCAGGTCGGAGACGAGGCCCAGGAGGCGATGCGCGTTGCGTTGGACAACCTCGAGGTGGCTCCGATGCTCCTCCTTGAGCTCGTCCTCGTCTTCCTGGACGAGCTCGAGGTAGCCGACGATCGAGGTCAGCGGCGTGCGGAGCTCGTGCGAGACCAGAGCGATCAGGTCGTCCTTGAGGCCGTCGACCTCGCGTAGCCGCTCGTTCTGACTATGGAGCGCCGCGCGGGCATCCTCGGCTTCCTGGAATAGCTCTCGATACCTTCGCTCGCT
>DAINSN010000007.1:12284-26604 GCA_036741295.1 Gaiellaceae bacterium
AAAGAGCCCGGTCAGGATCGCCGCGACAACGACGATGATCAGGCCGTCGAGGATGTCTCCGAGTCGTGGCCGGCCCCAGCCGCGCGCAAGCGTCAAGAGGCCTGCGATGAGGAAGGGATAGCCCAGGAAGAATGCGAGGTCGGCGGGAGATGGGTAAGGCGCATCGGTCTGCAGGATCCAGCGGTAGCAGTCCCAATACGCGTCTCCGAGGCACCACATCGCGAGCCCGCCGGCGAAGAGCCACCAGTGGTGCGACGGGGCCGGTCGGTAGCGCCGGATCCCGACCACGATCGAGACCAGTGCCGAGACGCTGAACGCCTGGTAGATAATCGTCTCGGCGTCAGGCCCGACGAAGAAGTACGCGATACCCAGGGGCAAGGCCACTGCGGCGAAGGCGCGCCAGATGACCGCGTCGCCCCGTCGGGCGGGGCGAGGCGAAGATCCCTCTATTGAGGTGGACACTTCTGAGGTGGGCGCAGGCATGCCCTTCGAGAATCGTCCCTCGCGCGCGCGTGCGGAAGCCCCACTTCCCGGTCGTCCGGCTCACCGGATTGCGGGAGCGTCATACCCCTTGTGACTCCCGCGCAGGCGGCTGTCCGCCCGCGATAATGCGGCGCGTGGCCGACGCGACCCGGATGACCTTCCTCGGCTTCGGTACGGACGACGCCAAGCTGTTTTGACGGACGAACCGGGGGTGGCTGCGGCCGAGCGCCGTGGCTTGCGTCAACGAGCTTCGCGGTTCGCGCTCGACGTCACGCCGCTTCGCCGCTATCCCGCGTTCAGGCGGCTCTGGTTCGGGCAGGGCGTCTCGTTCATCGGCACGGAGATAGCCGAGGTGGCGCTCGCGTACCAGATGTACCAGCTGACCGGCTCGACGCTCGCCGTCGGCCTCATCTCGCTCACGCACCTCGTCCCGTTGACGACGCTGACCGTGATCGGCGGGGCGTTCGCCGATGCGTTCGACCGTCGTCGCGTGATGCTCGTGCAGCAGGTAGGGATGGTTGCCGGCAGCCTCGGGCTCGCGGCGAACGCAGCGCTCAGCCATCCGCGCGTCTGGCCGTTGTACGTCTTCCAGTTCGTGATCTCCTCCGCCTTCAGCATCGGCGTGGGCGCACAGCGGTCGATGACGCCCCAACTGGTCGACGAGTCGCACTTCATGGCCGCCTCGGCGCTGAACAGCGTCACGTCCCAATTCGGTGCAGTCGGCGGCCCGGCGGTCGCCGGTCTTCTGATCAAGTTCGTCGACCTGAAGTGGGTCTACCTCGGCGACTCCCTCTCCTATGTCGGCGCGCTTGCCGCGGTGGCGCTCTTGCCCCGGCTCGTCGCGAGGGAGGACGCCGACCGCCCGAGCTGGAGCTCGATCGTCGCCGGCTTCCGGTACGTGCGCAGCCAGCCGGTGATCCTCGGGTTCTTCCTCGTCGACACGAACGCGATGATCTTCGGGATGCCGAGCGCCCTCTTCCCGGCGATCGCGGCACACCGGTTCGGCGACCCATCGCTGGTCGGTTACCTGTACATGGCGCCCGCGGCCGGCGCCTTGCTCGTCTCGTTGCTCTCTGGGCCTTTACGACACGTGCGCCGGCAAGGTCTCGGAGTCGTCATCACCGCCTCGCTGTGGGGGCTGGCGATTGCGGCCTTCGGCTTCGCGCAACAGCTCTGGCTGGCACTGCTACTGCTGGCGCTGGCCGGCCTCGGCGATCAGATCAGCGCGATCCTGCGCTCGGTCATGCTCTACCGGATCACTCCCAAGGGGGTGCTCGGTCGCGTCTCCGGGATCGAGTTCATGCAGGTCGCCGCCGCGCCGTCGCTCGGGAACCTCGAAGCGGGCGCGCTCGCTTCGGTGACCAGCCTGCGCTTCTCGATCGTCTCGGGCGGCGTCGCGTGCGTTGCGGGCTGCCTGCTCCTCGCGGCTGCCTTCCCGGCGCTTCTCCGCTACGACGCCCAGGCGAATGCTGAACCGTGACTTCTTCGCCCGGAGCGTCCACGCGGTTGCACCGGACCTGATCGGCGCGACGTTGCTCGTCGACGGTGTCGGCGGCCGGATCGTGGAGGTGGAGGCGTACGACCAAGAGGATCCCGCCAGTCACGGCCACCGCGGGCGAACGGCGCGCAACGCGGCGATGTTCGGCCCGCCCGGGCATGCGTACGTCTACCGCTCGTACGGCGTGCACTGGTGTCTGAATCTCGTCTGCGGGGAAAAAGGCGTGCCTGAGGCCGTGCTCATCCGGGCGCTGGAGCCGACGAGTGGGCTGGACGTCCAGCAGAGCCGGCGCGGTGTGAAGGACGTGCGGGCACTGTGCTCAGGGCCGGGAAAGCTCTGTCAAGCGCTCGGAGTCACGGGTGAGCACGACGGGCTCGCGCTCGACGTCCCTCCGTTCGAGCTCGAGGCGCGCGCTGAGATCCCGGAGATCGTCACGGGACCGCGCATCGGCATCACGCGCGCGACCGAGCTGAGTTGGCGCTACATGAGCGCGGGCTCGCCCTTTCTCAGCCGTGGCCGACGACGAGCCTGATCTTCATACGGGGCGCACCCGCAACGCCGGCGACCGGTCTCTGCGCGAGCACACGGCCGGCGCGGCCGTCTGCGAAGCGCTCGATCACCGCCACCAGGCCTCGCGCGCGTAGGCGACGCCGAGCGTCGTCGAGCGACAGCCCGATCAGCTTCGGCACGACACCGTGCAGCGGCTTCGCGAGGACGAGCGTCACGGTGTCGTACGACGAGAGGCGCCCCTTGCGCGGAAACTGATCGAGGACGAGATCGACGCGCTGCTTCGCCTGCGCCGGTTTGTAGACCACGTTCGGTGTGAGGGGCTGCGCGCCGAGCCTGATCTTCGCGCGCGCGAGGGACATGCCGATCACTCGCGGCACCTCGACCTCGTTCGGCTTGCAGTCGGCGGCGCGGCTCGGCCCGTGTCCGACGAAGTAGGAGATCAACTCGGTCTCGCGGCAATTGCCGTTGTCGAGCCTGAGGACGCCGTCGCGCCACACCACACGCTTCGCTGACGAGTACTGGTACGAGTACGGCGGGAACGACTCGGGCGTCGTGCCGGCCAGCGCCAACTGGTTGAAGACGCGCCAAATGTCGGCGGGAAAGGTCCCGCCGGCCACCGCCTGACCGTGGTATTGGCTCAACATCGGCGTCAGTCTGTTCGGGTACCCGACCCACACCGCAGTGGCGAGCTGGGGCGTATACCCGACGAACCAGGCATCACCGTAGTTCTCCGTCGTGCCGGTCTTCCCCGCGACAGTGCGGTCCGCCAGCCTGGCGCGTTTGCCGGTCCCGGAGCGGACGACGCCCTCGAGGATGCTCGTGAGCAGCGCGTTCTGATCGCGGTCGAGAACGACGCGGTTCACCGGCCGGTTGTCTTCCACCATCTTTCCTTCGGCGTTGCTGATGCGCGCGATCGCGCGGGGATGGTTCCCGAATCCAGAGCTGTCCACCCGGCGGCCACCGTTCGCGAACGTGGAGAACGCGCGCGCCATCTCGAGGGGACTCACCGCATCGGCGCCGAGCCCGATCGCGAAGTACGGATTCAGGTGCCGCGTGATGCCGAGTTCGTGCGCGGTCCGCGCCACGTTGGCCGGTCCGACCAGCTGGGTCAGCTGCGCGAAGATGCTGTTGTCCGAAACAATGGTCGCGGTCGCGAGGTCGGCAGAGCCGATGTAGTCGTTCTCGTAGTTGTGCACCGGCCAGTACTTGTCGCCCATGAAGATCAGAACGGGCTTCGACGGAAGGGTCGTCACCGGGGAGATGCCCTGCTTGAGCGCGGTCGCGAGCACGAAGGGCTTGAAGGACGAGCCCGGCTGCCGCTCTCCCTGCACCGCGAGGTTGAACTGGCTCTGGCGGAAGTTGTCGCCGCCGTACATCGCAACCACTTCACCGGTGGTCGGACGGATGGACACCAGTGCAGCCGACGGCCCGTTCGGCTCTTTGAGCACGGTCTCGATGGCCCGTCTCGCGAGTTTCTGCAGCCGCAGATCGATCGTCGACTGAACGTTGAGGCCGCCGCCGAAGACGCGCCGCGTTCCGTACTTCTCGATCAGTTGCTGCTTCACGTAGTTGACGAAGTAGGGCGAAGGTCCCTGAATTCCAGGCAGGTGGACGTCGGCTGCCCGGGGCAGCGGTGCCCGCGCAGCCCGTTTGAGATCGCGCGCGGAGATCTCCTCCTGCGAGAACATCGCCTTCAGGACTTCCAGTCGACGTGCTTGCGCAGCCCGCGGATTCGCCACCGGATCGAAACGCGAGGGATCCGCAGGGATCCCGGCGAGCAATGCCGCCTGCGGGAGGGTCAGTCTCGACGCCGTCGTGTTGAAGTACGTCTGCGCCGCGCGCTGGATGCCGTAGGCACCGTTCCCGAAATAGATCGTGTTGAGGTAGGCGGTAAGAATGCGCAACTTCGGCCAGCGCTGTTCGAGCTGCCAGGCGAGTGCGGCCTCCTTCAGCTTGCGGCTGATCGTCCGCGCGGATGTGACACAGGAGTTCTTGACGAACTGTTGCGTGATCGTCGATCCGCCCTGCACGACCTTCTTGCTCGCGACGTCCGCCCAGACGGCGCGCCCAATGCCGCGCAGATCGACGCCGTTGTGCTCGTAGAAGCGTTTGTCCTCGACCGCGACGATCGCCTGCTGCATGATCGGCGCGACGTCGTTCGTGCCGATGAGGATGCGGCTTTCGGAGCCCCGCAAGGTGGCGAGGATGGTGTGCCCGTCGTTCGCGTAGATGTGGCCGTCCACCTCGCGCTGAACGTGGCCGGGATCACAGGTCGGAATCTGACTTGCGACCGCGGTGATGAGCCCGAACGTGAAGGAGGTCAGTCCGAGCAGAACGAGGAGCAGGAGGAGGGCTGCGAGGCGCAGCTTTCGGATCCTCCGCCGGTGCCCGTTGGAGGCGGGCACGTTGGCGCTACGTCTGCGGCGGAGCAAGCGCCCGATTCTAGCTCTGAGGCGCGTTCCTGACGATCAGGAACGGTGCCCGCGAAGGGGCTTCCGTTCCGCCCGCCTTCTCCTCGGTGACCATCACGGTGGCCCCGTCCCGCACCGGCTGCTCGAGCGGGACTGCGACCGTCGTTCCTCCGGCGAACAGCCCCGCGGGCTGGGGCGCTCCGCCGTCGGCGACCCACGCTTCGTAGGTGCGGTCGGACCCGGGCTCGGCGAGCTTGTTCAGCACGAGAGCCCCCTCGCCGCCTGGCCCGACGATGAGTGTCCCGCGCGAGAAGGAGACCTTGTGCGACCCGGGCTGCGCGAGAATCTGCGCGACGCGCTCCTGACGTGCCAGAGCCGCTTCCCTGCGATCGAGCTTGCCCGAGAGAGAGAAAGCCCAGAGGCCGAGGCCGATCGCCGCGCACGCGGCCACCGCGGCCGCCGCGATGACGGGCCGGAGCCAGCGCGGCCGCAGCGGCACGACGTTGGGCCGCTCGGCCTTCGCCTGATCGAGGATGCGGGCGCGCAACTCCGGGGGCGGCGCCGGCGCTTCGGTCGCGTACGCGAGTGCGCTCGCAGACTCCGAGAGCTCCGCGAGCTCGCTATGGCAGCGCTCGCAATGCGCCAGATGTGCTTCGTAGCGGCGTGCGTCCTCGGGATCGAGGGCGTCGAGCGCGTACGCAGCGGTCAGGTCGTGTAGGGCGTCGGCTTCCATGCCGCCTCTCCGGGTCTGGGGTCGGCCAGCAGCTCGCGCAGACGCGCGAGGCCGGTGAACATCCTGCTCTTGATCGTACCCACGGGCTCCCCGAGTCTCTCCGCAAGCTCGGACTGAGTGAAGCCGCCGTAGTAGGCGAGCTCCAGCGCTTCTCGTTGCTGATCCGGGAGCTGCTTGAGTGCCGCCTGCACCCGCTCCCGCTCGAAACGCAGCCACGCGTCGTCTTCAGCCGAGCCGGAGGATGGAGGCTCGACGCTTTCCGTCAAGGGCTCTGCGCGTCGGCGATCCTCGCGTCGTACGAGGTCGACCGCGCGGCGGTGCACGAGCGTCAGCAGCCACGTGCTCGCCTTGCCGCGTTCGGGCATGAAGCGATCAGCGTTGCGCCAGGCGGCGAGAAACCCTTCCTGCACGGCGTCCTCGGCCAGCTTGTCGTCGCGGAGAACGCGCAGCGCGAGCCCGTAAGCGACGCGCCCGAAGCGGTCGTAGAGCTCCGCCAGCGCTGACTCGTCGGATCGGGCGAGCAGGGCGACAACCGCTTCGTCGGAGAGGTGGGCGAACGAGCGGGGCATTGGCCCAGGAGTCTTGCTCATCGGCTCTCATTCGAAACGGAGAGCACTTCGGTTCGGATTGAACCGGTCTGGCGCGTCAGGCGAATCAGCGCCGACATGACGGCCACCGCAGACCCCGACCGGCCGTCCGAAAGGAGCAACAGGACGATGCGAAAGCTGGCAGTCCTAGTCCTGGCGGCCGCAGCCTTGGGAGCGTTGTTCGCAGCGCTCGCGTCGCGGGGTGGAAGCCCCTCGTCGGCCCAGGCGTCGAGTCACCGGGAAGCACCCTTGATCTCGGAGGATCCCTCCGCGGACAACACGGATACGTACGCGTTCCGGAGCCCAGACCGGCCGGACACCGTGACGCTCATCTCCAACTACATCCCCGGAGAGGACCCTGCCGCAGGCCCCAACTGGTACACGTTCTCTCCGTCGGCGCGCTACGTCATCTACGCCGACAAGAACGGCGACGGCAAACCGGACGTCACGTGGCGGTTCCGTTTCAAGAACCAGGCCCCCGTCGCGTTCCTGCAGAACACGCAGCAGTCCTACACCGTGACCCGCGTCGAGGGGAAGTCCTCGAGCGTCGTGGGTAGCGGGCTGCTAACTCCGCCCGACAACATCGGGCCACGGTCGACGCCGAACTACCACGCACTCGCAATGGCGGGCGTGCACGACCTGAACGACGGAGCGAAGGTCTTCGCCGGTCAACGCGACGACGGGTTCTTCGGGGACATCGGAGCAGCGTTCGATCTCGTCGCGATTCGCAGCGGTACGGGTGCAAGCGGGGGAGGCAAGGACTTCTTCGCCGGCTACGGCGTGCACACCGTCTCGTTGCAGGTCCCGCTGTCTCAGCTCGACAACGGCGGCAACCACATCGTCGGCATCTGGTCGGCAACCGAACGGCCGAAGGTGACGGTCGCGGTGAAGGGTAAGAAGATCCGTCGCTCGACGACGTGGGTGCAGGTCTCGCGTCTCGGTGAGCCGCTGATCAACGAGCTGCTGATCCCAACTCAGCTGAAGGACAAGTGGAACGCGACCACTCCGGACAAGGACAAGCAGTTCGAGCAGTACTACTCCAGTCCGATCCTCGCGAAGCTGCTGAATCAGCTGTATCCGCAGTTCGGACCGTTTCAGGAGACGAACCGCACGGATCTCGTGTCGGTGCTCCTGACCGGTCTCAAGGAGCCGAACCTCAACTACACCGGCGCAACGCTGGCTGATGAGATCCGGTTGAACCTCGCGATCGCGCCCTCCGCGCCAGTGGGGCAGGGCAACCGCCTCGGCGTCCTCGGCGGTGATCTCGCCGGGTACCCGAACGGCCGGCGCCTCGAGGACGATGTCATCGACATCTCCGAGCGGGCTGTCGGCGGCGTTCTGATCGGGCACAGCCTCCCGCTCGGCGACGGTGTGGACGCGAACGACGTGCCGTACCTGGCGGCGTTCCCGTACCAGGCCGATCCGTTCAGCGGTTACGACAACACGAAGGGGCAGCAGAAGCCGTAATGGCGGCGAAGCGGCTCATCCTGGGAGGGTTGGCGGCGGCCTTGACCGCCGCCGCCCTCCTGCTGGGCGGTGTGCTGACGGACGGTTCGGCACAAGAGGCAAGCACGGTGCGGGTTGCGTCCGGGATCACCGGAGGTGGGGACGCCTTGCTTCCCCAGTTGCAACAGCAGGTGCGTGCGAATCCAACCGACGTCGTGGGTCTGGGCCTGCTCGGGCTCGCGTATCAGCAGCGTGCGCGCGAGACCGGCGACCCGAGCTATTACACGAAGTCCGAGGGAGTGCTCCGTCGGGCCCTGCGCTATTCGCCTGAAGATCTCGTCGCCACCGGCGGGTTGGGCACGCTTGCACTTTCCCGTCATCGCTTTCGCGAGGCGCTGGCGCTCGGACGACGCGCCGTCGCGCTGTCGCCCTCCACCGCACGCGGCTACGGCGTCGTCGGCGACGCGCTGATCGAGCTCGGCCGTTACCGGGGCGCCTTTGCCGCGTTTGACCGGATGGCTTCCCTCAAGCCGAGCCTCTCTTCGTACGCGCGTGTCTCGTATGCGCGCGAGCTCCTCGGCGACGTCCGCGGCGCCGCAGAGGCGATGCGTCTGGCGATCGACGCTGCAGCAGGCCAGCCGGAGGCGCTCGCATGGTCACAGACTCAGCTCGGCAAGCTGATGTGGTCACAGGGCCGTGTCGCAGCGGCGGAGCGCCAGTACCGCAGTGCGCTGGCTGTGCGACCGGGCTACGTCTATGCATTCGACGGGCTCGCGCAGGTCGAGGCGGCGCGGGGCCGTGTTCGCCGGGCTGTTGCATACGAGCGACGAGCGGTTGAGACGATCCCGCTGCCGCAGTTCGTCGCCGCGCTCGGGGACCTCGAAGGGATAGCCGGTCGTGACACCGCAGCCCGGCGACAATACGCACTCATCGGTGCGATTCAAAAGTTGCTCCGCGCAAACGGCGTCAGGACGGATCTCGAGACCGCGCTGTTCGACGTGGATCACCAGGTGCGGCTACCGAACGCGCTCGCGCTGGCAAGGGCGGCGCACGACGAACGGCCCTCGATTGACGGAGACGACGTGTTGGCGTGGGCGTTGGCGCGCAATGGTCAGTGCACAGAGGCACTGCACTACTCGAAACGTGCGTTGCGGCTCGGAACGCTCGACGCGACGAAGTTCTTCCATCGCGGCATGGTGGAACGCTGTCTCGGCCACCAGGCCGATGCGAAGACGTGGTTCCGGCGCGCCCTCTCGCTCAACCCGCACTTCTCCCTCCTGTGGGCGCCGCTCGCACGGAGGTACATGGCGTGAAGCGGCTCGCGCTTTTGTCTGCCGCCTTCGCCGCGCTCGTGCTCCCCGTAGCCGCGTCGGCTCATCCGCTCGGCAACTTCACGATCAACCGTTTCAGCCGGATCGAAGTTGCCGGCCCGCGGATCTACGTGCACTACGTGCTCGATCTCGCCGAGATTCCAACGTTCCAAGCGGGCAAGATCGACGCGCATGTGTATGCGCGTCGCATCGCACGCGGCGCTCAGCTGACGGTGAATGGGCGCCGCGTGCGGTTGGTCCCCGAGGAGACTGCACTCGCGCATCCCGCCGGTGCCGGCGGATTGAAGACGACTCGATTCGAGGTCGTGCTGCGCGGCCCCGTTCTCAACGGTCGCAGCGAGGTCGAGTATCGAGACACGAACTACGCGAACCGGATCGGCTGGAAGGAAGTGCTCGTCGGCTCTGCGCCGAGCCGGAGTCACGAGCTCCGCGCGTATCCGAAAGACCTCCTCTCGAGCCCGCTGAGCGTCACGACTGTCCGAACAAGCCTCGTTCCAGGGACAGTCCCTCAAACCCGTCCGCACGTAACGCGCGGAGCCGGATTGCGGGCACCCGACCGCGTAGCCGACTCCGGCTTCGCAGCGCTCGTCGGTCGGGATCAGCTCGGCTTCTGGGTGATCGCCGCGTCGCTCGGCGCGGCGCTCTTCTGGGGCATGGCGCACGCGCTTTCGCCGGGGCATGGCAAGACGATCGTCACGGCATACCTCGTCGGGCAGCGCGGAACGCCGCGCCACGCAGCGCTCCTCGGCCTGGTCGTCACCGCGACGCACACGGTCGGCGTCTTCGCACTCGGCGCGATCACGCTGCTGCTCTCCCGATTCATCGTGCCGGATCAGCTCTATCCCTGGCTCAACTTCGTCTCGGGGCTCCTGGTCGTCCTGATCGGCGCGTCCGTGCTACGCGCTCGCTGGCGGCACAGTCGCGCGCACGCACACGGACGGGATCACCATCACCACCATCACGAAGACGGCCTGAGTCGGCGGTCACTCGTCGCCGTCGGCGTCTCCGGCGGGCTGTTGCCCTGTCCGTCCGCACTCGTCGTTCTGCTCGCAGCGATCTCACTGCATCGCGTGGCTTTCGGGATGCTGCTCGTCGTCGCGTTCAGCATCGGTCTTGCGCTGACGATCACCGGCATCGGCTTTGCGGCGGTGCTAGCGCGGGGCGCCTTCCGCCGTCTCAGCTTCGACGGTCGTGTCGTGTCGCTGCTTCCGACCGCGAGCGCGCTCGTGATCCTCGCAGCAGGCCTCCTCATGACCCTCCACGCCCTGCCGAAGGTCGGCTAGCCATGTTCGGGCTGGATCAGCGGATCTCGACGTTCTCGAACGGGACGACCCTGCTCGTCGTCGTGGCGGTTTCCGTACTGCTGGGTCTGCGCCACGCGGGTGACCCGGACCACCTCGCCGCGGTGACGACGATGATCGCTTCCGGAAAGGAGCGGGCCGCTCGACGCGCCGCCCGGCTCGGGTTCACGTGGGGCCTCGGCCACGCGACCTCGTTGTTTGTGTTCGGCCTACCCGTGATCCTGTATAGCGCCTATCTGCCGGAGACGGTGCAAAAGGCGGCGGAGACGAGCGTCGGCTTCGTGATCGTGCTGCTGTCGCTCCTCCTTCTGCTGCGCTGGCGCCGCGGTGTCTACAGCCACACGACTCCACATGCGCACGGGACGAGAACCGGCCTGCAGGCCTACGCGATCGGGCTCGTCCACGGCGTGGGCGGCACGGCCGGCGTCGGTCTCCTCCTGCTCGCGACGATTCAGAGTCATGTATTGGCGATCGCGGCCCTCGCCGTCTTCGCGTTCTGCACCGCGCTATCGATGGCGGCGCTTTCGACGGGGTTTGGCCTCGCCCTCGCGAGAGCGCCGGTTCGGCGGTCCTTTCACTTGCTGGCGCCCGCGCTCGGGTCCGCGAGTCTGGCTTTCGGCGTCTGGTATGCCCTGGGCGCGCAAGGACTCGTGCCTTACGTCTTCTAGTTCGATACGTTGCACACGGTGGCAACGACCGCCCCCTACGGCTCCTGGGCCTCCCCGATCACGACCGACCTCGTCGCCAGTGAAGGCGGCGTCTCGTTCGGCTACGTCGACATCAGCGACGAGGGCGTCTACTGGACGGAGAGCCGGCCGGAGGAGCAGGGACGGGGCGCGCTGGTCTTTCGCCCGCACGGCGGCGAGCCCGCAGACATCGTCCCTACGGGCTTCAACGTGCGTACGCGCGTCCACGAGTACGGGGGCGGCGCCTGGTTCCGCGACGGCGAGGTCGTCTTCTGTTCGAGCTTCGATGACAGCCGCCTGTACCGCATCGACGAGCCCGGCGCCAAGCCGCGGCCGATCACCCCGGAGCCTCCCCAGCCGCATGCTCTGCGCTACGCCGACGGTCGCGTCTTCGCCGCTGGCCGCCTGATCGTCTGCGTCCGCGAGGTGCACGGCGAAGGCGAGCCCGTCAACGAGCTGGTCGTCCTGCCGGCGGACGGATCGTCCGCGCCGCGCGTCATCGCGACCGGCCGCGATTTCTACGCCGCGCCGCGCCCGAGCCCTGACGGCGCGTCCCTTGCCTGGCTGGCGTGGGATCACCCCCACATGCCTTTCGAAGGGACCGATCTCTGCGTGGCAGACCTGGCTCCCGACGGCACCGTCTCGAACGAGCGGCGCGTGGCCGGTTCGGAACAGGAGTCGATCTTCCAGCCGGAGTGGAACAGCGACGGGCTTCTCTATTTCGTTTCGGACCGCACCGGCTGGTCGAACCTGTACGTCGAGCGCGACGGCGGGGTGCACGTGGTGACCAGCGAAGAGGCCGAGCTGGGCTATCCGCAGTGGGTCTTCGATCTCTCGCGGTACGCGTTCCTCGCGGACGGGCGCATTGCGTGCATCTTCACGCGAGCTGCGATCGACGGTCTCGAGCTGCTCGATCCGCAGACCGGGAAGCTCGAGCGACTCGACCTTCCCTACTCGAGCTACTCGTCACCGTCGATCAGGAGTCATGGCAGTCGACTCGTCTTCCCGGCCTCCTCGCCGACAGAGCCGACCGCGGTCATCGAGCTCGAGCTCAACTCGGGCAACAGGGAGATCCTGCGCCGTTCGACCGAGTTGGAGCTGGACGAGCGCTACATCTCAGTGGCGCAGGCGGTCGACTTCCCGGGTGCCGACGGCCTGATCTCACACGGGTTCTACTACGCGCCGGTGAATCCGGAGTATTCCGGTTCGAGCGATGAGCTACCTCCGCTTGTCGTGTCCGTGCATGGAGGACCGACGGCCCATGTCACAACCGCTCTCGACCTTCAGGTGCAGCTCTTCACGAGCCGCGGGATCGCCGTCGTCGACCTGAACTACGGCGGCAGCACCGGTTACGGGCGTGAATATCGGGACCGGCTTCGCGGACGCTGGGGTGAAGTAGACGTCGAAGATAGTGCAGCAGCCGCGCGCTACCTTGGGGAGCGGGGCGACGTCGACCCGGCACGCGTTCAAATCACCGGCGGCAGTGCGGGCGGCTACACGACGCTGATGGCGCTGGCCGTGCGCGACGAGTTCGCATCCGGCGCGTCTTACTTCGGCGTCGCAGATCTCGTCTCGTTCCACGACGAGACGCACAAGTTCGAGTCGCACTACGACGAGTACCTGGTCGGGCCGTGGCCCGAAGCGATCGACCTGTATCGCGAGCGCTCTCCGGTCGCGCATGCCGACTCGATCTCGGATCCACTCCTCCTGCTGCAAGGCCTGGACGACAAAGTCGTGCCGCCGTCTCAGTCCGAAGTGATCGTGGACGCCCTGAGGGCCCGCGGCATCCCATACGCGTACATTGCCTTTGCAGGCGAGGGTCACGGCTTTCGCAAGGCTGAGAACGTCAAGCGCGCGAGCGAGGCTCACCTCTCGTTCCTCGGACGGGTGTTTGGCTTCGAGCCGGCCGACGAGCTCGAGCCGGTCGAGATCGAGAATCTCGACTCAGTCGCGCAATAGACTCGCTGCCATGAGTGTGGCCGACCTCACGCGCAACGCGGTCGACGTGCTTCCGAAGGGAGAGCTCGAGCGGAAGTTGAAGCTCGGACGCCCGCTTCGCGTCAAGCTGGGCATCGATCCGACGGCGCCTGACATCCACCTCGGTTTTGCCTACGTGCTCGACCGTCTGGCGGAGTTTCAGCGCGAGGGCCACACCGTAGTGCTGATCGTCGGCGATTACACCGCCCGCATCGGCGATCCATCCGGACGCTCTGATGAACGACCGATCCTCCCCGGCGAGGTGCTCGACGCCAACGCGAAGGACTTCGCGGAACAAGCGTTCCGCGTCTTGGACCGAGAGCAGACCGAGATTCGCTTCAACGGGGAATGGCTCGGCAAACTCTCGTACGCAGAGGTCGTCCGGCTCGCCCGAACGATCACGGTGGCGCGCATTCTCGAGCGGGACGACTTCGCCCAACGATTCGCGGCACGCGAGCCCATCTCGATCTCAGAGCTGCTCTACCCGCTGATGCAGGCGTACGACTCGGTGGCGATCGAGGCAGACATCGAGATCGGTGGCACCGATCAGCTCTACAACTTGCTCGCCGGCCGCGACGTGATGCAGGACTACGGCCTCGACCCGCAGCTGGTCATGACGTACCCGTTGCTCGTCGGCGTCGACGGCGAGGACAAGATGTCGAAGTCGCGCGGGAACTACATCGGGATCAACGAGCCACCGGAGGAGATGTTCGGGAAGACGATGTCGATCCCGGACAAGGCATTGCCGCAGTGGTGGGAGATGCTCGCCGGCGGCGGCCCGCATCCGGATGACCCGATGCAATGGAAGCTCGAGCTCGCCCGGAGGATCGTCTCCCGGTGGCATGGCGAGAAGGGCGCGAGGCAGGGCGAGGACCACTTCACGCGCGTCGTCCGCGAGCACCAGGCGCCGGAGGAGGTCCAGGAGGCGGAGCTGCCGGCGGGAGATCCTCTCCATCTGCCGGCTCTCCTGGTCGAGCATTTCGGGGTGGGCTCGACGAGCGAGGCGAGGCGCCTGATCTCCCAGGGTGGGGTCAAAATCGACGGCCAGGCGGCGGCCGAGATCGACGTCCCAAGGGCGCGGCTCGAAGGGGCCCTCGTCCAGGCCGGAAAGCGGCGATTCATACGGTTTCCCGCCGCTTGACGGGGGGCTTCGTGTTGCTATCATTCCTCCGCTGCCCGAGAGGGCGGTGCAGGACGTCCCCATAACTCGACACTGGAGCGCCCTCAGGACGCAGCGGATACGACGAAAGTTTCCGAGCTTCCCTGGGCCTCTTGCGCGAGCTGGAGGCTTTTTTACGCGGTTAGCAGCGACGGTCTTTGAAAACTCAGCAGCGTGCGTTTACGTCGAGACCTCACC
>DAINSN010000008.1:0-25042 GCA_036741295.1 Gaiellaceae bacterium
AAGTTCAGCCGTGTCTTCTCGTTCAGCACGGAGGACGCGTTGCGCCCATTCATGCGTCGGCAGGTACGACTCACGCGGTTCATGCTGCCTCAATCCTTCGACGAAGTGCACGAGAAGATCTGGGAAGTTCGGGACAGGCGATTTCTCGTGATGGTCAGCGGGAATAAGCTCACGACTTTCCGCATCAACGAGCTCTATAGCGAACGCCTGCGAGCGCTCGAGTTCTTCAACCGCTACGGCGAGGTCGATCTTTACGGGCGAGACTGGGAAGGACCACCTGTCCGGATGGCGAGCCGTACGCCGCGGGTGGTGCATCGGCTCGAACGCCGCGCGAGGACGCGCTGGGAGTCTCTGCGGCCCCCCACCGATCCTCTGCGTGTCGCAGTCCGGGAAACGTATCGTGGGTCGACGAGTCGCAAGGCCGAGACCCTGGGCGGGTACACCTTCGCTATTTGTTACGAGAACCAGATTCTCGAAGGCTGGATCACCGAGAAGATCTTCGACTGCCTCTATGCCGGAACCGTCCCGATCTACTGGGGAGCGCCGGATATCGAGCGTTGGATCCCTCCCGAGTGCTTCATTGACATGCGCCAGTTCGACGGCTACGAGGAGCTCCGTGAATTCCTCCATTCGCTCACGCCTGCGCAGATCGACTCGTACCGCGTCGCGGCGAGGGACTTCATCAAATCGGAGGACTTCCAGCCGTTCTCGAAGCAGACCTTCGCCGAGCTAATTGGGCGAATTGTGGAAGAGGACACCGGAGTATCGCTCTGAAGCCTCACGTGTATGACGGCAACGACCAGACATCACCTGCCCTATTCGAGAACGTGAAGCCTCCCCACACAGCAAGTACGGGCGATCGGAACTCAAACGTGGACGCCAATCCGGTTGTCGTGGCTCAGGAAGCTGCTCAAGCCGCGCAGCGTGGATTCGTGCAAGGGTGAATTGAGTGGGCACGCGGCGGGACACTCCGATACCCAACATGTTCATCGCCGGTGCGCCTCGGTCGGGCACTACGGCGCTCTTCGAGTATCTCCGACGCCATCCGCAGATCTTCGTTCCTCGGCGTAAGGAGACCGGGTTCTTCGGTATGGACGTCGTGAACGACCACCGCATGAGTCTCGACGAGTACCTCGCGGTCTTCGCCGATGCGGGCCGTGCCGTGCGCGTCGGAGAGGTTTCGACCACGTACCTCTTTTCGAAGAGGGCGGCGTCCGAGATTCGCAAGTTCAACCCTGAGGCGCGGATCATCATCCCGCTCCGCGACCCGATCACGGTCATGCACGCCGTACACGGCCTCGCGGTCTGGATGGGCGCCGAGCCGATCCACGACTTCTCAACAGCACTCGAAGCGCAAGAGCGCGAACGCACGGGGCTGAATCCTCCAGTTCGGCGCGAGCTGCCCCACTACAGAGACATCGTGGACTTCGCGGATCACGTCGGCAGGTACTTCGACGCATTCGGGCGAGAACGCGTTCACGTAATCGTCTTCGACGACTGGATTGCGGAGACGCCCAGGGTGTACAGGCAGATGCTCGAGTTCCTCGAGGTCGACCCGTCGTTCGTTCCGGAGCTCGGGGTCGTCAATCCACACAGGCGGGTTCGCAGCCGGCATTTGCACAACCTCGTAATCCGACCCGCGACCCGCGCCGTCGCACCCGGTCGCGTTCGGACGAGACTACTAAACCTGCTGATCAAACTGAACACGCGCGAGGCACCGCGAGAGCCGCTTGATCCCGCCCTCCTCGCGAGGCTGCGGGTCGAGTTCGCGCCGGAGATCGAACGCCTCGGGAAGCTGATCGACCGGGACTTGTCCGCCTGGACGCGCAACTAGCGAAGTCGCGAATCCATCGCTCTGCTCACCATGAGGGCGCGCGATCGGAGCTCGAGCGTCGACGCAAATCCGATTGTCGTGGCGCAGGCTGCTCGAGCCGCGCAGCGCCGGATTTGTGTAGGTTGAGTTGAGTGACCACGCGGCGCGAGATACTCATTGGGTTGACAACGCGGCGGGACACTCCGATACCCGACTTCTTCATCGTCGGTTCGCCCAAGTCGGCTACCACGGCGCTCTTCGAGCAGCTCGGGAGCCATCCTCAGATCTTCGTTCCTCGCGTGAAAGAGCCGAGCGTCTTCGGAGCCGAGCATAACCCCTCTCGCCGTCGAATGAGCTTCGACGAGTACCTAGCGCTCTTTATGGATGCCGGCAATGCCGTGCGCATCGGAGAGGGATCGACGACATACCTCTATTCGCGAACGGCTCCATCCGAAATCCGCGATTTCAACCCGAATGCGCAGATCATCATCATGCTTCGCGACCCGATCGAGGTCATGCACTCCCAGCACAGCGAGGCGGTCTGGAGCGGCTTTGAGCCGATCCGCGACTTTGCAGCGGCGCTCGAAGCGCAGGATCGCCGTCGCGCGGAGGGGCTCCCTCCAGAGCGGGCCGGCCCGTACTACCGAGACATCGTCGACTTTGCGGACCACGTCAGCAGATACTTCGACACATTTGGCCGTGAACGCGTTCGTGTGATCGTCTTCGACGATTGGATCAAGGACACGGCCGGCGCCTACAGACAGACGCTCGAGTTCCTCGAAGTCGATCCGACGTTCGTTCCGAGCTTCCGAGTCGTGAATCCGAATAGGCGCATTCGCAGCGATCGGCTACACGAATTGATTCGGGAACCACCATGGGTGCTCCAGCGGCTTACGCGTCCCATAATCCCGGCTGGCATGCGGCGCAAGATCCGGCGCACGCTGTTCGAGTTGAACAGTGTGGTCTCGCGAGAGCCGCTCGATCCAGCGGTCCGAGCGAGACTACGCACCGAGTTCGCGCCGGAGATCGAACGCCTCGGGAAGCTGATCGACCGGGACTTGTCCGCCTGGACGCGCGACTAGCGAAGCCGCGAATCCTTCCTTCCGCTCACCGTGAGGGCGAACGCCGAGGCCGGAGCCAGAGCACCGCCGAGTAGATCCGCCGTCGGCGCCAGAGTAGGTACGTCATCAGGACGTTCATCGTCGCGATGCTCGCGGCCGTCCCGACCGCGGCGCCGACTGCTCCGAACGCCGGAATGAGCGCTGCGGAGAGGACGAGGTTCACCGCCGTCCCCGCCGCTACGGACCACGTCAGCTGGCCTGTCTCGCCGATCATGAGCAGGATCACCCCTGCGAACCCTGTCGCGACGTTGACGAGCTGCCCGAGGCACATGATCCGCAAGGCGGTGACTCCAGCCTCGAAGTCGAGGCCGAAAAGCTTCAGGACGGGTTCTGCGAAGACAATCGCTGCGATCGCGAGCGGGAGCGAGCCGAGGAAGACGAGTCGGGCACCGCGGATCACCACCCGCTGAAGCGCCTCCGACTGGCCCCGCTCGTGAAGCACGGCAATCGTCGGCATCAGCGAAGGCGTTGCCGCGAGCAGAAGAAACGGAAGAAGCGCGGCGATGCGACTGGCGACGCTGAAGATGCCCGCCTCTTCCGGCCCTGCGATCGATCCCGTGAGAATCGTCGCGGCCTGGACGTTCAGCGCCCCGATGCCGATTGCGACGAGGATCGGGAGCGCTCCGACCAACCACGCTCGGGTCTCGTCGAGGGGGGCGGCTCGCCGCACCTCGTTCGGAAGCGTGCGCCGAAGGAGGTATGCACCGAGCAGTGCGGCGCATGCGGCTGCCGCAGCCTGCGCGCCGACCGCCGACGTCGCGGAAAGCTCGCTCGAGAGCGTCGTCTCGAGCAGCAGCACGAGCACGATCATCAGCAACGGTACGACCAGCGTCTCGGGCACGCGCGCCAGCACGACGGCGCCGAACGCCTGCATCGCAGCCTGACGAAGAAGGACGAGCGCGATCAACGGAACGATGGCGAGGGCGACGAGTGTCGGCTCGAAGAGGGGCGGCTTCGGCCAGTCGACCACGATCGACACCGCGGCAGCCGTGCCGGTGAC
Source organism: Gaiellaceae bacterium (assembly GCA_036741295.1). GTDB lineage: Bacteria > Actinomycetota > Thermoleophilia > Gaiellales > Gaiellaceae > 3-1-20CM-4-69-9. Next base: position 3,935 of record DAINSN010000008.1, read on the forward strand.
GGCAAGCGAGGCGACGAGCACCGCCTGATTCGAACGGCGGAGCAATCCTCTGGCCCGACTCCAGTCCTCCCGCACTCGGTACGTCGCTAGCTTTCGAACGACGAGCGGGAACAGGCCGAGCGATGCAAAGGGCGCCAGCAGCAATCCCCAGGCGATCGCGAACGCATACGCACCGTACCCCTCCGGACCGAGGAGCCTGGACAGGAGGAGCGTGATCACGAAGTTGAGCGCAAGCGTCGCGCCGTTCAACCCTGCATTTCCGGCGGTCTGCGCCATGAGCCTGCGTGCACGCGAGCCCGACTGTAGGGAGGTCATCCCGCCTCGCGTCGTAGGTGAGAGCCTCGTTTCGCTTGGACGTCCGACACTCGCACCGACAGGACGACGCACAAGCGACTCATGCCGCTTCGATCCGCCGCCGCTCGATCGTCTCGTCGATCAGCCGAAGATATGTGGTCACGTGCGGCTCCTCCGACCATCGTTCGATCCAGGCGGCCTGCCCGCGGTGCCCGAGCTCGTTGCGTAAGCCTGCTTCGTCGCGCAGACGACGCACCGCGTCGAGGAGCTCGTCCTCCGTTCGGTAGGCGAAGCCGCCGCCGCTCTCGCGGACGAGCTCGCCGACGGCTCCGAGGTCGTTCGCGATCACGGGCGTCCCCTGCGCGAGCGACTCGAGCGCGATGAAGCCGAACGTCTCGTAGACCAGAGACGGGACGAGAGTGGCCAGCGCGGATCGGTACAACGCGCGCAGCGGTTCGGGATGGACGCGTCCGAGGAATCGCACGTGGGGGAGATCCGCCGCGAACTGCCGTAGCTCGTCGCCATAGGCGCCGTCCCCTGCGATCAGCAGATCGGCATCGCGATAACGCCGGAATGCCTGGATGAGGGTCTGTACGCCCTTGATCTTCACGAGTCGCCCCACGAACAAGAAGTACGGCCGGGAGCCCGCGAGTCGGCTCGCCTCCTCCCGCGCTGCGTCACCCACTTCGGCATCTTCTTCCAGCGGCAGGAAGTACGGCAGGTGCGTCATCGGGTACTCGAAGCCGCGACGGTGATGCTGCTCGATCGTCGAGCGGCTCGGGGAGAGGAACAAATCCACTTTCTCGAGCTCCCGCTCGAGCAGGTTCGAGTAGCGCCACAGCTGGGGCGGACGGCGGAACGCCAGCTGGCAGCGAAGGCACTGCGGCTGCTCGCAAAGCTCGCGGTTCATCTTCCAGAGGTCGTACATGGGGCAGACGAGCCAGTGATCGTGCGTGGTGTAGAGCTTGACGCCGGACCCGTACTCGAGGACGCCTGGACCGAACAGCGTCACCAGGTGGAAATGCACGACGTCGAAGTCCTCTTCGAAGATCGATTTGAGCGCCGCCGCCTTAAGCCCCGGCCGGCCGCTGAGGTACGTCACAAGTGGCGACACGCTCCCGCCGCGGCTCTTTAGCGGTCGCACCGTGACGTTCTCATGGTGCGGAAACTCGCCCCTGGGCGGCGCCGAGGTCAGCGTCGTGTAGGCATCGACGCAATGCACGACCGTGACGCGGTGGCCGCGTCGAGCCAGCGCGTTGCTGAGCCGATAGATGTACATCGCCTCCCCGCCGAAGTGGTACGGCGGGTAGAACGTCGTGATCATGCAGAACGAAAGTGGGTCGCCGGTCATCGCTTTCCGTTCCATGCTACGACGACGGTCTCGCTGATCAACTGCCCGAGGCTTCGCGCCGCGCTGTCCCAGCTGAGCCTCGCGACCGCGCGCCGGCCCTCACGCCCCGCGCGGCCGCGGAGATCCTCGTCGTCCATGAAGCGCTCGAGTAGGGACGCCAGCGCGGCCCGGTCCTCGGCCGGGAAGTAGAGCGCAGCGTCGCCGAGGCTCTCGCGGTGCGCGGGCAGGTCGCTGAGCAGCACCGGTGCCCCGCAGGCGGCTGCCTCGACGGCCGGCAGGCCGAAGCCCTCCGCGAGCGAGGGGATCACGGCGGCAATCGCACCGCTGTAGAGGCAGGCGAGCTGCTCGTCCGAGACGAACCCGGGCAGCAGCACCGCGTGCTCGATTCCGTTGGCGGCGATGCGGGCACGCACGGAATCTGCGGAGGAGACGAAGGTCTCGCGCTCACCTAGGTCCCCGACCAGGACCAGGCGGGGGGCATCGGCCCGGCGGACCTGGACGGCTGCGTAAGCCTCGACCAGCCCCTCGACGTTCTTGTGCGGGCTGATGCCGGCGGCGTAGAAAAAATAGGGCTCGTCCGCCTCCAGCCCGATCGCCGTCGCCGCTTTTGCGATCTGCGCCTGTGGGCGCGGAAAGAAGACCGGGTCGGGCGCCTCGGAGACGATGGCAACGCGTTCCGGCTCGAGACCGAGGCGCTCTGCCAGCACCTCGCGAGACGCTTCGGAGACGGTGAAGATGCGACTCGCGCGGCGAAGCGCGATTGCCTGCTTCAGGCGCCAGAGAGCAAGCGCCCGGCGGCTCGGCATCGTCAGCTGGGGAAACTGTTCGGGTATCGCGTCGTGGATCCCGACGATGGTCGGTAGCCCGACGACGGGGAAGTAGGTGTAGATCGAGGGGAACAGGAAGGCGTCGAGCTGGTCGCGTCGGACCGCACGGGTCAGGCGAAACATGTCGCGCAGGTTTCGGCTCGAGTCGGCGCGCGCAGCCTCGCTCGGGGGGTGCCGCAACGAGATGCGTCGTTGGGCGGCACGGGCGGGGAGCTCTGCCTCCGCTGCCGTCTGGTCGTCGATGTAGAGGACGTACGTCGTCTCCGGGTCGAGCTCGATGAGCTTCGTCACGACGTTGCGAGTGAAGCGTCCGTAACCGCGCCGGTTGACCCAGCTCGTTGCATCCACGCCGACGCGCACGGGGCTATTTGACCCTCAGCAGGCTCCGGCCGCCGCCGAAGGCGAACCCAACCGCTTCACCGATCGCGGTCACCACGACGTAGACGAGGAGCAGCGGAGTCGCCAGGAGGAACTCGCGACGATGCCGGCCCCGGCGCAGGACATTGCGAGCGAGCCTGGCGTAAAGGAGCGGGACGAGCGTGGGCGCTCCGAAGGCGTAGAGGAAGCGGCGCCGCCCCAGATCGGCGGTTCGCATTCCGGCGAACGCCCGCGCGTAGTGGAAGCGCTGTGCGGCGAATTCGCGAAAGCCGAAGTCCTTGACATGGTCCAGCGAGGCCTTGGAGTCGGAGTAGAGCTCAAAGCCGCGCTCGCGCAAGCGCGCATGGAGCCAGGACTCCCACTTGCCCTCACGCAGGAGATCGTCGATCGCGGCGATCGCGCGGCGATCGTAGGAGACGTTCATTCCGAGGAGCTCGCTCACGGCACCCTCCGGGCCAGGCTCCATGTACGCGCTGTACTCGAAGAGGAATCCTGCCCAGTCGCGGAGCCGGTCGGTCGAGCCGTTTCGGATCGGACCGCCGACGATGGACCGGCCTGCACGGTGCCCGGCCAGGAGACGCGTCGACCAGCCGTTCCGGACGACGCAATGATCTTCGATCACGGCGATGTGTGGGGCACTCGCGGCGGCGATTCCAGCTGCCCGTAGCGCCGGCACGGACGTCGGTTCCTCGAAGCCCACGAGCGTGACTTCGGGCCACTCTTCGCGGACCCGCTGCCGGGTCTCCTCGTTCGAGCAGTCGGCGACGACGATTTCCGCCTCCGGGCACCGAGCGAGGAGCGAGTCCAGGCAGTGCCCGAGGTAGGGGAAGCCGTTAACCGACGCGACGACGACGGAGAGGGGTGGAGTCGTCATCGGCTCCTGAGCATGTCCAGGTGCCCAAGTGCTTCCGCATAGCCCCAGAGGGCGTTGAATGTGAAGATCAAGGGCAGAGCCACGATGGCCTCTCGTCTGTAGCGGCGCTTCGCCCGCACGCGCTGCAAAACGCGCAGCGTCATCAGGAACGGGACGAGCGGGGCCCCGAGCACGCCGGCGAGGTTCCGCGACCCGCTGAAGTGTTCCCCGCGCTGGCGGCCGTAACGGCGGCCATGCTCGACCCGCTGGCGGGCAAAGGCCGCAAAGCCGTCGGAGCGCCCCTGACGAACGACGACGTCCGGTGTATGCCAGAGCGTGGTCCCGTCCCGTCGGAGAGCGGGATGGAGCACGGGTTCCCAGTAGCCGGTGCTCAGGTGCTCGCGATGTAGCTCGAGCAGCGACCGCTTGAAGGCCACGTTGTCGCCGGCGAGCTCCTCGTCCGCCGCGGGAAACGGCAGCATGTCACGGGCGTAGCGGCAGAAATACTCGGCCCAGTCGACGAGGCGAAGATCCTTCCCCGGGTCGATCGCGCCACCCACGGCATCGTGCCGCTCGTGCTCCCTGACGATCGTCGAGAGCCAATCTGCGGCCGGCACCATCTGGGCAATCGTAAGGGCGATGATCCGTCCACGGCTGCGCTCGATGCCGTTCCCCCAGAGCTCCGGAACGAGCGCCCCCGGAGCTTCGACGAAGGACGCCCAGGGGAAACGCTCACGGATGCTCGTGTCGCTCGGCTTCGCTTCGCAGACCAGCACCTCACAGCCGTCGCGCTGCGGCTCGAGTGCCTCGAGGCATGCGGCTAGCGCGTGTGGCGCATTGCTACCGATGACGACGGAGAGCGCCGGCTCAGCCGACGAGCTCGATGCTGAGGAGGGAGTCGACGAGCTCACCTTCCTCGTGATACTCCGCCTCGGCGTTGACGGACCAGACATCGTACGACTCGTTGTCGACGATGTTCAGCGTCGCGAGTATGGCCGTCCACATCGAATGGTCCTGATTGTTGTAACGATGGAGTCCGTTGCGGCCACACGTCTGAAGATTGTCAAAGCGGGCGATGTATGAGCGGATGACCTCGACTGCCTCCTCGTAATTCGCGTCGTACATCGGATAGGCCTTCGGCACGCGCACCTTGACGCCGTCGATCACCTTCTCCGGATCCAGCAGCTGGATGCGCGCCAATTCGGCCTTCGCTAGCTCGACCGCCTCCGTGTCGGGCATCGACCAGATGTCGTCGTCCTCGAAGCAGAAGTATTCGACGCCGAGGCAGGTCGTTCCAGGCTGAACCATTCCTTCGCTCCAGGCGCCGAAGTTCTGGACGCGGCCCGCACGTGTGCCCGGGTCGTGGATGTAGATCCAGTTGTCGGGGAAGGGCTCTTGCTCGGTCGTCATCAGGGCGACGAGGCAGAAGTCCCGGTAGCGGAGCTTGCCTGCCGCCTCGAGGACCTCGGGCGGAGCCGGCGGGTCGAGGTTATAGACGAGCTCGCTCAACGGGATGCTCGACACAACTGCCTCGACGGGGTGCTCGGTGACATGGCCGTTCGTGCGGACGACGATGCTCTCGACGTGGTCGTCCTGATGCTTCAGCGCGACACAGCGATGGTTCAGGCGGACGGGGATGTCCTTGCGCTCGACGCTGTCGGCGAACGCTTCCCACATCTGACCCGGCCCGAGTCGCGGGTACTTGAACTCTTCTATGAGCGTCGTCACGTCCTTGCCCCCCAACCCGAGGATGGCGAGCACGGCTTTGACGAGCGAGAAGTCCTTGATTCGCTGCGCGGCCCACTGCGAGCGGATCTCGGAGCCCGGGATGCCCCAGACCTTCTCCGTGTAAGTGCGGAAGAACGCGTCGTACAGGCGCCGTCCGAACCGGGCTGTGACCCAGTCTTCAAACGTCTCCGCCGTTTGGCCGCGCTTGCGCATGCTCCAGATGTACGACAGCGCGCAGCGCGCAGACTCGACGATCCCGAGCCGTCCGAGGACGTCCTTCGCCGTGAGCGGATAGGAGAAGAACTTGTTCTTGTAGTAGATCCTCGAGAGCCGTGGCCTAACGAGCATGTCTTCACCGAGCATCTGCTCCCAGAGGCGTTCGATCGGCTTCAGCTTCGTGAAGAAGCGATGGCCGCCCAGGTCGAACCGGTAACCGTTGAACTCGATCGTCTTCGCGATGCCGCCGACGGTTCCGTCGGCCTCGAAGACCATGCCTGTCTCACCTCGCAGGGCAAGGACGTGGGCCGCGGTGAGGCCGGCCGGGCCTCCACCCAGGATCGCCGTCTCGATTGCCTCGCCCTCTTCGTGCGGCAGGCCCTCGTACGCTTCCGCGCCGAGATACGAGTTGCGACCACTCTCCGTTGCGTCGATAGACGACAGGTTTCTCCCCCTTACTCCCAGATCCCTGATCAAGTCTCATGGGAGGGCGACCCATCGGCCACGCCCATCCGGGCGGGAAATGGCCTGCACTTCTGCCTAGTCTCTTCCTGGCCTCGAGCGGCCTAGGATGGGCCCTGTGCAGCCGCGCTCGGTGGGTGCCTACGGCCTGCGGATCGAAGGAGTCTCTGAGGCGGTGCGCCGCATGCTGGGACCCGCGGGTCCGGGCTGGGAAACGATCGAGTTGCGAGCGCGGATCGGTCGCACCGAGGGCGACGGGGACCGGGTGCAATCGAACCGCGCAAGCGTGGTGCTCCCCCTAACCCTAGGAGGCGAGATCGTGATCGAGCGGCCCCCCCTCGTCGCGGAGGTGCGGCGGCCGGACAAACTGCCCCGCGACGAGGAGCTCTTGCATCCCTATCTGGCCTACGTCGCAGGCATGGCTGCCTGGTGGTTCCCACGGGAATGCGTCCACGCCGGGGGCTTCGTGGTCGACGGCGGCGTCTGGGGCGTCGTTGGGGGCCGCGGGGCGGGAAAGAGCTCAATACTCGGCTGGCTCGCAGCGCAGGGCCACGAGATCGTCTGCGACGACCTCCTGGTGATCCGGAACGGGCGCGTCATGGCAGGGCCCAGGTTCGTCGACCTACGGGGCGAGACCGCGGAGTTGCTCGGTGCAGGCACACCCCTCGGCAAGGTCGGGGCGAGGGAGCGTTGGCGATTGGAGGTGGGGCCAGTCTCGCCCGAGCTGCCGTTGCGGGGGTGGATCTTTCTTGCCTGGAGCCCTCGCATCGAGGTCAAACCTGCAACTGCGAGTGAGCGCCTGCTGACGATCAAGAACAACGTTGCGCTCTGGGGTAACCCGACCGATCCCTCGGGCCTCCTCGAGCTTGCTTCGCTGCCCGCGTGGAAGTTGCTACGGCCTAGGGACTGGCAATCAATTGGTGCGGCGACCGGCAGACTCCTCGAGGCGATCGCCGCCTGATCCATTCCCACGAGCGTGGCGCGCGAGCCATGCGGCCTGGAGCTGCGTGCAGGAGCGAAAATGCTCCCGGGCCTGCGGCGATCGCCACAGCGTTCGGAGGACGTCAATCTTGACGAGCTCGGGATCGGCTCCGCCGCCGTCCCAGTCTTCAGCGAATGCGCGGCTGTGGTGGTTCCAGAAGACGTCTCTAAATCCGCCTTTGGTCGGCCTTGCGCAGACGTCGTCAGGCAGCACGTCGGAGAACAGCCAGCGCATCGCCTCGGTTCGGTCGGGGAAGCGCCGCACAGAGCGCGCGGTCTCCGCCAGCGACGCGCGGAATCGCGGTGTCTGAAAAGGGTGGATGAGCTTCGCGTCCACGTCGGCGGCGAAGACATCAAACGTTGCAAGCGCCATCTGGACCGGCCTCAGCCGCCACCCCCACTCGAGCCTACTGTCGAGACGCAGTGGTTCCTCAGCGGCATACGACCAGATTTGTTCCTCGACCGCTCGAAGTGCTCCCGGCTGCAACCAGGGGCAGGGCACCGGTTGCGGTTGCCGCCGCCGCAATACCGCGCGTCGCAGCACAGGAGGGCTCAAGGCAAAGCCCAGTCGAAGAATGTCGCGAGGCTCCGGCCTCTCGTGTCTGCTGAGAATGGCCAGGAGTCGATCGGCCCAGTCAGGCGTCATGAACGCCAGGTCGCCGCCGTCTCCGGTGAGCAGCGCTCCGCCTGGAACCGTCTCCAGCAGCGCGACGAGCAGGTGCGCGTTGGCGGGCCAATAGAGTCCCCGGCGGACGAGCTCGGCTGTCGCGTAGGGACCCACGCAATCGAGCTCGCCGAGGATCTCCAACCGAACCCAGTCGTCCAGCTCCAGGTGGCGAACAACCCGTTCCTGCCACATCGTCTCATCGCTCTCGGGAGATGTGGGGAAGGTGAGGGTCACGGGGATCGGGGGTGGGAGTCCGTCCCGCCTTGCGACTGCGGCAGCGACAGCGAGCACGGCCGACGAATCGCGGCCGCCGGAGAACGCAACCGCGCACGGAGGACGCAGCAACGCTTCGCGGACGGCCGCCTCGAAGGCTGCGATCGGCGTCTCGCCTGCCCGGCGGGGAAATCGCGGCGCACGGGCATCGGTGCCGAGGACGTAGCCCGACGCCACCTCGAGCGGCGTCAGCGGGTAACTCCTAGACACTGTTTGGGCCGGGAAGGCGGAGGAGCTCCTGGAATGGCTGCTCGACCCCGCCCGACTCGCCGTCGAGCCACGCGTGCGCTCGGAACGATCCGCGCCGCCCGGTGACGCCGACGATCACGTCAGGGGCGTTGCCGAACGTACCCGCCCAGCGCTGGAGGATCAGCGAGCTCTCGAGACATGTGTTCGGCCGCCGTCGCAGTACTGCCCTCACACCGCGAACGGCGGGCTCCGGGAGCCGCGGAGGTGCGGGGATCTGGATGCCGTTGATCTGTCCACGGCGCAGCTGGCGGCGTGTTGCCCGGAGCGCCCGCAGTGTCCAGAGCGCAGCCCGCAGCGTCGGTACATCGATGCGTCGCATGGTCTAGCCGGCTAACAGATCCCGCGCGCGCAGGTCCTCGAGGAAAGCGTCGACGTCCCCGGAAGCGCGATCGGCGTCGATGCCGAATGTCTCGGTCAGGATCGAGACCAGGTCGCCCCGCGTCGCGCCGGCCGAAAGTGCGCGCCAGAGCAGGGTTGCGGTCGGGTTCCCGGCGAGATACAGCGAAGCCTTCTCGTCGAGCGCGATGACCTCCCCGTCGACTTCCCGCCACTCGATGCTGTCTTCCCGCAAGCGCAGACGAGGCTCGTCTTTTCTTGGGCCCTCGTTCATCGTCTTCATCGTATGACCCGTACTACGTCAACGCCAGGCCCGAAAACGGGCCTGGCGCTGACGAAGAGTGCCTCGAACTTGACTAAACGGAGATCGGCTGGTGCGGAAAAACTGCGTCTGCCTGGGCCCCGGAGATCGGCCCCTCCGTCAGGTCGTGCACTGTGCCGAGCTCATGGAGCACCGGCGGCTCGTACGTGCTCGCTTCGGTCGTCTCCATACGAGACCTCTAACTTTCTGTGGAAGCCGCTGACCTCCACGTTTCGTGTCGCGGATGAGGGAACTCTTGCGCGTGGACGATGGGATGTCAACGTCCCGAGCAAGGTTCTGGACCCCCCCAACGGCTAGCTACCGACCGGCGGGGGGGTTTAGGCGGCCTGGTCTGGAGCCACGGAGTTGCCGACCGTACGCTGGCTGAACAGGTAACGGGGCACGGGGCCCCAGCCTGCAGTGATCGTGAGCAACAATCTCTTTCAGGCAACGTCGTCAGTGCTGGGCCCGCGGGCGGCGGGGGCCCCGGGACCCCCTGACCTCGACCGAGGCCGGACGGCGTGACTGCCGCCAACGGACGGCCAAGCGACGGCCTTTCCGCCGCACCTTGGCAAGTGCCCGTCCGGGTGGCGGTAGCCGGCGTGGGTTACTGGGGCCCGAATCTCGTCCGCAATTTCGTCGATCTGCCCAGCGCAGAGGTGGTCCGCATCTGCGACACCCGGCCCGGCCCGCTCGGCGCGCTCCAGGCTCGGTATCCCGGTCTGCAGCGCACCACGCGCTTCGGTGACCTCCTCGAAGACCGGAGCGTCGAGGCGATCGCGATCGCGACGCCGGTCTCGACGCACTACGAGCTCGCCTCGCAGGCTCTCAATGCCGGTAAGCACGTGTTCGTCGAGAAACCGATTGCCGGATCTTCCGAAGAGGCCCGCGAGCTGCTCGACCTTGCAGAGCGGCGGGACCTCGTCCTCATGCCCGGCCACACGTTCCTCTACAGCCCGCCGGTGACCACCGTCCGATCGCTGATCCAGTCGGGCGAGCTCGGCGACATCTACTTTCTCTCGACGAGTCGCGTGAATCTCGGCATCCACCAGTCCGACGTCAGCGTCGTCTGGGACCTCGGCCCGCATGATTTTTCCATCCTCCGCTACTGGCTCGACGAGACACCGGCTTATGTCAGCGCCCTCAGTCGCGCGTGCGTCGTGCCGGGCATGCCGGACGTCGCGTTCATCAACCTCGAGTTCGCGTCCGGAGCGATTGCTCACGTGGAGCTGTCCTGGCTCGCCCCCAGCAAGCTGCGCCGGACGACGATCGTCGGCTCGAACAAGATGGTCGTGTACGACGACACGAGCAACGAGCCGGTCCGCGTCTTCGATTCGGGCGCCACTGTGCCGAACCCGGAGACGTTCGGCGAGTACAAGATGACCTACCGCACGGGCGACATTCTCTCCCCGCGCATCGAGGCTGCCGAGCCCCTTTCCCTAGAGCTCTCTGATTTCTGTACTTCGGTTCGCTCGAAGACGCGGCCGCGCTCGTCGGCGGAGCTCGGTGTGGAGGTTGTTCGCATCGTCGAGGCGGTCGAGGCGTCACTTGCCCAAAACGGCGCCCGTGTCGAGGTCGGTGCGCCGCTCGTCGCACTTTAACGATGGTCGAAGAGCTTCGAGACGCACCGCCTTCGAACGGCCACGGCGAGTGGACAGAGATGTCGGCCCGTTCGAGCGACGCCCCATATGCGGCGCTCACGGGAGCGTTCGCGGCCCTGCTCTTCCTGGCGAGCAGGCCGGGCCGCCGCGGCGCCGAGACAGCTCGTCTGGGACCGGCGGACCTCGTTTGCGTCGGCCTTGCCAGCCAAGACATCGCCCGCGTCATCTCGCGCGACCGCATCGCCGTTTTCTTGCGAGCGCCGTTCGCTGCCGGCGAGGCCGCGCAATATCCCCGTGGCGAAGGAATGCGACGCGCGGTCGGCGAGCTCCTGACCTGCCCACACTGTCTCAGTCTCTGGATCGCCGCAGGGCTGTGCGCAGGCTACGTCCGCTTCCCGCGAGGGGCGCGATTCGTCGCCGGCGTCTTCGCCGGGCACGCAGTCGCCACCGCCTCCGCAGCGATCGCCGAACGGCTGGTTCCTCGGTGACAATCGTGTTTACCTCGGCCGAAATCAACAAAAGGCCCGCAATTGCCCCGAAAACTACTCAGCTAGCCAGTGGCGGCCCCCCCGCGCTCGTCGACAAGATATGGGTTCTTCTGCGGCCCTCGACGGGGGGAGACACCCTTGCACTACGAGCCACCAGCGGTGAAGGACTTCGGCTCCATCAGCAATCACACCTTTGCGCGCTCCGGAATCACCGGCGTGAACCCGCAGACTGGGGTGGCGTGCAGGACGTTTTCGAACAAGCAGGGCGACTTTCGAGTGTGCGAGCTCGACAAGTTCTGCGAGTACTCCTGCCCCAGCGCTTTCGGGTCTTAGACCATCGTCCGCCGTGCCGGTGAGGGCTCCTCACCGGCCGGCGGCACCCGCCACGGCAGACGTCGACGCAGCGATCGAGGCGCACGACGTCTCGCGGCGCTTTGGGGATAAGCTCGCGCTCGACGGCGTTTCGCTGAGTATCGCCCGCGGAGAGGTCGGCGCACTCCTCGGTCCGAACGGCGCCGGTAAGACGACTCTCCTGCGCATTCTCTGCGGCCTGCTCGACCCGCATTCGGGCTCCGTACGTGTCAGGGGGGTCGATACGAGACGCAGCCCGCGTGAGCTCCGTCAACGAATCGGCCTGATTCCGTCCGGTGACCGGTCGTTCTACCTGCGCGTCTCGGGGCTTGAGAATCTCGTTTTCTTCGCACGCCTGTACGGTCTCCGCAGGCGAGCAGCCACCGCTCGCTCCCTCGAGCTCCTCGAGGCGGTCGGACTGAGCGGCGCAGAGCGCCAGCGCGTCGGCACCTACTCGCACGGAATGCAAAAGCGTTTGTCGGTGGCCCGTGCACTGCTGGTGGACCCCGATGTGTTGCTGATCGACGAGGCGACACACGACCTCGATCCGGAGGGGGGAAAGCAGGTGCGAGAGCTGGTGGGCGAACTTCGGGATCGCGGGTCGGCCGTCCTTTGGACGACGCAGCGACTCGACGAGATTCGGAGCTTCGCCGATTCCGTCACGGTTCTGCGCGAGGGAAAGGTCCGCTTCGCCGGTTCGGTGCCGGAGCTCATGTCGCACGCCATTCCGCAGCGGTATCTCCTTCGCGTCCAGAACGGCACCTCGTCGGGCGCCGCGCTCGAGCCGGTGCTCCAGGCCGCGCTCACCGGCATCGGGACGATCTCGGCGGTCGCGAATGCCAGCCCGGACGATTTCCTTCTTTCGCTCGACGAAGGCAGCGCCCTCGGCGACGCGCTTCGTCCGCTCCTCGACGCGAACGTTCAGATCTACGCGTGCCGCGAGGAGCAATCCCAGATCGAAGACGCATTCATGAGGCTGACACGACCTTCGGGAGCATCGTGAGCAGCGTGAGCAGCGTGCCGGCCGCTAATGGTTTCTCCTCGTTCATCGGCGAGCTGCACAAGCTGCCGGCCTTTGCACGCCGTGATCTCATCGTCGCCTGGAGCTACCGTGGCTCGTTCTTCGGCGAATGGGTCGGCCTTCTGACAGGGGCCCTTACTTTCTACTTCGTCGGGTTGATGGTCGACGAGCGGACGCTTCCCTCTTATGGCGGCTCGCACGCCACGTACATGGAATTCGTCGCGGCGGGCATTGCTCTCACCGCCTTCATCCAGCTCGGCCTGGGGCGGGTCGGCGCCGCGCTCCGCGGCGAGCAGCTGATGGGCACGTTGGAATCGCTGCTCATGACGCCCACGTCGGTCTCGACAATCCAGGTCGGGTCCGCCGCATACGACCTCATCTACGTCCCGGTTCGGACGGCCATCTTCTTCGTCATCCTGGCCTTCACCTTCGGGCTCACCTTCCAGCCGAGTGGCATCGCGCCGGCGGCCGTCTCGCTCCTGCTTTTCATCCCATTCGTCTGGGGTCTGGGGGTCGTCAGCGCTGCCATCACCCTCACCTTCCGCCAGGGCGCGGGCTTCTTCGCCCTTGGCGTCAGCGGACTGGTCGTGGGCTCCGGCGCGTTCTTCCCGCTCCAGCTTCTACCTGGTTGGGTTACGGCGATCACGCGGTACAACCCGATCGCGCTCGCAGTCGAAGGCATCCGGCGGCCGCTCCTCGGCGGCGGTTGGGAGGGCATCTGGCCCGACTCCCTGCTGCTGGCACCGGTTTCGCTGGCGACGCTGGCCTTCGGCCTCTTCGCGTTCAGGCTTGCGCTTCGGCGCGAGCAGCGCCGCGGCACGCTGGGACTCTACTGATGGGTGCTGCCAACACTGAAGCTGCGGGGCTAGGGCAGAACCCGCGTGTCGTATACCGGGACGTGGCCGAGGAGGACGGAGGAGTGCTCCTCCACCTGGACACGGGCGAGTACCACGGTCTCAATCGGATCGGCTCGATGATCTGGCAACTCCTTGACGGACGAAGGACCCCTGGTGCGATCGTCGCGGAGCTGGGCTCACGGCTTGAGGACGCTCCGCCCGATTTGCAGGAAGACGTCGCGCGCTTCCTCGCGGATCTCCGGTTGCGCGACCTCGTGGTGGGATGAGGCACAGGAACCGTGGGAGCGCTTGCAGTCGTCTCTTCGAGTTCGGGCGCCGCGGCTGACGCGGTCCGGGCGATGCTTCGGTCGGCCCCGCACCGCGGAGCCGACCTAGAAGTACACCCGACGGCCGCGGGCGCGCTTGGGGTCAGTTGCGATTCCCGATTTCCCGACGCGTGGCTTACCAGCCAGAACGGCACCGCAGCGGCGTTCGTCGGGACTCTCGACAACGCCGACGATATTCGGCGTGAGCTCGGCGGCACGGGCGGCATCTCGACGAAGGACGTCTTGGATCCCGCGCAGATCCTTCTCCTTGCATTTCGGCGCTGGGGAAGCGATGGGTTCGGCCGTTTTCGCGGCAGCTTCACGGCCGCCGTTCTTGCGGACACGACGCTGCACTGCGCGCGTGACCAGCTCGGGCTCCGACCACTCTTCTACCGTCAGGAAGCCGGGACGTTCTTCGCCGCGACGGAAGCGAAGCAGATCGTCGCCGGCGCGGGGCTTGCACGTGAGCCCGACCCCGAAGCGGTGGAGCAGCTCTTCTACGGTCGACTGTCGCCTGAGACCACTGCACTCCGCGGCGTTTCCCGCTTCCCGCGGGCCACGGTGGCGGTGGCGCGCGACGGGTATGCGGTGTTCAGTCGGTACTGGGACCCGCGGCCGTTGCTCGAGAGCGCGGACCTGTCGCCGGAGGAGACGCGCGAACGTCTTGCGGAATTGCTGGACAAGGTCATCGCGCGAAGCGTCTCGGGCAATGACGTCGTCTCGCTGAGCGGAGGCATCGATTCTCCGACGATCGCCGCGATTGCCGGCGAGCGTCACCGGCACCTGACGGGCCGGCCGTTACAGGCCCTCTCGTCTGTGTACCCAGACCATCCGACGGTTGACGAGCGACGTTACACGGAGCTGGTCGCCGACTATCTCGGCCTCCCCCTCGAGACGTACGTGCCGACTGCACAGCCGCTCGACGACGTGCAGAAGTGGGTCGACCTCGTCGACGGCCCGGTCGAAACGCTGTCGCTCCCGGAGCTCGCCGAGAACTACTCGCGCGCGCGCGCTTTGGGTGCGCGCACCGTGCTGACGGGCGAGATGGCGGAGTGGGTCTTCACGTTCGAGGCTCATCTGATCGGACACTTCATCCTTCACGGACGTTTCCGGGCCGCCGCCGGGTGGCTTCGCGAGCAGCACAGCTACGGCGCGTCCTGGCGCCAGGTCGCCCGTTTCGTCGCGCCGTCGCTCGCACCGCCCGCCGCTGCGCGGTGGTACCTGAGTCGGCGGCAACAACCGACAGGTCACGCTCCGGCGTGGATCGACCCAGCGCAAACGGGTGACGTCGTCCGCCTCGACCTCGCGCGTCCCGCGCGAAAGCGGTGGCTCGAGCATCAGCTCGACCCATTGCTCACGCCCCCGGCGACCTCCCTCGACGCGGACGAAATCTGTGCGGCCTTTTATGGCGTACAGGTGAAGCGACCTCTCGCGGATCTCGATCTCTGGGAGTTCCTCCTCTCGCTTCGGGCCGAGCGAAAGTTCCCGAGCTCGGTTCCGAAGGCGTTGATTCGAGACGTCATGCGGGGCCGCCTTCCGGACGAGATCCTCGACCGCAGGGACAAGACGGGCTTTTCGGCCTGGGTTCTCGGTACTGCGGACTGGGCGGGACTGCGCCGCTGGCTCGCGGACCCGGATCCGCCGATCGGCGGCGTCGACTACAGGCTCTTGCTGGACGCGATCGACAGGCGTCAGATGAATGCACTCGAGCTGATCTGGGCCTACGACCTCGCACGCGTGCACGCCTTTCTCGATCTATGGCGCTGATGCCCCCGAGCGCCGGCACGTGCTACGGGTTCGACATCCGCTCCGCGCTGGCCTTCGAGTTCCTCCGGCAGGGGAGCGGCGAGGCGCTCGAGGTAGAGCAGGCGGCGACAGACGCCGCTCCTGCCGGCGGCACGCTCGTCTTCGACTGGCCGGCGAACGGAGAGCTCCCGCACACACGTCTGTTCCAGCACAACGGCGGTTTCCAGTACTGGGTGGACGGAGGCGGCTGGTTTCTCGTCGAGCCGGGGGTTCCACGTGTGACTGTCCCGATCGCAGACGACGCCATTCGTCGAGAGGAACGCCTGTGGGGCCTTCCGCTCTTGCTGTGCTTCGCCGCGCGAGGCGACCTCCCGCTGCACGCGGCGGCCGTAGACGTCGGCGGAGAAGCTGTTCTGATCGGCGCGCCACGGACTTTCGGCAAGACCACTCTGGCCGCGGCCTTCCTCGCGGCGGGTCACCGCGTTCTCAGTGAGGACATCACCTGTTTGCGGCTTCGCCCGCACGTTCAGATCGTTCCCGGTCCCGCAATGCTGAGGGTGAGGGCCGACGTCGCCGGCGACCTGGACCTCCGTCATGCGGATCCTGTCGGCGGTGATGAAGCGCGCGTCCATCTGGCGGTCGCAGAGCGTGCTCGCGGAACCTGCGATCCGGTTCCCTTGCGGGCCATCGTCCTGCTCCGCGAGGGCAGCGGCGCGCCGGCGCTGGTGGGCGTGAATGCCGCCGACGCCCTGCCGGACCTCTGGGAGTTGAGCTTCCGCCTCCAGGGCGCCGCATCTTTTGCGGCCTCGTTCGGAGCGCTGGTCGATCTCGTGGCGTCGGTCCCGGTCTGGAACCTCTTCCGACCGTTACGGATCGATAGGCTGAACGAAACGGTCGAGGCGGTGCTTGCCGGTATCTGAAACAGCCCGAGCTTCGCGGCTCGCAGTCGAGATCTGGTCGACGTATGCGCGCGTGCGTCGCGCCGTCCATCGACGCCCCCTTCCGGACCTCGTCGAGGAGCTCCTCCACGCCTCGGACCTAGACGGGGAACAAGTCGATCCGGCCGATCTGAGCACGGCAGTCGACCGGAGGCTGAGCTTGGGCAGGCGACGACCGACCTGCCTGGCGTCTGCGCTTGTGCTCTTTCGGCTTCTGCGTCGCCGTGGCCGGAAGGCGCAGCTCGTCATCGGGCTTCCCGAAGATCCCTTGACGCATGAAGCGCACGCGTGGGTCGAGCTGGATGGGCGAGATGTGGGTCCTCCGCCGGGGCGAAACGGCCACATTGAGCTGGCTAGGTTCGGATGATTGGGCGATGACGGACATGTGGGATCGCGTCGACGAGCTTGTCGATCGCGCGGGAGACATCGCCGATCTCCGTGAACATCGTCTGGAGCTACTCGCCGCGCGACGCTGGCGCCAACTCGGACGACCTGTGCCCGACGAGCTCGTCGCTCAGGAGCGTTTTGCCGCGGTCATAGCGATGACGGCCCCGGTCCTCCTTGGGAAGGTGCGCGCTGCGTTGGACGGGCCGATAGTCCTCTTGAAGGGTCCAGAGGTGGCCGCGGGATACCCCAACCCGGCTCTGCGGCCTTACAAAGATCTCGATCTCCTGGTACCGAATGCTCGTGCAGCGCAGGAAGCGCTGAAGTCCGCCGGGTTCGAGGAAGTCGGGGATCCGGCTGTCTACGTCGGCATACACCACCTAAGGCCGTTGTGGCTTCGTCCTCTGCCACTTTACGTGGAGCTCCATTCCACCCCGAAGTGGATCGAGTCGTTGGCGCCTCCGCCGACCTCCGAATTGCTCGCAGTCGCGGTGCCGAGCCGCGTTGGAGTGGAAGGCATCTCGACGCTCCGACCCGACCATCATGCGCTTGTCCTTGCTGCGCACTCGTGGGCGCACGAGCCCTTGCGACGCCTGCTCGAGTTGATCGACGTCGCATCGATGATCCGGGGCCTCGATCCAGCACAGCTCCGCGCACTCGCCGAGACGTGGCGGATGGCCAGGGTCTGGAACACGACGTTGTCGGCAAGCGAGTCCCTGCTCGAGAACAGTGCCGCTGCTGCCGACCCCATGCCGCTCCGGCTGTGGGCGCGAAACCTACCTGCCGTGCGGAGGCGCACGGTCTTCGAAAGCCATCTCGAGCGGTGGTTGGCCACCTTCTGGGCGCTGCCACTGCGGCCGGCTTTCCGCGCAACCGGCGTGTCGGCCCGGCGAGCCCTCGGGCCTGCGGAAGGCGAGACGTGGAGCGAAAAGCTCGCTCGGATGCGTCTGGCCTTTCGGAACGCCTCGGCCCCGCGTTCCCAACACGACCGCGAGCTCCGCGAGCGGCACCGCGACTGAAAGCGCGCGGGAACTACATCTCGCGACGCCCGGTTAGCGCGCGACCGAGCGTCACCTCGTCCGCATATTCCAGGTCGCCGCCAACAGGCAGTCCACTCGCCAGTCTCGTGACGCGCACGCGGCCACGCAGGCGGTCGGCGAGGTAGGCGGCAGTCGCCTCACCCGTCATGTTGGGGTTGGTCGCCAGCACGACCTCCTGCACGCCGTTTCGCTCGACGCGTCCCAGCAGCTCGTCAATGCGCAGATGCTCCGGCTCGACGCCGTCGAGTGGCGACAGTGCGCCACCGAGGACGTGGTAGAGGCCGCGAAACTCGCTCGTCTTCTCCACGGAGATGAGGTCGACCGGTTGCTCGACGACACAGATGAGGGTGTGGTCGCGTCGTGCGTCGCGGCAGATCGCGCACGTCTCTTCTTCGGTCAGGTTGCCGCACTCGTTGCAGAACCGAACACGCTCCTTGACGTCCTCGATCGCGGCCGACAATGCGAGCGCTTCGTCCTTCGGCCGCTGGAGGAGATGGAACGCGAGCCTGTGGGCCGTGCGAGTTCCCACGCCGGGCAGGCGTGAGAGCTGGGCGACCAGGTTTTCCACAGCCGGGCTGAGCACCTGCCCCATTGTGCCGACTTGCCCCGGACTACCAGGGTCCCCGGCTTAGGCCGACAGCTGTCTTAGCCGGTCGGCGACCCGAGGATCCTCGGCGAGAAGCCGTTCGATCTCGGGCCTGGCGATCGCAAGGCAGCGAACGTCCGTTTCAGCCCGTACGCGGGCGGTGCGCTCGATTTCTTCACCGAGCAGGGCGCGCTCGCCGAACACGTCTCCGGGTCCAAGCTCCCGCGTTCCTTCCGGCGCCTCGACGATCGCCTGGCCCTGCTCGAGAACGAACATCCCCGAGCCGGGGCGCCCGCGCTCGATCAACGCCTGGCCTGCCGGCGCCTCGAATTCGGACGTCGCCGCAGCAAGGCAATCCAATTGAGCGTCGTCGAGATCTGCGAACAGCGGGAGCGCGGAGAGGCGGTCGCGCACTACTCGCCTAGTCCTGGAAGACCCAGCCCTCCGAGCGCACCGCCGGCGAGACCGCCGAGCTTCGACTCCATCAGGGCCTGGGCCGAACGGATTGCCTCGTTCACGGCGGCGAGGATCATGTCCTCGAGCATCTCGGCGTCGGTCGGATCGATCGCCTTCGGGTCGATCTTGATCTGCTTGATCTCCCCGGAGCCGTTCGCGATCACGGTGACCATCCCGCCGCCGGCCGTCGCTTCGACGGTCTCGTTCGCAAGTTCGGCCTGAGCCTTTTGCATCTGTTCCTGCATCTGGCCGACCTGTTGAAACAGCTGGTTCATGTCCATGCCCATCGCTAGTCCTCTCGTTCGTGGGCGTCCAGAGTCTCTTTCACGAGCTCGAGAATCTTCTCCTCACCCGCGGGCTCGTCGTCCTCGACCGCGGCGGCACGTGCCTCGCCCTCGGCGAACGCGAGCCCGAGGTGGCGTCCCGTCACTTCGTAGAGCGCGTCGGCGAGGAGCGTTGCGTTCTTCGGTTCCTCTGCCAGTTGCCGGTGGAAAGCGGCGCTCGCGGGGAACTCGACGGTGAGCGTGTCGCCGGCGAGCTCTGCAGGATGCGCTTCTCGCAAGACGGAGGCGGCCGGGATGGAGCGTTCCTCGACGGCCGGCACGATCGTCCGCTGCCAGGCCTCCTGGAGCTGCTCGAGTTCGAGCGACGGCGGGGCGGCCATCGCCACCGCCTCAGCAGGTGCCTGTTCGGGACGTGTCTCGGGGTCTGACCCCGAGACAGGGCTTGTTGGGACATGGCCCCGTGTCTCCAGCTGATCGAGCCGGTAGGAGAGCGATTCCCGGGATAGGTCGGCGCCGGGCCGCGTCACCTTCACGAGCGCGAGCTCGAGCGGGAGGCGCGGGTCGCCGCCCTGGCGCATGTCCTCGACGGCGACGGCCAGCAGGTCGACGAGGCGGATGACAGTCGCCTCGCCAAGCTGGTTCGCCTGCGCTCGCAGCCGCTCGCGTGTTTCCTCGGTGACCGGCAGCGTGTCGGGGACCTCGCCCATGTGCTGGACGAGCATGAGGTGGCGCAGATGCTCGAGCAGGTCGACGACGAGCCGGCCCAGATCCTGTCCCTGCTCCGACAGCTCCTCGACGAACGTGAGCGCCCCGGCCGTATCGCGGTCGACGACGAGGTCGCACAGCCGGAAGAGGGCCTCCTCTTCGACCGCGCCCAGCAACTGCAGCACGGATTGCACGGTGATCTCGTTCTCCGTTGCCGACGCAAGCTGGTCGAGCGTCGAGACCGCGTCGCGGAACGAACCCCGCGCTCCCCGCGCGACGAGCGCGAGTGCCTGGTCGGGGACCTGAATGCCTTCGCCGTCGGCGACCCGCCGCAGCAAGCGCACGAGCTCCGCCAGGCGCGGACGGGCGAAGACGAACGTCTGGCAGCGCGAGCGCACGGTCGGCAGCACCTTGGAGAGATCGGTGGTGCAGAAAACGAACACGAGGTGTGGCGGCGGCTCCTCGATCAGCTTGAGCAGCGCGTTCCACGCGGCGTCGGTGAGCTGGTGCGCCTCGTCGAGGATGTAGACCTTGTAACGCCCCTCGGCCGGCTGAAGCACGACGCGCTCCCGGATCTCGCGGATGTCGTCGATCCCGCGTTGCGAGGCGGCGTCCATCTCGATCACGTCGAGCGAGGTGCCGCTCGCGATCGTGACGCAGGGGTTGCAGACCTTGTCGGGCATCGGCGTGGGGCCCTGGAGGCAGTTCAGGCCCTTTGCGAGAATCCGTGCGAGCGAGGTCTTGCCTGTACCGCGCGGGCCGGCGAAGAGGTAGGCCTGCCGCACCTGGCCGGAGGAGATCGCGTTCTTCAGCGTCCGGACGATCGCCTCCTGGCCCACGACCTCGTCGAAGTCCTGCGGGCGGTACTTCCGGTAGAGCGCGGCCACTCCGCCGATCTTAGCTTGCCCCCCCGGCCGGTCAGGTTGAGCTCGCTCTCGCAGTAACTAACCTGTGACTTGCGTGCAGGAGCCAGCCCTCCAAAGCCAGGTGGCGGTGCCCTTCCTCGATCTGCGCACGGTCCATGACGATCTCGCGGCCGAGATCCTGGGCGACATTGCGGGGCTCATCGAGACAAACGCGTTTGCGAACGGGCCGGCCGTGGCCGAGTTCGAGCGAGCGTTCGCCGGCTACTGCGGCGCGGAGCACTGTGTCGGTCTTTCGAGCGGATTGGACGCCCTGCGACTAGGGCTGATCGCCGCTGGTCTCGAGACCGGCGACCGCGTGATCGTTCCTGCCCACACCTTCATCGCCAGCTTCGAGGCGATTGCGCAGGCAGGCGGGGTGCCCGTCCCGGTGGATGTCTCCGAGCAGGACTACAACCTCGATCCAGAGGCGGCGGAAGCAGCGGTCGACGGGCGCACGCGTTTCCTGCTGCCGGTGCACCTGTATGGACAGCTCGCGGACATGGTCGCTCTGGACGACATTGCCCG
>DAINSN010000009.1:0-7707 GCA_036741295.1 Gaiellaceae bacterium
CGATGTTCTCGCGACGCACGACGTCGAGCACAGCGTCAGCGAACGCCGGATCGTTCCCGGGCGGGACGACGTAGAAGCGGTCACAGAAGTGCCGGCCGATTGCCTGCGGAGACATGTCGGTGCCGACGATGCGCACGCCCCGCTCGCCGTTCAGGCGGAGTGCGCGCAGGAGCGCCGCGGTCCCGGGAGCGCCCGAGGCCGTGACGAGGACGGTGATGTCGCGCATCGAAGCGGCGATGCTACTGAGGTCGTCTCAGCGGCTGTTCGCCGAGGCGACGGCTCCGGGAAAGAGAAAGCCGACGCGGTTCCAGCGGGCGAGCTCGCAACCGTCCTTGCGGCTGAAGTGGGCGCGGACGAGTTTGCCGCGGAAACGCCCGGTGACGAGCGCCTCCTGTGGGCCGCCGTAGATCATCGTGCAAGCCACTCCTCTCGGCGTCGGCGCGAACGGCCGTTCGGCCCGCAGCAGCCTCGTGCACGCGGCGGCGCGTCTCGGGAGCGTTCCCCCGACCGGTGCACACTTGAGCGTGTAGACCTTGTGGGCCGGTTGTCCCACGCCTTGGGGCCACACCGTGATGTGCAGGGAGGTCGAGGCGACGACAAGGATCGCGGCCAGGATGTTCATCGTCCCAGGATAGGCAAGAGTCGGCGCAACCGCTGCCGCTCGGCCGGCAGATAGAAGCCCAGCAGCAGCAGCACGAGCGGAAACGCCGCCGTAAGCCCAAGGGCCACGGAGAGGGGCACGTCGAGCACCTTCCCGAGCACGGTGAGGCCGACGGCCGCGAGCCCGAGCGTCGCGACGCGCCGCCACTGGTAGGACACCGGAAAGACACGCTGGGCGCGCCACGCCATCCCGACGAAGAGCAGCGTGTAGGCGACGACTGTCGCGATCGCGGCGCCCATCCGCCCGTAGGACGGGATCAGCGCCAGGTTCAGCGCCACGTTGACCGCGGCGGCTGCACCGGTTACGAGCCAGTTCGAACGGGTCTGGCGCGCACGGCCGGTGCCGATCTGCACCACGACGTAGGCGCCGAATGCTGCGACGCCGAATGCGAGCGGTGCGACGACGTTCTGGGCCGGATAGAACGGCTTCGTGGTGATCAGCTTCACGATCCAGGGCGCAAGCAATCCGAGAGCGAGCGCGAGCCAACAGCAGACGAAGACGACGTACGTCAGCACGAAGCTGTAGGTGCGCTGCGCCTCGCGGTCGTCCTCGATCGAGTAGGCGAATGCGGGCCAGGCCATCCTGAACGCCGTCAGCAGCAGGATGATCGCCGACGCGACGCGTACACCGATCGAGTAGAGGCCGACCTCGTGCGCGTCCGCGAGCTTGATCAGGAAGAAGCGGTCGCTGAAGTTCGTCAGCCAGAGCGCGACTGCCGACGGGACGAGCGGCAGGCCGAAGCGGTTCATCGCTTTGTAGAGAGAGCGGTCGAACTGCAGGCCGAGCGCGTGCCGGCTGTAGAGCAGAAGCGCGGCGTACACGATCAGCGTTCCGGTGAAGTTTCCGACCAGGACGCCGAGCGGTCCCTTGTCGAAGACGACGACGAGCAGGATCGTGGCGGCGATCGTGATCGCGACGTTCGCGAGCGTCGCCGCGACGTACGCAGTCGAACGCTGCTCGACGCGGAAGAGCGACGTCATCTGCTCGTAGTTCAGCGCGGCCCAGAGACCGATGAAGGCTGCGATCACGAGGCCGCGATGGCCGTGCGTGCCGAAGAGGAGCCAGGAGACCTGGGGCGCGAGCGCGATGCCCGCCACGGTCACCGCGGTCGACGCGACCATCACGTACCAGAACGCGGTGCGCACGACGAGGTGCCGGCGCTCCACTTCAGCGGAGTCGAAATAGAACCGGAAGAAAGCGCTCTTCATCCCCTGCGCGACGAGGGCGGTCAGCACCGCCGACAGTGCGACGAGCGTCTCGATCAGCCCGTAGTCGCTCGGCGAGAGGTAACGCGTGTACAGCGGCAGCAACAGCACGCCGAGCACGCGCGCGACGATCGAGCCGAGCCCGTAGATCGCCGAGTGGCGCAGGAGCTCTTTGAGCCGCTCGATCATCGACGAATCAAAGTATGGAGGTGTAAAGCTCGATGAGGCGGTCGGCCACCTTGTCGAGGTCGTGCACGCGTTCCGCGTACGCGCGCCCTTCCGCTCCGAGCCGTTTGCGCAGCTCGAAGGATTCCACGAGGGGACGGAGCTTCTCCACCAGATCGTCCTTCGTCGCGGAGACGATCGGCACCTTCACGCCGAACGCCTCCTCCGTCTGCGCCACAGCCTCTGGATCGAGGTGCGTGACGACAGGCTTGCCATACGCCATCGCTTCGATCGCGAACACGCCGTGCCAGAGGTAGTGCAGCTGGTCGACGACGATGTCCGCGCGCTTGAAGCGCTCAACCGCCTCGTCATGCGGCACTCCGTGCACGACGTCGAGGTCGACAGGGAGCTGCTCGCACGCCTCGATCACATGTCGCGTGCCCTTCTTCTCGAGATCCGAGGGCGCATGCACGACGAGCGGCCGCTCACGTTCGACAGGGGGAACGGGCTCGTACTCGCGCAGGTCGAGCCCAGGCGGGATGACGGCGGTCGCATCCGGCACCCAGCGTGTCGCAGCGTACGAGCCGACGATCCACGCGTCGAACTTCTTGCGGTACTCGAGCTCGTCGAGGGTCTTGCCGCGGATGTCGTCGCCGAGGAAGTGCATCACCGACTTCTTTCGCGCCGCGCGCAGGATCGGCAGGTTCAGCGACTTCGGCACGAGCGTCTTCCCGAAGTAGAAGTGGAAGATGTCCGCCTGCGGCAGGTAGCGCGCAAGCGCGCGCCACTGCACGGCCTGTTGCCGCAAGAAGCCAGATCGCGGCAGGTCGAGGTCGATGTCGTACTCGTCCGGCCTCCACTTCTGCGGCCAGAAAACGAGCAGCCGCGCGTCGACGCCCTTGCGCCGCAGAGCGTTCACGTGGGCCCAACCGGTGCCGGCGAGGTTCACTGGAAGATGGAGGACTCGGGCGTTGATGAGCTCAACGATACGATCCGCGGCCTTGTCTGCCGGGTTGAAACGACGCCTGTCCCGCGCCGCGCGCGATGTGCGCCATCCGGGTCCTGCCCTCGAGCGTCGACGGATCCGCGACGAGGTCGCGCGCTTCCTGGGCGGACGCGACGCGCTCGCCGGCTACGAGCGGGAGGTGCAAGACAGCGGTTTGATGGATCACCTGCTCGAGAAGGGGCGTGAGCATCACGCCGCAGTTGTCACAGCGGGTGCAGGCCACTCGCTCGGCGCGATCGGCTACACGGAGGGCGCCTACCTCTACGCACTCCTCCGCACGGTCCAGCCGGAAGTGGTGGTCGAGACGGGCGTGGCGAACGGCTTCTCGACCGCGTTCTCGCTCCTCGCGCTGCAGTCGAATGGGAGGGGACACCTGCACTCGATCGACCTGCCCCGAGAGGTCGGCCGGGCGTACGAGGCCGGGACGTTCTACGAAGGCGAAGGCCGCGCGGGCATTCCGCCCGGGTCCGAGCCCGGCTGGCTGATCCCGCCGGCGCTGAAGGAGCGCTGGACACTGATCCTGGGCCGTAGCCAGGAGGAGCTCCCGCCGTTGCTCGAGCGGCTCGAAACGGTGGACACCTTCATGCACGACAGCGAGCACTCGTTCGACTGCATGTGGTTCGAGTTCAATGCCGCCTGGCCCGCCTTGCGGCCCGGCGGCGTGCTGCTTTCGGACGACGTGAACTCGACCGAGGCCTTCTCGCGTTTCGCCGCGCAGGAGGGGCGGGAGCCGGTCCGGCTAGCCCGTGGAATGGCCCTGCTGCGGAAGTGATTTGACAAGTTAGTGAGTAATAGCTAACAATACGGCCATGGCAGTCACAGAGCGAAAAAGCGCCGAGGAGCGTCGGGAGCAGATCCTCGAAGCGGCCCTGGCGGAGTTCGCCGCTCACGGGCTCGAAGGCGGCTCAACGGAGGCGATCGCGAAGGCCGTCGGGATCTCGCAGCCGTACGTCTTCCGCCTCTTCCACACGAAGAAGGAGCTCTTCATGGCCACGATCGAGCGCTGCATGCGTGGGACGCTCGAGATGTTTCGCACGGCGACCGCCGGCCTGAAGGGCGAGGAGGCCTTGCATGCCATCGGCGAGGCGTACGTCGAGCGCCTGACGACGGATCCGACCTATCTCCATGCCCAGATGCAGGCCTACGCGGCGTCGCATGACCCGGAGATCGGTGCGGTCGTGCGGGCCGGTTACGGCGAGCTCGTCGAGTTTGTGGAGCGCGTCTCCGGGCTGCCGCCGGACCGCGTCTCCCACTTCTTCGCCAAGGGGATGCTGCTGAACGTCGTGGCGTCGATGAACCTGCTCGGCGCCGACGAAGGCTGGGCGAAGCGTCTCATCGAGGGCTGTCGCAACGACGTCTAGGCGACGTCTTTTTTTGGACTTGAAGTAAGTGATCAGTCACAAGCAAAGGGGGAACCCATGAGTGCCAAGACTCGAACGATGTGGACTTTCGCAATCACCTCGGTGGCGGTTTTCATGGCCACCCTCGACAACCTCGTGGTCACGACGGCGCTGCCGGTGATCCGCAAGGACCTGCACGCGACCCTCGCGAGCCTCGAGTGGACGGTCAACGCCTACACGCTCACGTTCGCGGTGCTGCTACTGACCGGAGCCGCGCTCGGCGACCGTTTCGGGCGCCGCCGCATGTTCGTGGTCGGGCTCGCGATCTTCACCGTCTCGTCGGCGGCGGCTGCGCTCGCGCCGTCGGCCGGAGCGCTGGTCGCGGCGCGCGCGGCTCAGGGCGTGGGCGGCGCGATCATCACGCCGCTGACGCTCACGATCCTGAGCGCGGGCGTGCCGGCCAATCGCCGCGGTGCCTTCATCGGCGCCTGGAGCGGCATCGCCGGCCTGGCTGTCGCACTCGGCCCGGTTGTCGGCGGCGCCGTCGTGAGCGGCATCTCCTGGCACTGGATCTTCTGGCTCAACGTTCCGATCGGCATCGTCCTGATCCCGCTCGCATTCCGCCGCCTCGACGAATCGCACGGGCCTGCGGCCAAGCTCGACCTGCCGGGCGTGGCGCTCGCAAGCGCCGGCCTGACCGGGATCGTTTGGGGCCTCGTGCGCGGCAACGGACAGGGCTGGGCATCGACCGAGATCGTCACGGCACTGGTCGCCGGTGCGATCGTGTTCGCGCTGTTCATCGTCTGGGAGCTCCGCGTGAAGGAGCCGATGCTGCCGATGCGCTTCTTCAAGAACCGCGCCTTCGCGCTCGCAAACGTTGCCTCCCTGTTCATGTTCTTCGGGATGTTCGGCTCGATCTTTCTGCTCAGCCAGTTCTTTCAGATCATCCAGGGCTACAGCCCGCTCGCGAGCGGCGTTCGCATCCTGCCGTGGACGATCATGCCCCTCTTCGTGGCGCCGATCGCCGGGGCTCTGTCCGACCGGATCGGCGGGCACCGGCTCATGGGCGTCGGGTTGATCTTGCAGGCGTCAGGGCTCGGGTCGATCGCGGCCATCTCTACGCCGACCACGCCTTACTGGCAGTTGGTCGCACCCTTCGCAATCTCGGGCGTCGGCATGGCGATGTTCTGGGCGCCGGTCGCGAACGTGGTTCTCTCGGCGGTGAAGCCTGAGGAGCAAGGTCAGGCGTCTGGCACGAACAATGCGATCCGTGAGCTCGGAGGAGTGTTTGGCATAGCGGTTCTCGCCTCGGTCTTCTCGGCCTACGGTGGCTATCGCACGCCTGACACGTTCGTCAACGGCATGAACGCCGCCGTCTGGATCGGCGCCGGTGTAGTCGCCCTCGGGGCGGTCGCAGCGTTCGCGATCGGCAAGAGTCGCGTGCACGCCGCCGAGCAACCCGTCCACGCGGAACCGATCGCAGAGGCCGCCTAAGTCAGTTGGACCCGGGTGTCGCCACGGACGCCCGGGTCAGCTGCTCGACAACGTGGTGGTTGCGCTGGATCAGCTTCGCGGCGTAGAGACGATCGTCGGCCTTGCGGAACAGCTCGAGCGGGCCCATGCCGTCCTCCGGCAGTGCCGCCCAGCCGAACGTCATCCGAATGTCTTCGGCGGCAAGCTCGGCTCGCAGCCGCGCGCAGAGCCCGCCCGCTTCCGCCACGCTCGCCCCGGTGAGGATCGCGAACTCATCGCCGCCGACGCGGGCGAGCTCGTCGCCGGGCTCGACCGCCTGTGACAGCGTGTCCGCGAGCCGTCGCAGCTCGCCGTTTCCGGCGGTGTGGCCGTGCGTGTCGTTGACCTGCTTGAGGTTGTCCATGTCCCCGAGCAGCAGCAGGAACGGGCGGCCTGCGCTGCAACGAAGTGCCAGGGCCTCGTCGAACATGCGCGTGTTCAGAATGCCGGTGAGGAAGTCGCGTTCCGCGAGCTCGCGAAGCTGTTCGAGGTGGCGCCGGTGCTCGTTTGCGAACCAGCCGACCAGGACGCCGCACGAGGAGTAGGTGACGAAGCGGATTGCAGTCGAAGCAGTGAGGACGTCGCGGGTCGGCAGGCGCGGAGTCACGATGATCGCGAGCGTGTAGAGCGCGGTGGCGATGCCGCCGCCCAGTAGGCCGAGTCTCGTTCCGCCCGCCAGCGCGAGCAGCGCCACGGGGATGTAGAAGAAGTGACCGAGCCCGAGGCCGGGGACCTCGAAGACGACGAAGCTCATGAAGACGAGCGCGTAGGACCCGAACCCGGTCACGATGAGCAAACGTCGATGGCGCGATGCCGCAGACATGCCAGTGTCAGCTTCGTCGCGGGTCGCCGACCCTGCGTCCCTCGAAAGAGGGATCGCCAGCGCACTATCCTTTATTCCATGGCCGGAACCAAAGCGCTCGAGACTGGACGCGTCACCGACGCCGATCTCCCGGCGCCCGACATCTCGATCGTGGTGACCGTCTTCAACGAGGTCGCTTCGGTGGAGGAGCTCTACCGGCGGACGATCGCGGCGCTCGATCCTGGCCCTCGCACGTTCGAGCTGATCTTCATCGACGACGGTTCGACTGACGGCACGTTCGCAGCGCTGGAGCGCCTGCACGCCGGCGACCCGCGTGTGCGTGCGGTGCGGTTCAAGCGCAACTTCGGCCAGCATCCTGCGATGCACGCCGGCCTGTCGCGCGCCCGCGGCGAAGTGGTGGTGACGATGGACGGCGACCTGCAGAACCAGCCGGAGGACATCCCGCGGCTGGTCGAGGCCGTCGAGGCCGGCAACGACGTCGCGAGCGGCCGGCGCCGCGCACGGAAGGACCCGGTCGGCCGTTCAGTCCCGTCCCGCGTGATCAACGGCATGCTCCGCCGGTTCACGGGCGTAGCGATCTCAGACTTCGGGTGCGCCTTCAACGCGTACCGTCGCGACGCCGTCGAGCCGATGCTCGGCTCGATCGGCAAGCAGAAGTTCACGAAGGCTCTGGTTCTCTCCGGCGGAGCGAGTGTCATCGAGGTGGACGTCGCGCATGCGCCGCGCCACGGACCGTCGCGCTACTCGCCCCTTCGCCTGACGCGGCTCGCACTCCACGTCCTCGCCGGCTACTGGCCGCAGCCCATCCAGTGGATCGGCGTGCTCCTGGGCGCGGTCTCGTCGCTGCTCGCACTCGGGCTGGGCATCTACGGCGTCGTGTTTTGGATCGGCGAGTCGAACTTCCCGGGCCCGCTGTTCGGCGGCGTTGCAGTCCTATCCGTCCTCGGCATCCAGGGCTTCATCCTGGCGCTGATCGGCGAGTACCTCGGCCGCAT
>DAINSN010000009.1:7807-24002 GCA_036741295.1 Gaiellaceae bacterium
AGCTGGTCGTGCAGTGCGCCCTTTGTCAGGAGCGCGACGGCGCCCGCTTCGCGCGCCTGCTCGGCGAGCTGCGGCTCGTCGAGGCCCGTCACGAGGATGACCCGCGTCTCGGGGCTCCGCTTGCGCAGGCGTCGCGCCGTTTCGAGACCGTCGATCTCCGGCATGCGCACGTCGATCACGGCCACCTCGGCCTGCCGCGAGACTGCGAGCTCGATGGCCGTGCGGCCGTCTCCCGCGGTGCCGATCACCGTCAGCCGGTCGTCGTGGTCGAGCAACAGCGCAAGCGCGTCGACGAACAGGCGATGATCGTCGACGATCACCACCCGCACCGGAGTGGATTGGAAGTCTCTGGGCATGTTCGGATGGACTTGGGAGTCTTCCACCCCCTCCCCGGAATGGCCCAGGACCCAAACACGTAGTCTCCCGGCGTGGCCAAACGCGTCCTCGTCACAGGCGGGGCGGGATTCATCCCGTCCAACTTCATCCACCATCTCCTGGCCAAGACGCCGTACGAGGTGGTCTCCCTTGACGCGCTCACGTATGCGGGGAATCTGGAAAACCTGACCGGTGCCATGTCGCACGAGCGGCTCTCGTTCGTCCAGGGCGACATCCGGGACGTCGACCTCGTGCGCGACATCGTCGCCGACGTGGACGTGATCGTGAATGCCGCGGCGGAATCGCACGTCGAGAAGTCGATCGAGGAGGGAGCCCGCGAGTTCGTCACGACGAACGTGGAGGGGACGCAGATCTTGCTCGACGCGATTCGCGAGGCGCCGGTAGAGCGGTTCATCCTGTTCTCCTCGAGCGAGGTCTATGGGACCGCGGAGTCCGCGCCCATGGACGAAGAGCATCCGATCAATCCCCGTAGTCCGTACGCCGCGACGAAGGCTGGTGCCGACCGTCTCGCCTATTCGTATTTCGTCACGTACGGGCTGCCCGTGGTGATCGTGCGTCCCTTCAACAACTACGGGCCGCGCCAGCATCCGGAGAAAGTCGTGCCGCGTTTCATCACGCAGGCGCTCCAGGACCGTCCGCTGACAATTCACGGCGACGGCCACGCGAGCCGCGACTGGCTGTACGTCGACGACGACGCGGAGGCGATCGAGGCCGTGATCGCCGCACCGCTCGAGAACGTTGCGGGCGAGGTGCTGAACATCGCCACTGGCATCGACATCTCGGTCACGGACATCGCGGACGCGGTGCTCGAGGCGCTCGGGAAGCCGTCGTCGCTGAGGACATTCGTGACGGAGCGTCCGGGGCAGGTCGACCGGCACATCGGCTCGACCGACAAGATGGAGCGCCTGACCGGCTGGCGGGCGCGCACGTCGTTCGACGAAGGTCTCGCGCGCACCATCGCGTGGTACCGCGAAAATGAGGTGTGGTGGCGGGGGATCCTTCAGAGCGAGACCGAGGCAAGCGTCTCCTCGTCCTAGGCGCGGGGCCGGCCCAGCTGGGCCTGCTCGCCGCCGCGCGTGCACGTGAGCTGCACGTGATTGCGCTCGACCGCGATCCGTCCGCTCCCGGCTTCCGCTACGCCGACCGCCGTGCGATCGTCTCGACGGAGGACGAGTCGGGAATCGAGCGGCTTGCGAGCGCGGAGCGCGTCGACGGGTTGATCGCACCGGGCATCGACTGGCCGGTGGCGATCTCCGCGCGGATCGCGGAACGATTGGCCCTGCCGCATCCGATCTCGCCGGAGACGGCGGCGCTGTCCACTTCGAAGCTGCGCCAGCGCGAGCGCTTCGCTCAAGCCGAGGTGCCACAGCCGGAGTACGAGGTCTGCTCGGGCGCGGAGGAGGCGACCGCCGCTGCGGAACGGATCGGCTTCCCTTGCGTGATCAAGGCACCCGATCGCCAGGGCCAACGCGGGCTCACGCTCGTCCACGCAGCAGACGACGTCGCCGAGGCCGTGCGTGTCGCGCTCGACGCATCGCGAACGGCGACGCTGCTCGTCGAGGAACACGTTCCGGGCCGCGAGGTGACCGTGAACGCCTTCTCGTCCGCCGGCCACTTCTTCCCGCTGACGGTGACCGACCGGCTGACCGCGCCGCTGCCGGCTTTCGGCGTCGCGCTCACGCACGCCTGGCCGAGCGAGCTCGAGCCGGCCGAGATCGGTGCCGTCGTCGAGGCGGCCGCCGCCGCTGCGGAGGCGGTTGGGATCGAGAACGGGCCGAGCTACACGCAGGTGCTCGTCGGACCGGACGGCCCGCGCGTCGGCGAGCTCGCGGCGCGTCTCGGGGGTGGGCACGACGCCGAGCTCTGCCGCGTGGCGCTCGGAGTCGACCTGAACGGCGCTGCACTCTCCGCTGCGCTCGGCGAGGAGATCCCGGCGGCGAACCTCGCGCCCGTGGCGCGCGTCGGCGGCGCCTGCGTGCGCTTCCTGGTCGCGCCGCCGGGCGAGCTGCGCGAGGTCACGGGCATCGAAGAGGCCTTCGCTCAGGAGGGCATCCGCGGCATCCGCATCTATCGCCGTCCGGGCCACCGCTTCGAGGAGTTTCGCCGGGGCGCGGACCGGGCGGGAGCGATCCTGGCCGTGGGCGAGAGCCGCGAGCAAGCGCTCGAGCGCGCTGCCCGCGCGGAAGCGACAATTCGATTCGAGACCGATGTCGAAGCTCTCGTCTGACACCCGCCGGGAAACGATGCTCGGCTTCCAGCCGCCCGCGATCGGCGAGGAGGAGATCGCCGCCGTCGCGGAGACGCTGCGCTCCGGCTGGCTGACGACCGGCCCGCGCGCCGCCGAGCTCGAGCGGAGGATGGCGGAGTACCTGGAGGCGGAACACGTGCTCGCGCTGGCCTCCGGGACGGCAGCTCTCCATCTCGCTCTCGTCGCGCTGGGCGTCGGGCCGGGAGACGAGGTGATCACCACATCGATCACCTGGCCGGCGACGGCGAACGTGATCGTGCACTGCGGCGCGACACCGGTGTTCGTCGACGTGCTCGAAGGCGATCTCAACATCGATCCCAGCCTGGTCGCGCAGGCCGTCACCGAACGGACGAAGGCGATCCTGCCTGTCGACCTCGCCGGCCAGCCGGCCGATCTCGATCCCTTGCTCGAGCTGGGAATCCCGATCGTCGAGGACGCGGCTCACGCCGCGGAGAGCAGGTATCGCGGGCGGAAGATCGGCTCCATCGCGGACGTGACCTGCTTTTCGCTCTACGCGACGAAGAACATCGCCGCGGGCGAGGGCGGCTTGATCTCGACCAACCGCGAAGACGTCGCGCAGGCCGTTCTGGATCTGCGCTTGATGCGCCGCGGCGACGGCTCGCTCTACGACATTCCGGTGCCCGGGTACAAAGCGAACCTCTCCGACGTGCTCGCAGCGATCGCGCTCTGCCAGCTCGACAAGGTCGAGCAGCACGCTGAGATCCGGCGCCGGCAGTTCGCCGCGTACGACGAGGCTGTTGCCGATCTGGCGGGAATCACGCCGCTCGCCCGTGACGACCGTGACGTGCACGCGCTGCACCTGTACGTCGTGCGGGTCGATCCAGAGGCCGCGGGTGCGACGCGCAACGAGTATCAGCGCGCGCTCCGCGAGGAGAACATCGCGACGTCGATTCACTTTCTCCCCGTGCACAAGCTGACCTTCTACCGGGAGCGGTTTCCCGACCAGCCGCCGCTACCGGTGGCGGAACGCGCCGGCGACGAGGTTCTCTCACTGCCGTTGACGCCGGCCCACTCGGCCGACGACATCGCCGACGCCGTCGCGGCGTTGAGGCGCGTGCACGAGCGCTTCACGGAATGACCCGCCGCCCGAATGGTGGGGTTGAGGGGCAAGGCGACGTCGAGCATTCTTCGGGATTAGACGGTGGCGCGGGCGAAGCCCGCGCCACCTCTATGCGGCGCCGCCAAGGCGGCGCCGGGCGTCTCGTCAGGCTCGGCGTGACGCTGGCAGTCACCGGAGGATGTCTTGCGTACATCCTCTGGCAGCTGAACGTTCGGCGAACGGCGCACATCCTCATCCACTCGAATCTCGGCTGGTTCGCGGGCGCCGTCTTTGTGATGCTCGCAGGCGTGCCGCCGATGGCGTACCGGTGGCAGAAGCTGCTGGAGGCACGAGGCATCCGTGAGCGCCTTTCTTGGTTGATGCGTTCGTACCTCGTCTCGTACACCGCTGGACAGGTGCTTCCGACCGCAGTCGGAGGAGACGCGTCGCGCATCTACGAGAGCGCGCGGCGGCATCCGGGCCGGGTCGGCGATCTGACGGCGATCGTCCTGCTCGAGCGTGCGCTCGGCGGCGTCGCGACGCTCACCCTCGCTGCGATCGGCTTCGCGCTCGCGGTCGGACGGTACGACGTCGGCGCCTATCTCTGGATCGAAGGGGCGTTCGTCCTCGGCACAATCGTCCTAGGGATCATGTTCTTCTCGCACCGCGCTCGCGGGCTGCTGCGCCGTTTCGTTCCGCTCCTGCGCCGCCTGCGCATCGAGCGGCCGCTGCGCGCTCTCTACGAAGGCGTGCACGTCTTCCGCCGGCACGTTCGGCTGATGGCATGGATTTCGCTGCTGACGCTCGGCGTGCAGGCGGTGCGCGTTTTGGCGATCTGGATGGCTGGCCGGTCCGTCGGGATCGAGCTTTCTCCCCGTCCCTATTATGTGATGGGCCCGCTGCTCTTCCTCGTCATCCTCGTGCCCTTCACGATCAACGGCCTCGCGGTGCGGGAGGCGTTCTTCGTCAGCTTCCTGACGCAGCTCGGGGTCGACAAGGAGTCCGCATTGGCCTGCGGCTTCTTGTTCTTCGTGGTGACGATCGCGTTGGCGCTGCCGGGAGCCGTGATCCTGGCGGTCGAGAACCTGCGCAGGATCGCGCGGCCGCGAGCGCCTGAGCTGAGATAGTCTCCGCCGCGGACATGCGCGTTCTCATCACCGGCGGCGCCGGGTTCATCGGCTCGCACCTCGCCGACCGGCTGCTCGCCGAGGGGCACGAGGTTCGGGCGCTCGACAACCTCGACCCCCAGGTTCATCCAGCAGAGGAGCGACCCGCTTACCTGGATGGGAACGTCGAGCTGCAGGTCGGCGATGTCCGCGACCACGAGGCAGTCGGGCGCGCGCTCGACGGCGTCGAGGCCGTCGTGCACTTCGCCGCGGCCGTCGGCGTCGGCCAGTCGATGTACGAGATCGAGCGCTATACGTCGATCAACGCGATCGGCGCGGCGGTGCTGCTGGAGGAAGCCGTCGAGCGTCGCGAGCAGATCCGCAAGTTGCTCGTCGCCTCCTCGATGTCGATCTACGGCGAGGGCCAGTACCGCAATCCTCAGACGGGCGAGTCCGGGCTGGCACCCGGGGTGCGGCCTGAGGGCCAGCTGGCTGCGCGCGAGTGGAACGTGCTCGCCGACGACGGCACGCCGCTCGAGCCCGAGCCGACCGCCGAAACGAAGCTGCTGCGGCCGACGTCCATCTATGCGATCGGCAAGCGCGACCACGAGGAGATGGTGCTCGCCGTCGGAGCCGCGTACGGGATTCCCGCGGTGGCGCTTCGGTTCTTCAACGTGTACGGCGAGCGGCAGGCGCTCTCGAATCCCTATACCGGAGTCGCTGCCATCTTCTCCTCGCGGCTCTTGAACGACCGTCCGCCGCTCGTCTTCGAGGACGGGGAGCAGACGCGCGATTTCATCGACGTGCGCGACATCGCGCGCTGCTGCGCGCTCGCCCTTCAGCGGGACGGCGCCGACGGGCGGACCCTCAACGTCGGCACGGGTAGGCCGACGTCGATCGTCGAGGTCGCGCAGGTGATCGCGCGCGGGCTCGGGAAGGAACTCGAGCCGGAGGTCGTGAACGAGTTTCGCGCGGGCGACATCCGCCATTGCTACGCCGAGACACAACTCGCCAACGAGCTGCTCGGATTCCGTGCGGAGATTCCGTTCGAGGCCGGAATGAAGGAGCTGCTCGCGTGGCTCGAGGGTCAAGAGGCGGCGGACTCGGTTGACGTGGCGCGCGAAGCGCTCGTGGCGCGCGGCCTCGCGCGTTAGTGCCCGATCTCAGCGTCTCGATCGTCAATACGAACAGTCGCGCCCTCCTGCTCGCCTGTCTCGAGTCGCTCGCAGGCACGGATGTGGAGGTCGTCGTGCTCGACAACGCCTCGGAGGACGGTTCTGCCGACGCGGTGCGCGAGCGCTTTCCCGACCTGCGCGTGATCGCACAGTCACACCGCGCCGGGTTCGGCGCGAATCACAACACCGTCATCCGTGCGACAACGGGCCGCTACGTCTACGTCCTGAACGAGGACACGACCGCCGACGACTGGAGCTTCGAGGCCCTGACGGCATATCTCGACGATCACCCACGCGTGGGCGCGCTCGGTCCGAGGCTCGTCTATCCGGACGGCCGCTTGCAGGATTCGGCGTGGCGGTTCCCGACGCCGCTTGTGAGCACCATCTCCCTCGCCACCCTCGGCAGGCTCGGCGTGACGCAGTCCCGCGGAGACGCGCCGCGTGCGGTGGACTGGGTGACGGGCGCCGCGGTTGTGCTGCGAAGAGAGGCACTCGACGAGGTCGGGTTGTTCGACGAGAGCTTCTTCCTCTACTCGGAGGAGGTCGACCTGCAGGCGCGGCTACACCGCGCCGGCTGGGAAGTGCACTACTTCCCCCGAGTGAACGTGGTGCACCACGAGTCGCAGTTCAGCGCCGACATCCCGGAGCGGCGCATCAACGAGATGTGGCGCAGCCGTCACCGCTACTGGCGGAAACATCACAGCGGCGCGGGGGCCCGGGTCGCGGCCCTTGCGACAGGAGCCCAGTACGCGGTGCGGGCCGTGTTGTCTCCGGTCGCCAGGAGCGATCCGGGGCTCGGAGCGCGCATGCGCCTCCACGCGCACGACTCGTGGCGCGTGACGGGGCCGGGTCTGCGCGAGTTGGCGGACGAATGGAACGGCCGTGTGGGCTCTGCGCCGCAGCGCTAGCGGCGCGCCGGTCCTGCTGCTTTCGCTGCCGCTGCTGGGAGTCGCACGGTTGCTGCCCGCGCACGGCTTCGGGCTGTGGCTTCGTCTCGTCGCGGCGTCGCTCGTCCTGCTGTT
Source organism: Gaiellaceae bacterium (assembly GCA_036741295.1). Lineage (GTDB taxonomy): Bacteria > Actinomycetota > Thermoleophilia > Gaiellales > Gaiellaceae > 3-1-20CM-4-69-9. Next base: position 14,815 of record DAINSN010000009.1, read on the forward strand.
GCCGGGGGCGCTCGTCGCACGCGCGTTGCGGTTGCGCGGCGCGTCCGCGACCGTGGCGTGGGGGCTCGGCGCACTCGGGCCGGCGCTCCTGCTCGTCTTCGTCGTCCACGGATCGATTCTGCTGGCACTCGCCGTCCTCGGTGTCGTCGGTGTCGTGGCGCTTCCGTTCGCACTGCGGGTCGTTTCGGGACCGCCCGCGTGGGACACGCTGGCGATCGCCTTCCTCGGCCTGGCGTTCGGCGTCGCGCTCTGGCGCGTCGCAGGCGTCGTCACCGGCGACGCGCTGTTCCACCTCGGACGCGTGCAGAAGCTCTATGCGTTCGGCGACCTCCGCGTTCGCTCGGTGGACGAGTTCGCCGACGGCGGCCTCCACCCGGGCTATGCCTTCCCGCTCTGGCACGCATTCCTCGCCCTGGTTGCGAAGGTCGGCGGGGTGAGCCCGACTCAGGTGATGCTGCACGAGCCGAGTGCGATCGCTCCCGTTGCGTTCGCCGTCGTGTACGAGGCGGGGCTCGCCTTGTTCCGCTCGGCGTGGCTGGGAGCGGCCGTGCTCACCGCGTCCGTCTCCGCCGTTGCGCTCGCGCCGGGCCACGGAGGGTCGTTCGCGTTGCTCAGCCAGCCGGGCACGCTCGACCGTTACGTCCTGGTGGCCGTGGCGCTGACGCTGTTCTTCCTCTTCCTGCGCCATCCAGGCTGGGCGCTCGGTCTCTCGCTCGCAGCGATCGGCGTCGAAGTGCTGCTCGTGCACACGAGCACCGCCGTCTTCCTCGGCGTCCCGTTGCTCGGCTTTGCCGTCGTTCGCGTGCTGCTTGCACGCACCGATCTGCGCAGCTCGGTCACTGCCCTCGCGGCGCTCTTCTTACCTGCCGGCGCCGCGCTTGCGTGGCTGCTGCCGCTCGTTCGTGAGACGGCGTCGCATTCGCCGTCGAGCAGTGAGCTCGAGCGCGCGCTCACGAAATACGCAGACGAGCTGAATGTCGACTCGCTGCATCACTACGCGCTTCGTCCGGAGGTGATCTCGCGCGGCGGCGCCATCGCGGTGGCCGGGCTGGTGCTCGTCCCACTCGCCGCGTTCGCCGCGCGGCAGCGCTGGGCGGCTTTCGTGCTCGGTGGAACGCTTGCCGTGCTTGGAATCGAGCTGCTTCCCTGGGTGTTCCCGCACTTCGCGGACGCGGTCTCGCTCTCGCAGGCTCGGCGCCTGGCCGGGTTCGTCCCGATCCCGTTTGCGCTTGCAGGCGGAGCTGCGGTCCTCGCCGGCGTGGTGGGCCCGCTCGTGCTTCCCGTCGCGCTCGGCGCAGGAATCGCTCTGCAGCTGGCGTTTGCGGGCGACTTCGGGCCCGGGCTGCACGAGGGTGGTCCCGCGCTCGCGACCTGGGTCGCGGCGATCGGCGCTGTGGTCGCGATCGTCGTCGGCCTGCGACGGGAGCGGAGGGTCGAAGCCCGCACCTGGATTGTCACGGCCGCGATCGTGCTCTTCTGCCTCCCGGTTGCGGTGCACGGCTTCCGGCACTGGTCGCCCGCCGCCTCGGTAGATCGCTACGCGCCGACGCCCGGGCTCCTGCACGCTCTGCGCACGAAGGTGCCGGAGCGCGCGATCGTCTTCTCCGATCTCGAGACCAGCTACCGGATCGGTGCGTATGCGCCGGTCTACGTCGCGGCCGCGCCGCCCGCCCACGTGGCCGACACGGCTTCCAACCACCCGTACAGGCGCCGCCTCGCGGTCATCCTCTTCTTCCGCACGGGCGACCTCTCGGTGCTCGATCGGTTCCACGCGGACTGGCTCGTCGTGGACAAACGCCGCTTCGACGTCCGCGTGCCGTGGAAGCTGGTCTACGAGGACGAGCGCTATGCGCTCTACCATCGGCCCGGATGAAAGTACTGCTAGTGACGATGTACTTCCCGCCCTCCGGAGGCGGCGGCGTGCAACGCCCGCTGAAGTTCGCAACGCACCTGCCTGCGCACGGGATCGAGACGCACGTCCTCGCGCCGGACGATGCGAAGTGGATTCACTCCGATCCCGACCTCGTGCCGCCGACTCAGGCGTGGATCCACCGCGCCCGTTACTTCGGGCCCCGCTCGCGGAAGCTTGCGGACGAGTTGCACGGCCGGCGCGGCCTCGACCGGCTGTCGCGCCAGGCGCGCTCGCTGTCACGTCGCGTGCTCGTGCCGGACGAGAACGTGAGCTGGAACCTGACGGCGATCCCGGCGGCGGTTCGCATCGCGCGCGCAGAGGGGATCGACGTGGTCATCACGACCTCGCCGCCGAACTCGGTGCATCTCATCGGCGCCGCGGTGAAGCGGATCACCGGAGCGCGTTGGGTCGCAGACCTGCGTGACTCCGTCGGCGCTCATCCGCACCGGCGCGTCGAGCGGGCTTCGGTCCGCGCCAAGGAGAAGGTCAGCGAGTCGGTCGCGCGTCTGGTTGCACGCCAGGCCGATGTCATCGTCGCCGCGTCGGAGGCGATTGCGGAGGAGGCACGCGCACTCCAGCCAACGGGAGTTGTCACGACGATCTTGAACGGCGCCGACTTCGATGACTTCGCCGGGCTGGAGTACCGTCGCGGTGATCGTTTCCGGATCACCCACACCGGCAGCTTCTTCGGCAAGCGCGATCCCAGGCCGTTCCTGACCGCACTGGCGGAGTCCGGGCTCGAGGACGTCGTCGCACGCTTCGTCGGCGACTTCCGTGTGTCCGATCGAGAATGGGCGGAGTCGCTTGAACTCGGGAACAGGCTCGAGCTCCATCCGTACGTGCCGCGCCGCCAGTCGCTCGCACTTCAGCGGGACTCCGACGCCCTCCTCCTCTTGATCCCCGAAGCGGGTGGGCGCGGGCGGGGAGTGTTGTCGGGGAAGGTGTTCGAGTACCTCGCGGCCGAGCGTCCGATCCTGGCCGCGGTGCCGCCCGACGGCGCGGCTGCGGACCTCATTCGCGAGACCGGCGCCGGCGTCGTCGCTGCGGCGGACGACGTGCCGGCCCTGACCGCGGCCCTGTCGGAGCTGCACGCGAAATGGCAGGCGGGCGCGCTGAACGGGACGCCGCTGTCGGAGGACGACCGCGAGCGCCTCGGCCGGGCGGCGCGCGTCGAGGAGCTCGCCGAGGTGCTGCGAGGGCTCGCGTGAGGATCACCGGGACGCTCTTCCTCGCGACGCTCTTCTGCGTCACGTGGGAGAAGGTGCAGTGGAACGTTGCCGGCGCGGTGGGCCTCGCCGACGTGCTGACCGTCATGTTCCTCGTCGCGTTCGCGCTCGAGTGGGGTCGTCCACGCTTCCCGCGCACGACCGTCACGGTGCTCGCCATCTTCATGGTGCTGCTCGTGATCTACCTGATCGGCTTCTTCAACATCGAGACGAAGCAGTCGCTCGACCAGTGGGGCAAGGGAATGGTGAAGTTCGTCCTCCACTTCCTCTTCCTCGGCGCGGGTGTCGCCTATCTGGCCCGCCGCTCCACGCTCTTCTACTGGAAGGCGGTCGGGGCGCTCACCGTCGGGCTCGTAGTCAACGGCGCCTACGGCGTGCTGCAATTACTGGCGGCACGAGGTGGCACCAACCTCGACCACGTGCTGCTGTCGCCGCTCACCGGCGGCGCCAGCTCGATCAACGTGTACGGCGCGATCGGCGGGACTGCTGTCTACCGGCCGAACGCGCTCACGACCGATCCGAACCACCTTGCGGTGATGCTCTGCATCCCGCTCCTGACGCTGCTGCCCATCTACCTGCGCCTGGAGCGAGGACACCGGCTGCGGGTGCCCCTCGCCGTCGTGCTCGGCTTCCTCTTCCTCGTCATGCTCTCAACGCTCTCGCGCAGCGGGCTCCTCGGGCTCATCGTCGGGCTGCTCGTGCTCGCGATTCCCTATCGCCGGCGTCTCGTGTCGCGTGCGTTGCTGGTTCCGCTCGGCGCCGTCGCCGCGCTGCTCCTCGCCGTTGTGTGGAGTCGCCGCCACTACTTCGAGGTGCTGCTGAAGTCACGAGTTCAGACGGGCGGCAGTTCCGAAAATGCTCACTTCGCCGTCTACGACTTCGTGCCGCAGGTCATCCACTCCCATCCACTGTTCGGCCTCGGGCTGAACACTTTCTCCGTCTACTACGAGTTCGTGACCGGCAAGTCGAACTGGGGGCCGCACTCGTTCTACGTCGCGCTGATCGTCGAGACGGGCCTCGTCGGAGCGGTTGCGTTCATGCTCTTCCTGCGCTACCTGTTCTCGCGGCTCCGCGCTGCACGAGCCCTGGGCCGGCAGCTGGCTCTCGAGGGACTTGCAGTCGCACGCCGCGTACGGCCGCTGGCGTGGGGGATGACCGCCGCGCTCGCCGGGACGATGGCGGCGAACTTCTTCTACCTGACGATGCAGTTCTATTACTTCTACGCCTTCGCGGTGCTCGTGCTCGCGTTACCCATCGTCTTCGCCAGGCCCGAATCCCGATGATCACGGAGGAGACAGCAGGGCGCTTTGCGGCCGTGATCACGTGGACGGTCACGGCCCTGTTCCTGACGACGGCGCTCGTGATCGCGTACGTCATTCCCCTACACGCCCAGGATGCGCTGACCTTCGGGGAGTGGTCGCGGCTCATCGCGCAGAACTGGCACTTCCACTATCCGACGGTGACCGGGCAGGAGTACGGCCGGCCGCTTTTCTACGTACTCCAAGGCTGGCTCTGGGGAGGGATCGGCGTCGACGATTCCTCCGGGCGGATCCTGAGCCTCTTCTTCTCGATGCTCCTGCTCGGCGCCCTGGTCTGGCTCGTGCGCGAGGAACGAGACTGGGGAATCCTCGCCGGCCTGTTGGCCTTGCTCGCGCTGCTGGCGACGCCTGTGTTTGCGTTCCAGATGGTCTCAGGGCTGACCGACGTGCCGGTCGCTGCGTTCATCGCGATTGCGGGCGCGCTCGTTTGGGGCCGGCGCCCTACTCCTGCGCGCGCCGGAGCCGCTGGGGTGGCCGCGGCGCTCGCGATGCTGACGAAACCAAGCGCGCTCCTTGCGCTGATCGGCCTCGCAGTCGCTCAGCTGCTCGTGAACGAGTCGTGGCGCGGACGTCTCCTCTACCGAGTCGCGCCGCTCTGTGCCGGGCTTGCGGCCGGCCTCGCCTACGACCTCACCCAAGCCCGCTACGTCCATCAGAGCCTGCGCACGTTTCTGCAGTCGGGCGTGACCAGCGACTACTACCGCTCACTTGCAAACGAGGCGCGACGGTATGCCCTGTTCGACGGCAACTGGTTCGGCGACGGTCTGCGGGTCGCGGCCTTCTTTGCGCTCCTCTACACCATCCTGCGCGTTGCAGGCGCGCACCATCGCCTGGCCGTTCTCCTCGGCGTGCCCGGCGCGTTGGCGGCGAGCTGGCTCGGGCCGTGGTTCGCGGCGCACCAGGATCGCGTCGCGGTCGGCGCGCTCCACTCTCCGGGCGCTGCGGCGGCCGCGATTGGGACGGCGGTCTTTCTCGCGCTCGGCCTGGCGGCGGATCGAGCAGCGATTCCGTCTCGCGGAGAACTGGCCCGTTTTGCGGTCTGGGCGCTCCCCCCTGCAGCGGCCTGGGGGGTCTACGGCGCCTACGACGCTCGCCTGCTCGTACCCGCCTGGCCGCCGCTGCTCGCACTCCTGGTGCTGTCGGCTCTTCCGGCTGCGACCGCCCTGGTCCGCCGTGGGTCGCTCGTGGTCGCCCTGCCCTTTGCGTTGTTCGCCGTCGTCGTCGCGTCGAACGTCTACAACCTCGACGGTCTGCACAAGTCCGGCTGGGATCAGCTCCGGCGGACGAGCGACTGGCTCAACCGCGACCAGACGCGGGCGATCGTGCTGCCGGCGCTCAGCCGCTCGCTCGTCATCGTCAGGCACGAGATGCGTCCGGGAGACTCGCTGCTGTCACCGGAGGGCGCGTTCCGCTTCTTCTACCCCGGCCATGTCGCGCAGTCGTTCCCCAACAAGTGCGAGGACCTGCGTCCCTTCCGTGTGTTCGTGCTCGCCACCGACGAGGGCAGCAAGCGCTACATGCAGGACTTCCTGCACGTGTCCGGAGAGCCCTCGTTCTGGGCAGCGTGCTCGTCGCCGCACCTCACGCAGCTCTCCGACGGCTCGGAAGGCTACGCAGTCTTCCGCGTCGAAAGCTGATGCGCGTCGCGGTGCTGACGACGTCGTACCCGCGCTTTGCAGGTGACGCCGCAGGACGGTTCGTCGCGGACGCGGTCGAGCACGTTCGCGCACGTGGCGTCGACGTCGAGGTCGTCGGGCCCGGACAGTTCAGGCACTACGGGATCGCGTATGGCCACGGCATGCTCGGGAATGTGCGGCGGCGGCCCTGGCTGGCGTTGTTCGTCCCGGCGCTGCTCGCCGGCTTCGTCCGCGCTGCGCGCCGTGTCGACGCCGACCTCCTGCATGCGCACTGGCTTCCGGCCGGCTGGGTCGCGGAGAAGAGTGGCAAACCCTATGTCGTGCAGGTGTGGGGCACGGATGTCGAGCTTGCCCGGCGTGCGCCCTGGCTTGCTCGCCGCGTGCTGCGCCGGGCGAAGCTGGTGATCGCGGCCTCGAACGACCTCGCCGAACGGGCACATGCTCTCGGCGCGCGTGAGGTGCGCGTTATTCCGAGCGGCGTCGCCCTGCCCCTGCAGGTCGGCGAGGAGGCCGAGCCCGCCGAGGTGCTGTATGCCGGGCGCCTCTCGCCGGAGAAGGGCGTGCTCGAGCTGCTCGAGGCTGCGCAGGGAATGAACCTGGTGGTTGCCGGTGACGGCCCTCTGCGCGACCGGGTTCCGTTTGCGCGCGGGTTCGTGCAGCACGACGAGCTCCACCAGCTCTACGCGCGCGCCGCGGTGGTGGCGTGCCCTTCGCGACGTGAAGGCTTCGGGGTCGCCTGCCTGGAGGCGATGGCGCACGGCCGGCCTGTGGTGGCAACAAGCGTCGGCGGCCTGCTGGACCTCGTCGTCGACGGCGAGACGGGGATCGTCGTCCCGCCGCGCGATCCTGCGGCGCTTCGTTCGGCGCTGGAACGGCTCCTCGCTGACCCGCAGCTGCGCCGCAAGCTGGGTGCAGCGGGTCGCGATCGTGCCCGCACGCACTTCTCCTGGGAGACGGTCACCGACGCGACCCTCGCCGCATACGCCGAGGCTCTAGGGACAATGGAGCCGTGAAACGCGCGCTCATCACCGGGATCGGCGGGCAGGACGGCTCGTACCTCGCAGAGCTCCTGCTCGAGCGCGGCTACGCGGTCGCCGGAGTGGTTCGTCCCGGTTCTTCCGCGTACCCGAACCTGGAGCCGGTCCGCGACCGGATCGAGTTGCTCGAGGCAGACCTGCTCGACCAGAGCTCGCTTGCAACGGCCATCGAGGCCGCGCGCCCCGGCGAGGTCTACAACCTCGCGTCGCCCTCGTTCGTCCCGGCGTCCTGGGAGAGTCCCGTCACGACCGCGGAGTTCGCCGCAGTCGGCGCGACGTCGCTGCTCGAAGCGATCCGCGCCGTCGATCCGGGCATCCGCTTCTACCAGGCCTCTTCGAGCGAGATCTTCGGCGAGCCTCGCGAGAGCCCGCAGACGGAGGAAACGCCGCTCAAACCGGTGACGCCGTACGGCGTGGCGAAGGCCTACGCGCACTTCATCGTCAGCTCGTATCGCCGCCAGTACGACCTCTTCGCCTGCTCGGGGATCCTCTACAACCACGAGTCGCCGCGGCGGCCGCTGGAGTTCCTGCCGCGCAAGGTCGCGCACGGCGCGGCTGCGATCTCGCTCGGCCTACAGGACGAGCTCGTGCTCGGCGATCTCGATGCGCGGCGCGACTGGGGCTATGCCGGGGACTACGTGCGCGCCATGTGGCTGATGCTGCAGGAAGAGGAGCCGGGGGACTACGTGGTGGCATCGGGAGAGAGCCACTCTGTGCGGGAATTCGTGCAGTGCGCCTTCGCGCACATCGGGCTCGATTGGCAGCAGCACGTTCGTGTCGATCCAGCGCTGCAACGCGGGGCGGCGGAGCTGCACCGGCTGGTCGGCGACGCGTCGCATGCGCACGACAGGCTCGGTTGGCGGCCGGAGCTCGGCTTCGAGCAGCTTGCGCACCTGCTTGTCGACGCCGATCTCGAACGCCTGCGTACTCCCGCAACTAGCATGGAACGATGAGCGCCGAGCGCCGACTGACGATCGACGGCGTCGAGATCCACGACGGCAGTGCGTGCTACGTCATCGCGGAGATCGGCAACAACCATCAGGGCAGCCTCGAGCAGGCGAAGCAGCTGGTCGATGCCGCCAAGGAATGCGGCGTCGACGCCGTCAAGTTGCAGAAACGCGCGAATCGTGCGCTGTACACGCGCGAGTTCTTCGATCAGCCGTACGACAACGAGTTCAGCTTCGGCCGAACCTACGGCGAGCATCGCGAGGCGCTCGAGCTGTCGCCGAGCGACCTTGCAGAGCTGCAGGCTCATGCGCGCGAGGTCGGCATCACGTTCTTCGCGACCGCGTTCGACTTCGAGAGCGCCGACCTGCTCGCGGAGCTCGACGTGCCGGCGTTCAAGTTCGCTTCGGGCGACATCCGGAACACGCCGCTGCTGCGTCACGTCGCCGCGTTCGGGAAGCCGTTGATTCTCTCCACCGGCGGTGCGGAGCTGGCGGACGTCGAGCGCGCGGTCGATGCCATCCTGCCGCTCAACGATCAGCTCTGCGTTCTGCAGTGCACCGCCGCCTATCCCGCCGACACGGACGACCTGAACCTGAACGTGATCACGACGCTGCGCGAGCGGTTCCCGGGTCTCGTGATCGGGCTCTCCGATCACCAGAACGGCATCGCGATGGCGCTCGTCGCCTACATGCTCGGCGCGCGCGTGATTGAGAAGCACTTCACGCTCAACCACGCTGCGAAGGGCACCGACCACGCGTTCTCACTGATGCCGGAAGGAATGCGGAAGCTCGTTCGCGATTTGCAGCGTGTTCCCGGTGCGCTCGGCGACGGCGTCAAGCGCCCGCTCGAGATCGAGGAGGCGCCGATCCGGAAGATGGGCAAGAAGCTCGTCGCCTCGCGCGAGCTCGAGGAGGGACACGTGCTGGCGGCGGAGGACGTCGCGATCAAGTCGCCGGCGGACGGGGGCGTGGCGCCCTACGAGCTCGACGGCATCGTCGGCCGGCGTCTGCGCCGGCGGCTGGCGCCGGACGAGAACGTCGAGCTCGGCGACCTCGAGCCGGTCGAGGAACCGGTCGCGGCGCACGCAGCTCCGCGCCCGTGACCGAGCT
>DAINSN010000010.1:0-23818 GCA_036741295.1 Gaiellaceae bacterium
CTTCCGAGGTTGCGCGGGCGACCGCGCATCTTCGGGCCGGCGAGTTGGCGGCGGCGCTGCGGCTGCTCGGGCGTGCGTCCCTCTGTCTGCAATTCATCACGCGTCAGCTCGACATGCTGGAGCAGATGTCGCCGTGGGAGTACCAGATCGTCCGCCGCGTCCTGGGACACGGCAGCGGGTTCGACTCACCGGGCTTCCGGGACGTTCGCCGGGTGACGCCGCCGCTCGGCGAGGCGTTCGATGCTGCGGTGACGCAGGCCGGCTTCGACCTGGTCGAGGTGTACGTCCAAGGGCGCGAGCACGAGGAGCTCTATCTGCTCGCTGAAGCGCTGGTCGAATGGGACGAGCGGATCACGATGTGGCGGATCCGTCACTACAAGGTCGTCGCACGCATCATCGGCGACCAGGTCGTGGGGACTCAGGGGACACCGGTCGAGGTGCTCGGAAAGATGATCCATCACAACTTCTTCCCGGCGCTCTGGCGTGCTCGCAACCAGCTGACGGCCCGCGCGCAGGCAGAGGAGGGTTGACGTGATGGCGACGGTCTCGATCCGCGACGAGGTCACCGAGCTCCTGCAGGAGCTCATCCGTGTCGACACGACCAACCCGCCGGGGAACGAGACAGCCGCGGCCGAGCTTCTCCGCGAGTACCTCGAGGAGAGCGGCGCGCAGGTCGAGCTGTATGCACGGATACCCGAACGAGCGAACCTCGTTGCGCGCATCCCCGGTCGCGGCGACGGGCCGACATTGCTCTTCCTCTCGCACACCGACGTTGTGTTCGCGGACGCGGCGGAGTGGAGTGCGGACCCGTTCGGCGGCGAGCTGCGCGACGGCGCGGTGTGGGGCCGCGGCGCGCTCGACATGAAGGGGCAGGTTGCAGCCAGTGCTGTCGCGCTTGCGTCACTTGCACGGGAAGGCTTCGAGCCGGCCGGCGACCTCATCTTTGCGGCCACCGCCGATGAGGAGGTCGGTGACGGCTTCGGTGCGCAGTGGCTCTGCGAGACGCATCCGGATGCCGTGCGTTGCGATTACCTGATCAACGAAGGTTCCGGCGAGCGGCTCGAGCTCGGCGGCAAGCCGTTCTACACGTGCTCGGTCGCGGAAAAGATGAGCGCGCCGTTCCGCCTGCGCGTGCGCGGGCGCAGCGGGCATGCGTCGATGCCGGGGATCGCCGACAACGCGCTCGTCAAGGCGGCGCCGCTGATCACCGCCCTCGGTGAGTACGTCCCCGAGCAACACCTCACGCCGGAGGTGGAGGCCCTGCTCGAGGCGGTCACCGGGGAGCGCCCTAGTTCGCCGCAGGACGCCCTCGAGCGGGCGCGGGCGATCGGGGAGTTCTTCGCCGAGATGATCGCGCCGTTGCTGTCTTTGACGCTTGCCCCGACGATGATCAGTGCCTCGAAGAAGCGCAACGTGATCCCGGCGATCTGCGACGTGATCGTCGACTCGCGACTCCTTCCGGAGACGACACCGGCGGAGCAGCAAGCGATCGTACGGTCGGTGCTTGGGGAAGGCGAGTACGAGCTGGAGAGCCTCGAGGCGCACGGGGGAACGCGCTCGCCGATCCAGACGCCGCTCTGGGACGCCGTGGCCGGCTGGATCAGCGAGGTCGATCCGGAGGCGAGACCCGCGCCGATCTGCGTGGCCGGGTTCACCGACAGCCACTGGTTTCGCGAGGCCTTCGGCACCGTTGCCTACGGCTTCTTCCCGTTGCGCGTGATGGACGCCGAGCTGGCAGCCCGCCTGATCCACTCGGCGGACGAACGCATCCCGGTCGAGGACCTGGAGCTCGCAGTGAGCTTCATGAGGCACGCCGCCCAGGCCATGCTGGCCTGAGCGAGCGGCCCGATTTGCGGAATTCGACTCTGAGTCGATAACCTCGATGTCATGACCGAGGAGAAGCTCAGGCTCGGCGGGATGGCCCTTGCAAACGGCGTGCTCGTCCACGGGCCCACGGCCTGGGCCTGCGCGATCCGCACGGAGGACGGGCAGCTGAAGGTGGCCGCCCACCGCAAGCGCCTCCGGGCGAGCAAGGTCGAGAGCCCGCTGCTCCGCGGCCCGGTGCGCCTGCTCGACGCGATGGCGATCATCCCGCAAATCCGGCATGCGCTTCCGGAGGCGAAGCTGCCGTTCCAGCGTCCCGCGGTCGTCGCGGCGATGCTCGGCAGCGCCACGGTCGTGAGGCTCTTGCGCGGCTCGCGCTCCGTCGGCCCGGCGGCCCAAGAGCTCGTGAGCGGCCTGCTCTCGATCGCGCCGGCCGCCCTCGCGCTGCGTGGCGCAGACGTTGCCGCGTACCACGGGGCAGAGCACATCTCCATCGGCTCGTACGAGCAAGGGACGCGTGCGGCGAAGGAGCACAACCGCTGCGGCTCGCACCTGATCGGACCTTTGCTGGTGACGACCGCGATCGGCAACACACTCGCGGCGCGCGCCCCTGCTCACGTGCGCACGCCCGTGAGGCTCGGCGCGCAGCTCTTCGCGCTGGCCGCTTCGACCGAGATCTTCGGCTGGATGGTGCGCAACCCGGAGAACCGGCTCGCGCGTGCCCTGGCAAAGCCCGGTCACGAGCTCCAGCATCGCCTGGCGACGGCGGAGCCGACGCCGGAGCAGATCGAGGTCGCCGAGGCCGCGCTCGCCGCCTGCCTCGAGCTCGAGCAGGAATAACCGGTGGAGCTCCAGGAACGAACGCACGAGCGGCTCCCGCCCGAAATCTTCGACCTGCCCGTCGAGAAGATGCGCGAGGGCTACTACGCCGACGCGTACTTCAACCACGCACGCGCGACGATGCTGCAGGACGGACGCCGCCCGCGCGTCGTGATGCAGGTGTTTCAGAAGCGGGATGCGTACCTGGGCGGCATGGACGAGGCGATCGCGATCCTCAAGCTCTGCTCGTACGACTGGGACGAGCTCACCGTGCACGCGCTCTACGACGGCGATCGCGCCGCGCCGTGGGAGACGGTGATGACGATCGAGGGCGACTACACGCTGTTCGCCCACCTCGAGACGGCGTACCTCGGCGTCCTCGCGCGCCGCACGCTGATCACCACGAACGTCGTGCGGGTGCTCGAAGCCGCAAACGGGAAGCCGATCATCTTCATGCCCGCGCGGCACGATCATCACCGCGTGCAAACGGGAGACGGGTACGCCGCGTACATCGCCGGCCGCGTCGTTGGCGCGCCGATCGGCGTCACCACCGATGAGCAGGCGTCCTGGTGGGGTGGCCGCGGGATCGGCACGGTCCCGCACTCGCTGATCGCGTCGTACGGCGGCAACACGGTGCTCGCCGCGACGAAGTTCGCAGAGTGGGCCTCCGACGACATCAACATCACCGTGCTCGTCGACTTCGAGAACAACTCCGTGCAGACCGCGCTCGACGTCGCGCGAACGCTCGGCCCGAGGTTGTGGGGCGTACGCCTCGACACGTCGGAGATGCTCGTCGATCGGTCGTTGTGGGATGAGCTGGGAGACTTCAAGCCGACGGGAGTCAACGAGCGGCTCGTGCACAAGGTGCGTGACGCGCTCGACAACGACGGCTTCGAGCACGTCAAGATCGTCGTGTCCGGCGGCTTCACGATCGAGAAGATTGTCGAGTTCGAGGAGAAAGACGTGCCGGTGGACGCGTACGGCGTCGGCTCGTCGCTGATCCGCGGCTCGAACGACTTCACCGCCGACATCGTGCTCACGGACGGACGCCCGTCCGCGAAGGTCGGCCGCAGGTACAAGCCGAGTCGGCGGCTCGAGCTCGTCACGTGACCGTCCTCTGGGACGTCGACACCCAGGTCGACTTCATGCTTCCGGGCGGGAAGCTCTACGTTCGCGGCGCGGAGGAGACAGTCAGCGCGATGAAGCGCCTCGTCGACGCTGCGCGCGCGGCCGGGATCGTACACGTCGCCTCCGTCGACGACCACGAGCTCACCGACGTGGAGATCTCGGCAGAGCCCGACTTCCTCACGACCTATCCGCCGCACTGCCTGCGCGGCACGCGCGGCGCGCGCAAGATTCCGGAGACCGAGCAGGAGGATCCCGTTCCGATCACGCTCGAGCTCTTGCCCGAGCGCTACCTCGAGGGCCGCGAGTTCCTGATCCTGAAGAAGAGCTTCGACGTCTTTACGAACCCGAACACCGACCGGCTGCTCGACCGGCTCAACCCTGACGAGATCGTCGTCTTCGGCGTCGCGACAGACGTCTGCGATGCTGCGGCGATCCGCGGCTTCCTCGCTCGCGGGCTCAAAGTGCGCTTCGTCGAGGACGCGGCCCGGGGGCTCGACGACGAGCGGGTGGCGGTCTGTACGGCTTCCTGGCGTGAGCAGGGGGTCGAATTCACCACCGCTGAGGTAGTTGCCGGCACTTTCTAGTTGACGCGGCGTCTTCCGTGGAGATGATGAGTGAGGGATGCCGGGGGTGGATCTACACAGCTACATGGTCATGCTCAGGGACTTCGTGGTCAATTGGTGGCCACTGCTGGGCCTGACGTTCTACTGCGTGCTGCTCTACATCTTCTGGCGCATGCTGCAGCTGATGCCGCGCGTCAAGCCGGCGACGGTCATGGTCGACCCGCGCACGGCAATCGAGTGGGCCGACATCGCGGGTGCGGACGAAGCGAAGGCCGAGCTGCTGGAGATCGTGGAGTTCCTTCGCGACCCGAAACGTTTCGAGGAGCTCGGTGCGGTCGTACCGAAGGGCGTGTTGCTCTACGGCCCGCCCGGAACGGGGAAGACGCTGCTCGCGCGCGCGGCTGCAAACGAGTCGGGTGCGAAGTTCTACGCGCAGAGCGCATCCGCATTCGTCGAGATGTTCGCGGGCCTCGGAGCGGCGCGCATTCGCAAGCTCTTCGACGAGGCGCGGAAGCACGCGCCCTCCATCATCTTCATCGACGAGCTCGACGCCGTCGGCGCAGCCCGAACGGGCCACGGCTTCAACCGCGAGCAGGATCAGACGCTCAACCAGCTGCTCGTCGAGCTCGACGGGTTCTCCTCCGGCGCCCAGGTCGTCGTCATGGGCGCCTCGAACCGCCTCCAGGATCTCGATCCGGCGCTGCTGCGCCCGGGTCGCTTCGATCGCCAACTGCTCGTCGCGCCACCGGATCGCAAGGGTCGCGAGGCGATCCTGCACGTGCACACGCGCAGAAAGCCGCTCTCCTCGGACGTTCAGCTCGAGCTGATCGCGCGCCAGACCTCCGGCCTGACCGGCGCGGACCTGGCGAACATCGCGAACGAAGCGGCCATTCTCGCTGGGCGGCGCAGTGCCAAGTACGTCAGTGCGATCGACTTCGACAACGCGCTCGAGCGTATCGTCGCCGGCCTGCAGCAGAAGAAGGTCCTGACGGACAAGGAGCGGCGGATCCTCGCCTACCACGAAGCGGGCCACGCGCTCATGTCGCATCTGATGGGCGAGCTCGGCCACCTGCAGAAGGTCACAATCGTTTCCCGCGGCACCGCGCTCGGCTACACGCTCCACCTGCCGAACGAGGATCGGTACCTGGAGTCGAAGGAAGAGCTGGTCGACATGCTGAAGATCGCGCTCGCGGGCCGCGCGGCGGAGCAGGTCGTCTTCGGGCGGGTGACGAACGGCGCCGCGAGCGATCTGGAAAGGGTGACCGAGATCGCGCGCGCGATGGTCTTCGAGTGGGGGATGTCGGATGTCGTCACGTCGCGCACCTTGCGCGCAGACAACTACGGGCTCTCCGAAGAGACGAAGCGCATGCGTGACAACGAACAGGCTCACCTGACTGACGGCGCCTACGCGGAAGCCGTCCGCCTGATCGAGAAGCACCGGGCCTCGCTCGACCGGCTGAGCCAGGCGCTGCTCGAGAAGGAGACCCTCATGCGCGAAGAGGTGCTGCTCCTGCTCGCGGACGTCGAGCCGGAGTCGCGCGCCTCCGAGACTGTCGGCACGCCTCGCGCGATCGTCTCCGTGCCCAGCGAGGCCTAGACAGCCCAGCCGATAGCATCGCTCGCGTGCAGGCGCGGGGGATCCATCATCTAGGGGTCGCAGTCGAGGACCTCGACTCGGCTCTCGCGACCTACGCGCGGTTGTTCGGCGCGGAGGTCGAGCACCGTGCGACGGTGGAGGATCAAGGCGTCCGCGCGGCGTCGGTCCGTATCGGTGAGAGTCGCGTCGAGTTGCTCGAGCCACTCGGCGCAGACACGCCTGTCGGCCGCTTCCTCGCGAAGCGAGGGCCTGGGATGCACCACGTCGCCTATGAGGTGAGCGATCTCGATACGGCGCTGGCCGAGCTTGCCGGTGCGGGCGCGGACCTGATCGACGAACGCCCGCGTGCGGGCTTGTTCGGCCTCGAGGTCGCTTTCGTCCACCCGGATTCCGTCCACGGCGTTCTCTCGGAGGTGGTTACAGGTGGCTGAACCGGAGCGGGTACGAATCGAGATCGCATTCGACGGCGGGCAGATCATGGGAGCCCTCGTCTCGCCGGCGGCCGCGGATGCCCTCGAGCAGGCGCTCGGTTCCGCAGAGCTCCGCGCGGGCACGGGTGAGGCTGCGCTGGCGCTCGACGCCGAAGATGGTCGCTACACGATCGCCCTGCAGCGCGTCGTCTATGTGAAGAGGTTCGCGCGCGAAAGCCGCGTCGGGTTCGGCTCGGCCGCGGCTTGAGGTCGGTTTCCGAGTTAGAAGCCCCGCCGGCCCGGGCATTCCCGCACTGATGGCCGACGACGCCACCCACGCTGGCGCCCGGCCGACAAAGGACTCGACCGCCCACATTCGCCGTCTCGTGGAGCGTGGCCAGCAGGGTGACCGGGCAGCGCTCGAGGAGCTCTACCTGCTCCACTTCGACCGCATCTACAGCTACCTGCACATGAGCGTCGGCAACAGGCACGACGCGGAGGATCTGACGACACAGACGTTCCTCAAGATGCTGGAGTCGATCACGCGGTTCAGGTGGCAGTCGGCGCCGTTCTCCGCCTGGCTCTTCCGGATCGCGCACAACCTCGCCATGGACCACTTCCGCGCGAACCGCCGCTGGCAACCCGAGGAAGAGGTGCCGGAGCCCGAAGGCGAGAGCGAGCCCTCAGCCGAGGCCGCCGCGCTGCAGTCGATCGGGCGGCAGAGCATGCTCGAGCTGATCGACGGGCTGTCCACAGAGCAGCAGCAGGTGCTGACGCTGAAGTTCGTCTTCAATCTGCCGAACGCCGACGTGGCGACGATCCTCGACAAGACGGAGGGTGCGATCAAGTCACTGCAGCACCGCGCGCTCGTCTCGTTGCAGAAGCAGATCTCCCGTACCCCGGAGCCGTAGCGTTGGCCCTCGAGGTCGGAATCGTCGGGCTGCCGAGCTCCGGCAAGTCCACGCTGTTTCACGCGCTCACCGGTGCGCGGGCGACCGGAGACGTCGGCATGGCGGGCATCCCCGATCCGCGGCTGACACAGATCGCCGGCGTGATCCAGCCGCGCAAGGTCACGCCCGCGGCGATTCGAGTCGTCGAGGTGCGCGGCACGGGGCCCGAGCTGCTCGGGAACTTACGCCAGGTGGACGCGCTGCTCGTCGTCCTCGACGGCTTCTCGGGCACCCGGGTTCCCGCCGACGATCTGGAGACGCTGCGGCTCGAGTTACTGATCGCTGACCGGGATCACGTCGAGCGCCGGCTCGAGCGCGTTACGAAGCAGGCGAAATCGGGGGAGCAGAAGCTGAAGCAGGAAGTGGCAGAGCTCGAGCGAGTTCTGGCGCACGTGGACGCCGGCGGAACACTCGCCGACTGGCCCTCCGAGCTGCCGTCCGGTCTCGAGCCGCTCACGACGAAGCCGCTGCTTGCGGTCGAGAACGGGCCCGGCGGCATCGACCTCAAGCTCGAGGCCGAGCTCGCGGAAATGTCTGCCGACGATGCGTCGGCGTTTCGCGAGGGGGCGTCCGCGCTCGAGGAAGTGGTGCGGCGCCTCAGCGACGAGCTCGGGCTGATCAGCTTCTTCACGGCGGGCGACAAGGAGACGCGTGCGTGGTCGCTGCGGCGCGGCCGGACCGCGCTCGAGGCGGCGGAGACGATCCATACGGACATCGCCCGCGGCTTCATCCGCGCGGAGGTGATCCGCTGGGAAGACCTGGTCGAGGCCGGTTCACACGCGGAGGCCGCACGGCGCGGCCTCCAGCGTCTCGAAGGTAAGACATACGTGATTCAGGACGGCGATGTCCTGAACGTCAGGTTCAACGTCTAGCTGCGCATCAACCCTCTACTAGCAGCAGCCGTCGGGACAGCAGTCGGGCGGGCAATCGCAACAGCCGGTCATCTCGCCTCCTTTCATCGATATCCGTCGATGATATAGATTGAAAATCGTCGATGAAGTCAATTGCTGTCCTCCCGGCGATCTGCTGTGGCCCGGAGACGAAACCGCTGACGCTGCCTGAGCGCGACGAGCTTGCGACGCGGTTCAAGGCGCTTGCCGACCCCACGCGGGTCGCGATCATCAACTCTCTCTCGGCGGCAGACGAGGTCTGCGTCTGCAACCTCACGGAGACCTTCGAGCTCTCGCAGCCGACGATTTCACACCACCTCAAGATCTTGCGCGAGGCTGGGCTCGTCGAGTCCTCGCGACGCGGCACCTGGGCCTTTTACCGGCTCGTGCCCGAGGCGATTGCGGAACTGCGCGGAGCGCTCGGCGCATGAACGTCCTCTTCGTCTGCCGGCAGAACGCCGGTCGCTCCCAGATGGCGCACGCGCTCTACGAGCAGCGCGGCGGCAACGCACGTTCCGCGGGCACGATTCCGGCGGCGCACGTGCACCCGGAGGTTGCCGAGCTGATGCCCGAGCTCGCGGACCGCGTGCCGAAGCAGCTCGACACCGCGGACGCGGAATGGGCGGACATCGTGGTGACGATGGGCTGCGGCGACGCGTGCCCCGTCATCCCGGGCAAGCGGTACATCGACTGGGAGCTGCAGGACCCCGCCGGTCAGGACGTCGAGACCGTTCGCAAGATCCGCGGCGAGATCGAGCGTCGCGTTGCGGAGCTTCCGCTTTAAGCGCGCTAGCCGGCCGAGATGAGCGCGACGCCGGCGAGTGTCAGGACGATTCCCGCCTCTTGCGATCGCGCCACACGTTCCTTGAGGACCAGGCGCGCCAGCACGACCGTCACGATCGGATAGAGCGACGCCAGCACCGACGTGATGCTGACGAGCCCGCTCGTTGACGCTGCAGCGAAGAGGAGGTTGCCGAGCATGTCGCCGATCCCGATCAATACGAGCAGTGGCACCTGGATCGGCTCGATTGCCAGCGATGGCCGCCGGATCGCAACCGCCGCGAGGATGACGGACGCGGAAGTCATGCGGAAGATCAGCGCCGCCCACCAGAAGTCGGCATTCCCCGCCGCGTGCATCGGCGGGAAGTAGCCGCCAAAACCTATGGCCGCAAGCAGCGCGAGTCCGACGCCGGCCGCCACCTTGCCGCGGCGACCCGGCTCTCGTGACGCCAGGAAGACACCGCCGAGCGCAGCGGCGATCCCGAGCCATTGCCAGAGCGATGGACGGTCGCCGGTCGCGATCCCGAACACGACCGGCACCGCCGCGGAGATCCCTGCGATCGGCGCCACGATGCTCATGGCGCCGACGGCCATGCCCCGGTAGTAGGCGTAGAGGCCGAGCGTGCCCGAGACGGCTGCGGGGATCGCGAGCAGAGCGGCGACGTCCGCGGGCCCCTTGCCGCGCACCGCGACGACGACAGCGATGCCCACGAGCCCGCCGAGCTGCACGTAGACGAGCACACGCAATGCGCCGAGCGTTCGCCCCTTCAACGGCCCGAAGAAGTCCGCGAACCCCCACGTCAAACTCGCGCTGAGCGCAAGTGCGATCGATCTCATCAGACGACGCTATCTCGCTGCCGTGGGCCGTTGGCTGCCGAAGGGTGTGCCGGAAGCTGGTTTAGACGGCCGCACGGGCAAAGCCCGCACGGCCTTTATGCGGCGCCGCCTAGTCGGCGCCTTGGCTAGTCGGGTATCGGTCGCGTCGCGGCGACTGCGTCGAGCTGGTTTGCGTGATACAGCACCGACGCTTCGGCAGTGCGCGCGGCCCGTGCGTCGTGGTGACAGGCGATTGCATGCAGCAGTTCAGAGCGCGCGTCGGGCTGGACCCCGCTGCTTCGCTCCTCGATCATGCGCAAGCCGAGGTGCACGTGCCCGAGGAGGCGGCCTTCGTCGGTCTGCCTGAACGTCGGGCCCGCAGTCAGCTCCGCCACGCGGCCGACGTCGTGCAGGAGCGCCGCGGCGATCAGCAGATCGCCACGTAGCCGGGGATGCAGCTGAGCCGTCTCGCGGCAGATCGTGGCGACGCCGACTGTGTGCTCGAGCAGGCCGCCCGCATACGAATGGTGATTTTCCGAGGCGGGGAGGCGCCGCAGCGACGCCCGCAACATGTCGTCAGAGAAGAACCGGGTCACGATCCCCGCGAGACCCTCGTGCGAGATCTCGCCGGCAAGGAACTCCAGAAATCCGTCCAGCTCGTCCGCATCCCGACGCAGCGCCGGCGCGAACTCCGCCGGATCCGCCTCCGGCGCGGCCTCGAGCGTGCGCACGTCGACCTGGAGCCGGTTGCGGAACTTCTCGACGCGGCCGAGCACGCGCACCGCGTCGCCCTCCGCGAAGCGCGCGTCGAGCAGCTCGACGTCGTGCCAGACCCGCGCGTCGATGCGGCCGCTCGGATCGACGAGCTCGAGCGCGAGGTACGGGGCGCCGCCCTTCGTGCGCAGCCGCTGCTTGCGCGCCACCGCATAGACGCCCTCGACGATCCGCTCCTCCGACAGCTCTGCGATTGCGCTCACGACGCAAGTCTAGGTCCGAACCCGGATGCTAGGGTCGGCCCAAATGGCCGAAGTCAAGCCGTTTCGCGCCGAGCGCTACGACGAGTCGAAGGCAGGCCCGCTGGAGCGGCTCGTGGCGCCGCCCTATGACGTGATCTCGCCCACGGAGCGCGAGGACTACCTCGCGCGCAGCCCGTACAACGTCGTCCACCTGACCCTTCCCGACGACGAGGAGCAGGCCGGCCGTGATGTGACCGCTTGGCGCGACCAGGGCGTGCTCTCGCGCGACCCGGAGCCCGGCTACTGGTTCCTCTCCCAGGATTACGTCGGCCCGGACGGCGTCCACCGCACGAGGTCGGGGCTGGTCGCCTCGCTTCGTGCCGAGCCCTACGAGAGCGGAGTCGTCCTCCCGCACGAGCGCACGCATTCTGGCCCGAAGGAGGGCCGGCTCCGGCTGCTCCGCGCCACCCGCACGCAGCTCGAGCCGATCTTTCTGCTCTACGAGGGTGATCCGCTCCAGCGGCCTGGCCGCGAGCCCGATCTTCAGAGCGGCGGGGACAAGCTCTGGCGTGTGGAGGACGCCCCGAGCTTCGAGAACACCGAGCTCCTGATCGCGGACGGCCATCACCGCTACGAGACGGCGGTTGCATACGGACAGGAGGGCGGCTCGCCTTACCTCATGGTCGTCCTCGTGCCGACGGAGCAGGAAGGACTGACGATCTTCCCCACGCATCGACTGGCCGAGCGCGTCAACGGTGTGCGTGGCACGCCGATCGAGGAGCCCGGGGACGACTTGCCCGGCGTCGTCCTGTATCGCGACGGGAGGTACGAGCTGTTGAGCGGAGACGGCCTCGACGTCGAGATCGTCGAGCAGATCGCACCCGAGGGCGTGACGTACACCGCGCAACGCGCCGACGCCGTTGCAACGGTGGACCGCGGCGACGCCGAAGCGGCGTTCCTGCTTCGCCCCACGCGGCTCGAGGACGTCTGGGCGGTTGCGCGGCGCGGCGAGACGATGCCGCAGAAGAGCACGTACTTCTATCCCAAGCTCACGTCGGGCCTGCTCTTCCACCCGCTTGACTGACTGGCTCGCCCTCTGCCGCGCCGCGGTCGAGGACGTCCGCGGCGTGCTCGCCGAGTTGCCGCGGCGCTCCGACCGTGAGCCGGTGGTCGGGTCCGGGAAGGGTGGCGACGAGACGACAGCGATCGACGCTGCGGCCGAGCGCGTGATCCTTGCCCGCTTCGCAGGGCTCGACGGTCTGACGATCGTCTCCGAGGAGGTCGGCACGATCGGCGGCGGCGAGACGTTCGTCGTGATCGATCCGATCGACGGCTCGCTGAACGCGAAGCGCGGGATCGGCTTCTTCGCGCTTTCCATCGCGGTCGCCTCCGGCCCGACCATGGGTGACGTCGACTTCGGCTTCGTCCATGACTTCGGCACCGAGGAAGAGTGGACGGCGACGCGCGGCGAGGGAGCGCGGCTCGACGGGATGCTGCTCGAAGGCGAGCTGCCGAAGGAGCAGATCGAGATCCTCGCGTTCGAGGCGACGCGCACCGCCTCCGTCGCCGAAAAAGCTGCGGCCGTCGTCGATCTCGCGTACCGCCTGCGGATCATGGGCTCCCTGGCGCTCTCGCTGTGCCACCTCGCCGCCGGTCGCATCGACGCCGTCTGCTCGCTCAAGCCGGCGCGTGCGGTGGACATCGCTGCGGCCCAGTTGCTCGTCCTCGAGCGCGGGCTTGCGATCGACCTCCCCGATGCGCCGCCGTTCGCAGCTGCGCCCCTCGACGTGGAGGGGCGTTCACGCGTGGTCGCAGCGGGAACAGCGGACCTGTGCCGACAACTCGCCGTCGCCCTTGGCTGAACCGAAGACTGTCAATTTGAGCTCGCCGGATCGCGTCCTCTTCCCCGAGGACGGGATCACGAAGGGCGATCTCTTCGAGTACTACAAGCAGGTCGGCCCCACGATCGTGCCGCATCTGCGTGACCGGCCTTTCACGATGAAGCGCTACCGAGAGGGAATCGACGCGCCGGGCTTTTTTCAGAAGCAGGCGCCGAAGGGAATGCCGGCCTGGATCCCAACGCGCCAGTTCCGCACGTGGCCGCGCGAGGGCGAGTCGCGCCTCGTCGATTTCCCACTCGTCAACTCGACCGAGGCCCTGCTCTGGATGGTGCAGATGCACTGCATCGACATGAACGCCTGGTACTCGCGGGTGGACAAGCCCGACCGTCCCGACTTCGTTCTGTTCGACCTCGACCCACCGGACGATGGGTTCGAGGTCGCGATCGAGGTGGCTCACCTGATCCGCGAGCTGCTCGAGGAGCTCGAGCTGCCCGGTTACGTGAAGACGAGCGGAGCGGACGGGATCCACGTCGTCGCGCCGATCACGCGACGGTCGACGTTCGAGCAGACGTACGACTTCGCCGAGAAGGCTTCACGCCTGCTGGAGCAGCAACATCCCGGCAAGGTGACGACGGAGTGGCTGAAGAAGAAACGGGAGGGAGTGCTCGTCGACCATCGGCAGAACGGTCACGGCAAGACGATCGCCTCGGTCTACTCCGTTCGGCCGAAGCCGGGTGCGCCCGTGTCCACACCGCTTCGCTGGGAGGAGCTGACGCCTGAAGTCAGGCCGCGCGACTTCGGCATTCAACAGGCGCTCCGGAGGATCGAAGACCATGGTGACCTCTACGCGCCGGTGCTGGAGGATCCACGGCCGCTCGCGCCTGCGGCAAAGAAATTGGAACGGCTAGGCTCAGACTCGTGAGCGAACCAAACCGCGACCTGATCATGAAGGCGCTCGAGGGCGTCATCGACCCAGAGCTGCGCAAGCCTGTGACGGAGCTCGACATGGTGCGCGACGTCGAGATCGACGGCGGCGACGTGCGTGTCACGATCGCGCTGACGATCGCGGGCTGCCCGTTGCGCGATTCGTTTGAAAAACAGGTGGCCGAGGTGCTGCGGGACGTGCCCGGCGTTGAGCGCGTTGCCCTCGGCTTCGACGTAATGACGCCCGACGAGCGTCAGGCGTTGACGACGAAGCTGCGCGGCGGTCTGCACGAGCGCTCGAAGGGTTTGTCGCTCGACGCTTCCACACGCGTGCTCGCGGTCTGCAGCGGCAAGGGCGGTGTCGGCAAGTCGACGCTGGCCGCGAACCTCGCCGTCGCGCTCACGCAACTCGGCAAGACCGTCGGCGTGCTCGACGCCGACGTGTACGGCCACTCGATTCCGCACATCCTGGGCATTCGCCAGAAGCCAGTGCTCGTCGACCGGATGATCATCCCGCCCGTTAAGCACGACCTGAAGCTGATGTCGATCGGGTTCTTCCTCGACGACAACCAGCCGGTGATGTGGCGCGGGCCGATGCTGCATAAAGCGCTCGAGCAGTTCCTGTCCGACGTGCACTGGGGCGAGCTCGAGGTCCTCGTCGTCGACATGCCGCCGGGCACGGGCGACGTTGCAATCTCTCTCGGACAGCTGCTACCGCGTGCCGAAACGATCGTGGTGACCACACCGCAGGCCGCCGCGCAGGAGGTGGCTTCGCGCGCCGGGGTGATGGCGCAGAAGACCGGTATGCGGCTCGTCGGCGTGGTCGAGAACATGACAGGCGACGTGTTCGGTAGCGGAGGCGGCGACCGCCTCGCGGCCGAGCTCGAAATCCCGTTGCTCGGACGCGTCAGACTCGATCCGCTACTGCGCGAGTGCGGCGACGCGGGCGAGCCGCTCATGGCGACTGCCCCAGATTCGGAAAGTGCGGGCGAGATTCGGAAGATCGCCGACCAGCTGCTCGCGCTCGACCGTGGCACGATCGTCAAGCCGCTGACGCTCATCGCGCGCTAGAGCTCGGGCGCCGGCCCTTCCTCGACCGGCGAGAACCTCGCGTATGCCTCCTTGGGTGACGCCACCTCCTTGTCGACGCCGGCACCGAGCCGAACCGCCGTCTCGTCGACGGGATAGCTCGCTCCACCCTTGCGTGCCCCCACGGCGAGAACAAGTGCAGGGCTTTCACTCGCACCGAGAATGACGTGCTTCGTTCTCGGGGGACAGTGAACGAAATCCCAGGCCTTGAGCGGACGTTCCTGCCCTTCCACGATGAGGAGACACTCGCCGCGCAAGACGAGAAAGCTCTCCTGCCCCGGTTCCTCGTGGTACATCGCCATCGGCATGCCCGGTGGCAGCACGTTGAGGTTGATCCCCAGCTGCTCGAACGCGGCGTCATCCTTTCCCTCGAACGGACAGTAAGCCCCTAGCTCGTTGTGGAGCCAACGGGAATCGCGGGCGTTGACGACGAACCAGCCCTCGCCCTGCGGAATGCCGCCGTCGAGCTTCGCCTCCGGAACCATCGCGTAAGTATGCTCGCCGCCGTGCAGGTCGAGGAGCGGATCCGCGCGCTCGGTTTCTCCGAAGAGGACACCCGCACACTTGCCGACCACTTTCTCGACGCGGAGCGGCGAGGCAAACGAGGGCATGGGCTCGCGCGTGTCGACTGGCTCGAGACGCTGACCGGCCTCGACCCGGCTGCGGAACCCGAGTGCGTCCTCGCCGAGGCTTGTTTCGAGCGCTGGGAGGGCCGCGGCGCGCTCGGCTACCTGACGCTCGCTGCGATCTGCGCAGGCCAGCTCGAGGATCCGCCCGAGGCCGCGCGGCTGATCGTTGCGCACGACTGCTTCCCCACCGGAATGCTCGGCTACTGGGCGCGCCGCATCGCTGCGGGTGGGCTGCTGGCTGTGCTGACGGCCACGTCGCCGCCGCGCCTTGGCCATCCTGACGGAGGGCCGAAGCTGACCGGGACGAACCCCCTGGCGATCGCGATCCCAAGCTCGGACGGCAGACCGATCGTCAGCGACGTCTCGATGGGACGCGTGACCTACGGGGACGTGATCGCGGGAGCTGCCTCCGAAGACGAGCTGGTGCCGTTCGGCGGGGAGCACGCGCACAAGGCGTTCGCGCTGGCACTCGGCCTTCAGCTCCTCGTCGACTCGCTCATCGGCGACGGATACGGCGCGGTGATGCTCGTTGCGCAGCCCTCGGCGGATCCAGTTCCCGCGCTGCGCACTCGGGCGGCCGGCTTGCGCCTCCCTGGCGACGCATGATTCACGCCCTGCCGCCGGCGATCGTCGCAGGCGAGCTCGTCCGCTTGCAGACGAGGCAGCACGTCGTCGCGTTGACGTTCGACGGTGGCGGCAACGCGGATGCAGCCAAGCAGGTTCTCACGGTGCTGAAACGCGAGCACGTCACGGGGACGTTCTTCCTCACCGGTCACTTCGTCCGGGCGTACCCGCTCCTGTCGCGCGCGATCGGCCGGCGCTATCCGGTCGCCAACCACACAGTCGACCACCTCGATTTGAGGCGCCTGTCGACGCCCGCAGCAACACGGGAGATCACACAGGCGGAAACGATGATCCGCCGCGCGACCGGCCGCGATCCGCGGCCGCTCTTCCGTTTCCCCTACGGCGCCCGCGATGCCCGCACGCTCGGGATTGTGCGTGGTCTCGGCTATGCCTCGATTCGCTGGACCGTGGATACGTGGGGTTGGATGGGGCTCGCGCTACAGTCAGTGGCCGGCGCGCAGCGCCGCGTGCTCGCCCACCTCGTGCCGGGGGAGATCGTTCTCATGCACCTGGGTTCGTCGCGCGATCACAGCACGATCGATTCCCGCGCGCTCCCGGGTGTGATCCGAGCCGTTCGCGCGCACGGTTACCGGTTCGTGACTCTCTCCGGGATTCGCGCGCCCTAGGGGCCCTAACCCGACTGCTGGCGCAGTGCGCCGAGGACGACCGGATCGATCCGTTCGAGTCCGTCAACTCGTTCCTCGAGGTTCGCCGTTCCCGCCCAGTCGTTGAAGGCTTTGCCCAGCTCGCCGTCGTAGCCGAGCGTGCCGAGTCGTTCGCGCAGCTCCGAGGCGAGGCCCTCGTCAACCGCGACCCAGTCCTCGGGCGGCGTGATCCCGAAGAGCTCGTTGTGCAACGCAAAGATCCGGCGCAACTCGACGATCGGGTGCTCGTGGTCGTCGACGCGAAGATCGACGACGAGATCCGAGAGGTTCGCGTAGCCGGCGTCCTTCTCCACGACCAGCAGGGACGCCGACTGCTGGCCGCGCCGGTCGCCGCCGGCGGCCTGCGCAGCGGCGAGGCACTCGATCAGGCGTTCCGCCAGGGAGAGGTGCCCGTTCTGCTCGAACGTAACGGCGAGCGCATTGACCGTCTCCTCGGAGACGAGGATGTTCCCCTGAGCCGCATAGCCGTTCCCTGTTCTTCCGCCGGCCCAGTCATGGCACTCGACCCCGGTGAACGTGGCCGCGCGTCCTTGTCCGTCCACGATGCCCACCTGCCGCTCGGCGCGGCCCTCGTCCGCCGCTGTGAGCGCCTCGACCGCTTCCTCCGCAGAACGTCCCTCGCGCAGCAGGGCGAGCCCCTCCGGGCCGTAACGCGGGTTCGCATAGGACTGCGTCGCGATCGCGCCCACGTGCGGCTCGGCCCAGGGAACGACCGAGCCGACAGCCAGGAACTTCGATTGCACTGCGACGCCCCACTGACCTGCATCGAGGTCGCACGCGACGATCGAGTACGTCGCGACGACGTCGCTACGGGCCATACGTCAGCTCGCGCAGGTCCAGGTCGAGCAGGTCGCGCCGCTCGGCCGGAACCAGCGCCGACGCAACCTCCGGATGCGCAAGCGCAGCCTTCACCGCTTCCGCCGAGGCGGCTCGCACGACGATCGGCCGCCCGGTCGCGTGCGCCTCCTGCAGCTTGCCGCCATCCGACACGTCGTCGAGCACGAGCGCCTCGCCGAGATCGAGCTCACCCTCGACGGCTATTTCCGGGACACGGCGTCCCGTCGCACCGAACCAGCGCTCTCTCACAGCTCGATCGACTCGCCCGGGCCGATTGCATGCACCTCGACGCCCGTCGCCAGCTTCTTCAGCTCGTCAGGCGTTCCGGCCAGGAGCGGGAACGTCCCGTAGTGCGAGGGAACGACGCGCTTCACGCCGAGCAGCTCGCAGGCCACAGCGGCCTCGCGCGGATCCATCGTGAAGTGGCCGCCGATCGGCAGCACGGCGACATCCGGAGAGTAGATGCGAGCGATGAGCTGCATGTCGCCGAAGACGCAGGTGTCGCCTGCGAAGTAGATCCTTTTGCCGTCCTCGAGCTCGATGACGATTCCGGCGGCTTCGCCCAGGTACGTCCCGTCGTCAGCCGAGCTCGAATGAAACGCGTTCGTGAGTGTGAACTTGATGCCATCGACCGCGACGGTCCCGCCCTTGTTCGGACCGGGGACATCGTCGGTCTGTGCGCCCTGCCCTTTGAGCCAGCCTTTCAGCTCGACAAGCGCGACGATCGGCATCGAACCGAGCTTCTCGGTGATCGCGACGACCGAGCCCACGTGGTCGGAGTGGCCGTGCGTGACCGCGATCACGTCGCAGCGCTCCGGGTCCTGCTCGGACTCGGGACACTTCGGGTTGTCGAACCACGGATCGACGTAGACGCGCTTGCCTCCCGGCGAGTCGAGCCGGAATGAGGCGTGTCCCAGCCATGTCAGCGACGCAGCGGCCATTGGTCTCCTTTTCGGTTCGAGGTGGCGGCGCGGAGCGTAAAGGAACGTCCGAGGTGAAGGCGAAGCTTGGCGAGGATGTCTCGTCGCCTGCTTCCCCCCGTGCTCGTCCTGGCGGCCCTCCTCTCCGACTCCAGCGGTGCCCATGGGCTGGCGCTCGCCCTCCTCCTTCTGGCGATTCCGGCGGCCTTCGTGTTAGCGCTGGACTGCTACGGGGACGTCCTGGAGGCGCGGTGCGGCCTGATCCGGCCGGCGCTGGCGGGGCTGTCGCTGCTTCTCCTCGTGCTCAGTGCGGCACTGCGGAGCCCGGCCGTGATCGGTGGCGTTCCCAAGTTCGCAGTGTCGGCGCTCGTTCTGGTGCTGCTGCTCTACACGGTTGTGCTGATCGGCGCGTTGCTGCCCGGCGGGCGCACCGTTCCCGAGTCGGCCTGACGCGTTCACAGTTGCGTTCCGTGTCTCCCCGCAGGTAGAAGCAGACCATGCTCGCCCGCCTGGCCCACCTCGTGCACCGCCGACGCGGCCGCTTCATCGCCTTTTGGGTGCTGCTGACCGCATTCGGCCTGTTCGCGACGATGCGCGTTTCCAGTCGCTGGTTCGAGTCGTTCTCGATTCCGGGCTACTCCGCGTACGAGACGAACCAGAGGGCGCTGAAGACATTCGGGACGGGCGAGCAGGCTCCGCTCGTTGCCGTCTTCCAGTCCAGCGGCGACACCACGAAGCAAAACCTGGCGCCTGCGATCGCGAAGGCCGCGGCAGTCAATCCGGGCTCGCGCGTCAGCTCTTACTTCGACACGCACGACAACGCCTTCGTCTCGCGCGACCGCCACACGACCTTCGCGGAGATCTATCCGCCGGGCCAGAACACGTTCTCGAGCGAGCCGCACATCAAGAAGGTGCGAGCCGTGCTGCGGGCAAACGCGCCGCCGGGCGTCGAGACCCATCTCACCGGCCTCATGCCGCTCGTCGCGGCGTCGAGCGGGGGCGGGACCGGCCCGAGCGTGCTGACGGAGGCGCTGATCGGCGGCGTCGGGGCCCTCGTGATTCTGATGTTCGTGTTCGGGACGCTGCCCGCAGTCGCGATTCCGCTCGCCATTGCCGTGACCGCGATCCTCAACACGTTCACGCTCGTGTGGCTGCTGACGTACGTGACGAACGTTTCGATCATTGTCCAGTTCCTGATCGCGCTGGTCGGCCTCGGCGTTGCCATCGACTACGCGCTGCTGATGATCTTCCGCTTCCGTGAGGAGCTGGCGTCCGGCGAGGACGTCGAGACGGCCTTGGTCGAGACCATGACGCATGCCGGCAGGTCGGTGATCGTCTCAGGCTCGACGGTCGCCGTCGGATTGCTGAGCATGGTCCTGCTGCCGCTGCCCTTCATCAGGTCGATCGGGATCGGCGGCATGCTGATTCCGGCGGTGTCGGTGATCGTCTCGATCACGCTCCTCCCTGCGCTGCTCTCGTTGCTCGGGCATCGCATCAACAAGCTGCGCGTGATGCCGAAGCGCTTCGTCGCCGTCACCGACCCGGAATCGGGCTGGTGGGGAAAGTGGGCGCGCCTCGTCATCCGCAGGCCGCTGCCTGTGGCCGTCGTGGGCGCCGTGATCGTCGGGGTGCTGCTCGCGCTCGGATCCCAGCTGAACCCGAGTGAGGCTCAGGCCAAGGACTTCCCCGGCCAAGGCGACGCGATCACGGGGCGCGACGTGCTCGCAGGCTCAGGTATCTCAGCGGGTGTGATGAAGCCATTCGTCGTCTTGACACCCGCGAACGATGCGAGCCGGGTCGTACAGAGCCTGCGGGGCGTCGACGGCGTCGTCGGTGCGACGGCGCCGCAGAGCTGGCGCAAGGACGGCCTTGCTCTCGTCGAAGCGTTTCCGAGTGTCGACGGCTCGAGCAAGGCGGTGCGTGGGACGATCTCGCGAGTGGAGGAAGCTTTGCCCGCCGGTGCAAGTCTCGGCGGGGTCGCGCCGGAGGACCGTGACTTCGTGCATGCGGTGTACGGCAACTTCCCGTACGTCCTGCTGTTCGTCGTCCTGCTGACCTACGTCCTGCTCGCACGCGCGTTCCGTTCGCTGCTGCTGCCGCTGAAGGCCGTGATCCTCAACCTGGTGTCGCTCGGAGCGGCCTACGGGATCATCGTCTTCATCTTCCAGCAGGGCCACGGCTCCAACCTGATTTGGGGCGTGCCCGCGACGCAGTCGATCATCCCGTGGATTCCGCTGATGATCTTCGCGTTCCTGTTCGGGCTCTCGATGGACTACGAGGTCTTCATGTTGACGCGCATGCGCGAGGCGTACGACGAGACGAAGAGCACCCGCGAGGCGGTCTCACTCGGGCTCGCGCGCACAGGGAAGCTCGTGACGAGCGCCGCGCTCGTGCTGATGTTCGCCTTCTTCGTGCTGTCGACGGGCCCGGGCACCGACATCAAGCAGTTCGGGATCGGGCTGGCGGCTGGGATCATCTTCGACGCAACCGTGATCCGGGCACTGCTCGTCCCGGCGATCATGATGCTGATGGGCCGCTGGAACTGGTGGCTGCCTGCGTGGGCGGCACGTCCGCTGCGCACGCAGCCGAGCGAGCCGGTCCTAGAGGCGCGGCCCGTTACCGAGTCTGTCTAGAAGGGCAGCGAGGTCGCGGCGTGCTTCGCCACGTCGATCAGCGGCTGGACGGCGAAGAAGGAGCCGACCGTGACGACGAGGCAGGCGAAGACTGCGGTCTGCAGCAGCGCGTCGCGCGGCGGTGAGCCGCCGCTAATGGCGCCACTTGTGGCGCCGCCTAGAGGACGCGCGGGCTCTGCCCGTGCGTCCGTCCCCGCAGCCAGTTGCAGGTCCTCCGTGCGACGCATGAACATCGCGCGCACGAGACCCAGGTAGTAGTAGAGACTGACCAGCGTCGCAAGCACGCCGACGATCACGAGCCACGTCCAGCCGTGCCGGTATGCAGCAGCGAAGACGTAGAACTTGCCGATGAAGCCGCCGGTAAGTGGGAACCCGGCAAAGCCGAGCATGAATGCCCACATCGAGATCCCGAGCACCGGCCGCTCCCAGCCGAATCCGGCCATGTTCTCAAAGGTGACGGGGACTCCGAGCTCACGCTCGCGCGCCGCGACGACTCCGAACGAGCCGAGCGACATCGCCGCGTAGGGAATGAGGTAGTAGAGGAGCGCCCGGGCGCCGAGGCTCGAGTTCGACGCGACCGCGATCAGCATGAAGCCGGCGTGCGAGACGGACGAGTAGGCGAGCATGCGCTTCACACCCTTCTGCACGAGTGCGGCCAAATTGCCGATAACGAGCGAACAGACGGCGATCACGGCCAGTGCGCGCGTCCAGATGTAGGCGTCCCCCGGGAAGGCGGTGACGAGGAGGCGCAGCGCGACGACGAGCGCGACGGTCTTCGTAGCCGCCGCCATGAACGCCGTCAGCGGCGTCGGCGCGCCCTCGTAGACATCCGGCGTCCACATGTGGAACGGCGCCGCTGACGCTTTGAACGCCAGTCCGGCGATGATCATGGCGAGACCGAACACGAGCAGCGCGTCATGTTCGTGGCCGGCGGCTGCGATCCCGGCGAAGTCGAGCGCGCCGGTGGCGCCGTAGACGAGTGCGGCTCCGAACAACAGCACCGCGGAACCGAAGCCGCCGACGACCAGATACTTGAGCGCTGCCTCGAGGCCGCTGAGCCGGTCCCGGTCGATCGCGCAGAGGATGTAGAGCGAGATCGAGAACCATTCCAGCGCGAGGAAGAGGGTCATGAGGTTGTTCGCGCCGACGAAGAACAGCATCCCGCCTCCCGCCGCTGCGAGGAGCGCGTAGTACTCGCCGACGTGATCCTCCCGCGAGCGCTCGCGATACGAGATGGCCGTTGCGAGCAGCCCCGAGCCTGCGACTATGATCCCCGCCAACTCGGCGAGGCGGTCGCGGCGGAAGGCGTCCACGACGACGCCGTGCCCGTGCGCCGACTTTACGTAGAGCGCGACCGCGAAGCCGAGCGCGGTCGCATAGCCAAGGGCACAGAGGGTGGCGGTGACCGGCTTCCGCGAGAAGCTGGGCACGAGCACGGAGCAGAGCAATGCGAGCGCGGACGCCGCGAGCAATGCATTGACCGGCGCGAGCGCGAACCAGTCGATGTGCGGCGTATCGATCGAAAACGAGTGAATCGCCGCGGTCACTTGAATCCCTTGGCCACGTCGGCCTGGCCGTGATCGTCACGGAACGAGTGCTGCGTGATCGCGGCAGGCCACGCCGAGAGCGCGAGGAGACATGCCACCAGTGGCACGACGACTCCCAGTTCTGCGGGGCGAAGGTCGAGCGCCGCGTCGGAGACTGCGGGTCCGATGTCGCGATGGAGGATCGCCGACACCAGGCGCAGCACGTAGGCCGCCGCGAGCACGAGCGCCACAGCGCCGACCGCGGACCAGCCCCAGCCGTGCCGAAACACTCCGGCGAGGATCAGGAACTCTCCCGCGAACCCCGAGGAGAGTGGGACCGAGAGCGCGATCACACCGGTGGTCAGCAGGACGGTGGCAAGAACAGGACGCCCGCGCGCCATGCCACCGAGCCGTGCGAGCTCCCCCGTGAGCGCCCGTCTTTCCACCATTCCGGCGAGCAGGAACAGCGTGGTCGAGACCAGCCCGTGGCTGACCATCAGGAGCACCGCGCCGTTCAGCCCGAGGTCGTTGACCGAGAACACGCCCATCGTGATCAGTCCCATCTGTGCGAGCGACGAGTACGCGATCACGCCGCGGATGTCCGGTGCGCGAAATGCGAGCAACGAGCCGTAGATCAACCCGATCGCCGCGAGCGCGAGGATGGTGGCGCGATAGTGCTGCGCGGGCTCGGGGAACTTTGCGATCGCGATCCGGAGAAAGCCGTACGCTGCAGCCTTCGAGACGACCCCGGAGAGGATCGCGGCCACCTCGGGCGAGGACTCGCGGTATGCGTCCGGCAGCCACCCGTGCAGTGGAAAGAGCGGCGCCTTGATCGCGAACGCGGCGACGAAGCCGAGGAAGATCCAGTTGCTCGAGCTCTGGCCGATCTGCACGAGGTCGAACGTGTTCTGCGAGAGGCCGTAGACGACGATCGAGGCGAGCATCAGCAACGATCCGGCCATCGTGAAGAGCACGAACTTCAGCGTGGCGGCCATCCGTCCGGGCCCGCCCCAGACACCGACGAGCACGTAGAGCGGGATCATCATCGCTTCGAAGAACGCGTAGAAGAGGAGGAGGTCCTGCGCGGTGAAGACACCGACGACTGCTCCCGTGAGGAAGAGCATCAGCCCCAGGTACGCACGCATCCGGTCGCGGCCTGCCCAGAATCCATAGGCGATCGCTGCGGCCATTGCGATGACCGTCAGCCCGATCAGCCACACGGAGAATCCGTACACGCCGACGTGGTACGAGACGTGCAGATCCCTGAACCAGTTCCATTGCTGCGCGAACTGGAGACCGCCCCGGCCGAAGTCGTAGCGGGCGACCAGCTGGATCCAGATGCCGACCTCCGCAAGCGCGGCGAGCAGAGCGAGCGCGCCGGCCGAGACGTCGTTGAG